>JBKPLP010000201.1:0-32191 GCA_046731735.1 Acidobacteriota bacterium
AGCAGCGCGAGCTCGCGGAATTCATCCGCGTCGGCTCGACCCGCGGTCCGCAGTGCTTTGGCAGTTATTTCGACGAGAAGGGCGGATCCTGTGCCCTTGGCGCGGTCTACGAGGGGGTCTACCACCTCCCGCGCCAGCACGGAAAGCTGATTCCGGATCATCTCGAACGGTTGTTCCGGTGCCTGGACGAGATGACCAAACAGTGCCCTCAGGGCTGCTCCAAGCGGCTGCCGCTGGCCTCGATGATCGTCCACCTGAACGACGACCATCGAATGACCCGGGAGCAGATCGCCGAGTGGCTCATGCAAGAGTCAAGCGGTTAACGAATCCCGAATCTCGAAAAAGGAAGTTACTGACCGCGTAATTTCCTTGCCGCGATTCAGGGATTGCAAGGCTCCCTGAATGTCGTTCCTGGATCGTTTCAAGCCGCAACCCCGCTGGAGGCACACGGATCCTGCGATCCGCGCCGCCGCCGTCGCCGAAATCCCCGCCGACCCGGAACACCGCAGCGTGATTGACGAACTCGCGACGCGCGACGAGGACGTCCGGGTACGCTCGGCGGCCATCGCGCGCCTCGACGATGTCGCGCTGCTCGCGCGGCTGGCGCGTTCGGAGCACGACGAGAGTGTGCGGCGGCAGATCACCGACCGTCTCGTCGCGATCGCGATCGCGCCTGCGGCCAACGACGCGAACGCCGCGCTTGCGCTCGACGGTCTCGATGACCCCCGGCAGTTCTCGACGGTTGCGAAATCGTCGCCCCACGACACGGTTCGCGCCGCGGCGCTCGGCCGAATCCACGAGGTGAAGACCCTCGGCAGTGTCGCCCGGCATGCCGACGACGGCGAGACCGCGCTCGCCGCGGTCGCACGTGTCGGCGATCCCGCTGAACTGCTGAACGTCGCGCTGAAAACTGATCACAAGGACGCGGGGATCGCGGCGCTCGAGAAGTGCGTCGATCCCGCATCACCCGATGCGCGCGAGACGCTGGAAACCGTGTCGAACCGCGCGAAGAACAAATCCGTTGCCAAGAGGGCGCGTGCCATGCTGCAGGCGATTGACGAAGCGGAGGCGGCGCGGCGGGCGGCGCTCGAACAGTGGCAACAGCGCATCGCCGCGATCCTCGCACGGGTCGAGGCCATCGGGGCATCGCCGGCCATGCCCGGCGCGGCCGACCGCCTCGCCGCCGCGGAGGAGGAGTGGCGCGAAGCCGCCGCGAATGGCGCGTTCGAACAGGATGCGGACACCGCCGGCAGATTCAGCGCGCTCGTCGAAACCGCGCGTGCCGCGATCGACCGGCAGGAACGCGAGGCCGCCGAGCGGCGCGCCGTCATCGAGCGCGATGCGTCGCTGCGGCAGGCGCGCGCCGCTCTTTGCGAGCGGCTGGAACAGACGCGCGCCGCGGACGCACTCGACGAGATCGCGCGCGCGCGCGCGGAGTGGGAGGGCATGCCGGCCGCGTCCGCAGCGGAAATCCAGGACGACCAGCTGCATGCACGATTCGAAGAAGCCTGCCGGCGCGCCGCCGAGCGGCAGCAGAACCTGCAGGAACGCGATCGCATTCACGGCAGGCTGGCGGAGCTCGCCGCGGAAGCCGAGCGCCTCTCGAACGCAGAGGAACACAGCGGCGACCAGTGGGATGCGGTTCAGCGCGAATGGGCGGAGCTCTTTCCGAAGTCCGACGACCTCGATCCGGACGTGCGCGAGCAATTCGCGGCCGCGGACGCCCGCGTCAGACTGCGCGCGGAGGAGAAGCGTGCCGCCGCGGAGCGCGCGCTGAGGCAGCACCTGCAACGGCTCGATCAGCTCATCGACCGTGCGAATTCACGCTCGGGCGCCGAAGATCTGACGCTGCGTGAGGCGGACCGTATCGCGCGGGAGCTGCGTCACGCGCTCGAAGCGCCGCCGGCGCTCCCCGAGCGCGATCGCCAGGCGACCATCGAGAGGCTCCGCGCGGCCCATGCGGCGATATCGCCGAAGGTGCACGAGCTTCGTGAAATGGACGAGTGGAAGCGATTCGCGAACGCCGCGGTGCAGGAGGAGCTGATCGCGAAGACGGAAGCGCTGCGCACCAAATACGGGTTCGACACGCCGGAAGGGTGCAACCCCGAGGATGTCGAGAAAGCCGCGCGCGAGCTGCACGAGATTCAGGAGCGCTGGAAGCAGGCGGCCGAAGCGCCGCGCGCGCAGGCGCAGGCACTGTGGCATCGCTACCGACAGGCCGCCGACCCGATCCAGGCGAAAGCCCGCGAGTTCTTCGCGCAGCGTGTCGAGGAGCGAAAAGCGAATCTCGAGCGCAAACTCGCCATCATCGAACGAGCCGACGCGCTGTCGCAGTCGACCGACTGGATCAAGACCGCCGAGGAACTGAAGAAGCTGCAGGCCGAATGGCAGGCGATCGGGCCGGTGCCGCGCCAGGACACCCGCGCCACCTGGAAACGCTTCCGCGAAGCCTGCGATGCGTTCTTCACCCGGCGCAACGCCGACCTCGCACAGCGTAAGGAAGTCTGGTCGGCAAACCAGGCCCGGAAGGAAGCGCTCTGCGCGCGCGCGGAAGAACTCGCCGCCTCACACGAATGGGAAAGAGCAGCGGCCGAGATTCGGCGGCTCCAGACCGAGTGGAAGACTGTCGGCCCGGTCCGCCGCAACAAGTCCGAGGCACTGTGGAATCGGTTCCGCGCGGCGTGCGATACGTTCTTCGATCGCTATAAGCGGCGCGACGAGATCGATCTGCAGGCCAAGCAGGCAGACCGCGAAGCGCTCGTCGCCGAAGTCGAATCGCTCGTGCCGGCCGAACGAAGCGATGCCGCGGAGATGCCCGCGCCCGAAGTCGTGGTCGACACCGCGCCTCCTTCCTCGGCGCCGGTCGAGAACCCCGCGCTGCTCGAACAGGTCCGATCGCTGCGCAATCGCTGGAATCAGTCGACCCCAGTCGTGCGCCACGGCGCGGACCCGCTGAGCGGTCGCTTCATGGCCGCGCTCGAACGGCTGCTGACCAGCTATCCCGATGCCTTCCGCGGCACGGAGCTGGACGTCGAGTCGAACCAGAAGAAGATGGTCAAGCTGTGTGAGCGTGTCGAAGGGTTCCTGACCGACGTGGCGGCGACACCGTCTACCGCCCAGGGCCTGGCTGAGCGCCTGCGTGAAGCACTGGCGGCGAACACCATCGGCGGCCGCGCCGGCGAAGAGACGAAATGGCGCGCGATGTCGGAAGACGTCCGCAGCGCGCAGGCGGCGTGGACGCGGCTCGGTCCCGTGCCGGGTGAAACGGGACGGCAGCTGGCGGATCGCTTCCACAAGGCGACCAATCGCTTCTTCGACCAGTACCGGCGCCACATGCCGCAACAGGAGGCCGCGCCGCGGAGGGGCAAGCCGGTGGGAGCGAGGTAAAAGGTAAAAGGTAAAAGGTAAAAGGTAGAAGGTAGAAGGGCTCAGGGTTTCCGATATAGGATCTTTCCTCCCACGATGGTATACACGACGCGGGCGGACTGAATCTGATCTTCGGGGACGGCCGTAATGTCTTTCGACAGCACGGTCACGTCCGCCAGCTTCCCTACCTTCAGCGATCCGCGTGAATCCTCCTGAAACGCCGCGTAAGCAGGATTGAGGGTCATCGACTTGAGCGCCTGCATACGGCTCATGCGCTGCTCCGGATAGAACGCCTTCCCGTCTTTCGTCTTGCGGGTAACGGTCGCGTAATAATTCGGGATCGGATCGAGGTCCTCGACCGGCGCGTCCGTGCCGTTGCTCACCACGGCCCCGCTCTGCATCAGACGCTGCCACACGTACGCACCCTCGTCCGCCCGCTCCGCGCCGAGCCGCTCGATGACGAACGGTGCGTCCGACGTCGCGTGGATCCCCTGCATCGACGCGATCACGCCGAGCTGGCGGAATCGCGGGATGTCCGGCGCCGAGAGGTGCTGCGCATGCTCGATGCGCCATCGCAGATCGCGTTTCCCCGGATTGGTGCTGAAGGCCCGCGCGAAGATGTCGAGCGTTTCGCGATTCGCGCGATCGCCGATCGCGTGGACGCACAGCTGGAAGTCATTCGTGATGGCCAGCCGCGCCGCGTCGGCGATCTCCTGCAACGGCGAGGTGTTCAAGCCGACGCTGTCCGGTTTGTCGCTGTAGGGAGAGAGCAGCCACGCCCCCCGCGACCCGAGCGCCCCATCCATGTAGCGCTTGATCGCGCGGACCGTCAAATGACCGTCGCCGTAATCGATGATCCGATACTTGCCGAGTTGCCGGGCCGCGCGCTCGTTCGGCTCGCTGACCATGACCCACAAGCGGACGCCGATCTTCCCCTCGTCGATCATCTTCTTCATCAAATCAATGGTCGAGAACGACGATCCCGCGTCCTGGAACGAGGTGAGCCCCTTCGACAGTGCTTCCCGCGACGCGAGCTCCAGCGCGCGGCGCGTGCGCGCTTCGTCGCCGCGCTCACGCCGCACCAGACCGGACGCCGTCTCCCGCAGCAGCCCGGTGGCGTTGCCGTTGGTGTCCTTCAGAATCTCGCCGCCGCGCGGATTCGGCGTCGCCGACGTGATACCGGAAACTTCCATCGCTTTTGCGTTCACGAAGCTGGCGTGGCCGCTGGCGTGGGTCAACACCACGGGGTTGTCAGGCGACACCGCGTCGAGCGACGCATGCGTGGGAAACCCCTCGACGTTCGGCTGCGGGCGCGCCGTCCATTTCTCCTGATGCCAGCCGCGGCCGACGATCCACTCACCCGGCTTCGCCGTCTTCACCGCCTCGCCGACCATCGCCACGATCTGCTCCCAGCTCGTCGTCGGCATCAGATTGAGGTTCAATTGCGCTTCGCCGACGCCGAGGAAGTGCGCGTGTCCGTCGATGAAGCCGGGGATCGCGAGCTGGCCGTTGAGATCGATCACCTGCGTGGAAGGACCGACGTAGCGGCGAATCTCCGCCGAAGTGCCGAACGCCGCGATTCGGTCCCCCTTGATGGCGAGCGCGTGCGCTTCGGGTAACGCGTCTTCGACCGTGAGGACGCGACCGTTGGTGAGAACCAGATCGGCGGGGGCAACCGGCTGCGGCGCGTTCGCCGATGCGATGAGCGTCAGGGCGAAGATGACGACGGTTTTCCAGTTCATGAAGGTCCCACAGCAGACGGATGATAACCGCGCGCTGAAAGTGTAATCGAGCCGCAGATCTGTAACCAGAACGCTCCGCGGAAGCCGCGTCGTCAATAAGCATCGCTATTTTCTTGCGCGGGCAAGTGCTTTGCAATGAGCACCGCCATGACCTTCTATCTCCGTCGCGCACGCGTCCCTGTCGTTGCTGGCGCTCTCTTCCTGGCACTGCTGGCCAAGCCGGCCTGGTGTCAGGAAACTACCGGCGGCTTCGCCAAAGTCGGCGGAATGGTTGGAGTGACGTTCGTCCCTGGCTTCACGTTCGACGGCATCACGTTCGATGGCGAAACGTATTACAAGGAAATCGGCGGCGATGAAATGTCGTTCCTGCCGCGCCTGGACAAGAAAGACCTGATCCGCACGATGATCGGCTTCCACGGACGTCAGGGGTCGCTGGAGCTGTCGTACGATCGCACGCAGCACACCGGGACCTTCGTCGAAGTCCCGCTGGAGACGAAGTTCCAGGCGATCAACGTCGACGGCCGGTTCTTCCTTCTCACCCGCACGCGCGTCCAGCCGCACATGTTGGTCGGCGGTTCATTTCCCTGGATGAGCATCGAGAACGGCAGCTTTCTCCACGACAAATTCGGAGACGCCCGCTGGCGCGGGTACGGCCTGAACCTCGAACCGGGTGTCACCGTGTTTCCGCACCACCGGATCGGCGTCGGCATCGGCTACCTGTATCGCGCGATTTGGTTCGATCGCACCACCGGCGTCAGCAACCGGCTCTTCTATCTCAAACCGAAGTTCCGCGAGACCAGCAGCAGCCTCGTTCTCAGCGGCATGGTGATTTTCTAATCTGTCGGGGGCGGCGTCGAGCCGCCCCGCCGTTTCTCCTCCTCGCCCGCTTCGGTCCACACAACGCATCCAAACCGTCCGCGTTGCCTTGGCTGCGACGGTGCGATACTGCGGAAATCATGGCAGACGCGGCGCAAAGCGCCCTCGTCATCGGCCTCGTCTCCGACACGCACGGTCTGATTCGCGACAGCCTCTTCGAGGCGCTCGCGGGCGTCTCACGGATTCTGCACGCCGGTGATGTGGGCGGGCGGGCGGTGCTCGATGCGCTGTCCGCGATCGCGCCAGTCGAGGCGGTGTACGGCAACGTCGATCCTCTCGACGGGTTGCTGCCGCAGCAGATCCACACCGAATGCGGTGGGATCTCGATCCACGTCAGCCACGGACACGAGCTCGGAACTCCGACGCCACAGAAACTGCTGACGCGTTACGACGCCGATGTGCTGATCTACGGCCACACGCACAAGGCACTGGTATATCGCGACGGCGCCCGGCTTGTCGTCAATCCCGGCGCGGCGGGGCCCCGGCGCTTCGATCTGAACCCGTCGATCGCAGTCCTGCGCATTGCGAACGGCACCGCAGACGTCGAAATCGTGCCGCTGAAATCCTAGAGGTCGGCCTATCCAGCGAACTTGTAGCCCATGCCGTGGATGGTGAGGATGTACTGCGGATGCCGCGGGTTGGGCTCGATCTTCTGCCGCAGCCACGCGACGTGGACATCGACGGTCCGCGTCGATGGCATCGCGTTGTAGCCCCAGACTTCGTTGAGCAGCTCCTCGCGTGTCAGCGTCGCGCCGCGGTGCTCGATGAAGTACTTGAGGAGCTGGAATTCGCGCGCGGAGAGCTCGAGCGGCGCGTCCGCCTTCGTCACTTCGGCGCGGCGGAATTCAACCCGGACGTCGCCGAACTGGTATCCCTCCGATGGATGAATGATCGCTGGAGTGCGCCGCAGCTTGGCTTCGATCCGCGCGAGGAGCTCCACCATCTCGAACGGCTTGGTGACATAGTCGTCGGCGCCGAGCTTCAGCCCGACCACTTTATCGACCACCTGCCCTTTCGCGGTGAGCATGATCACTGGCGAATCGATACCGCGCTTGCGCAGCTCGCGCAGGACGTCGAAGCCATTGAGCCGCGGCAGCATCACGTCGAGCAGGACCAGGTCGAACGCTTCGCCGGCGGCGCGCTCGAGACCGCTCTCGCCGTCCGCGCTGGTCTCAACCGAATAGCCTTCCTTCGTCAGCCGATCGCGGAGCGTCAGCACGAGCCCCGGTTCGTCCTCGACCAGCAGGATCCGCCTCACGCGCGGCTTCCATGCACCTGCGTGGGAGACTCGGCGATTGGCTCTCGAACCGTGCGACCCACCGCCTCTTCGCTCGCGGCCGGAAGCGCGACGGTGAACTCGCTGCCGGACCCCGGCGTGCTCGTGACGGTGATGCGTCCGCCATGCGCTTCCACTATCCGCTTGACCAGGCTGAGCCCCAGCCCGGCCCCCTGGATTTGCGCGGCCACGACGTCGGGCGTGCGATAGAAGGGCTCGAAGATCCGCGTCTGCTCCGCGGGTTGAATGCCGATGCCACGGTCCGCGACCGCGATGTGGATCTCGCGTCCGGCCTGTCGCGCGCGAACGCCCAACCAGCCACCGGCACGGCCGTACTTGATGGCATTGCTGACGAGGTTCTGGAAGACGCGCCGCAGCGCCGCCTCGTCGCCAAGCAAGGGCGGCAGGCGATCCGGAATCGAGAGTTCGACAGCGATCCCCGCCTCTTCGACGAGTGCCCGCGAAGAATCAACCACGTCCTGCACGAGCGGGGCTACGGGAACCGGCCGCAGCACCAGACCCCGCTGACCCGACTGGATCCCCGCAAACTCGAGGATCTGCTCGACCATCTCGGTCAGTCGGCGTCCCTCGCTGCGAACGAGATCGCCATACTTCTTCACCTGCTGCTCGTCGTGGACGACGCCGTCCGCGAGGTTATCGCCGGCCGAGCGGATGACCGCCAGCGGCGTGCGCAGCTCGTGGGACACCGCGGCGACGAACTCCATCTGCTGGCGCGCGAGTTCCTGAGCGCGGCGAGTGGACAAGACCAGCAGCGCCATGCTCGCGCCAAGCACGCCGAGAATGCTCGTGCTGATGATGATGTTGCGGCGGCGCGCCGCATTGACCGCCGCCTCGAGCGACCCGGACGGGTGCTTCACGATCAGCCGCCAGCGCGGGACGCTGATACCGGTGGCCGCGATCCGTGCGGCCGCGGCGCCAGCCGACGCTGCCGTGGACCCGAGCGATCCGTTCTGTTCGACGATGATCGACACCGGACCGCGTGCCGCACGTGTCGTCGTAATCGTCGACGTGAAGCGGCGGATCTCGGTGGCGAGTGGGCCGAAGTCCTGCATACGAACCTGGAACAGGTCGACGGCGGCATCCGCCTTCGCATCCGGATCCGGTGAGAAATCGCTGGTCGAGCGGTACACGACGTTGCGGTCCGCGGTGCTCACTACCGCAAGCTCGTAGTTGAAACCGTCGCTGCCCTGGCGGAAGTGCTGCTGCGCCAGCGCCGGCAGCATATCGGCCGTGATGTAGTCGCGATCCATCAGCAGGATCGTGTAGCTCATTCCCGGCGCCATCCTGACGTGCGCGCCGCCCGGCTCCTGGTTGAACACGATTGTCGGCGTGGGAATCAGCAGCGCGGGAACGCTGTCCCAGATCGGCGGCGCCATCGACCGGATCAGGAACGTTCCCGCCGGTCCCGACTGCATCTCGCGCGGCGCCGTAATCTGCGAGCGTATCGGCGTCAACGCGTCGGGCCACGCGACCGGTTCGAGAACGTGCGTGTTCGGATTGAACCACTGCAGGCTTTCCCCGATCTCGGGCCCCGCGACGTACACCTGCTTGATCAGGCGTGGATAACGCGCGGTCGATTGCCAGCGGTCGTAGCGCATCGACACGCGGCTCGCGAGGTTGTCCGTCGCCTGCGGATCGATTTGAAACAGCAGAAACGCGCGCGTGAGCTCGACGTCGAAGTCGTTGGCAAAACCGGTCGCGTGCGTGTTCAGCGCACTGCGCATTCCCTCGCGTTCGGCATCGCTGATGCGTCCAACCCACTTGTACTGGAACACCGCGAGCAGCACGATCAGCGCCAGCAGCGCCAGCGCGACGACGAACATCGGCAGCCGGAAATGACCGCGCATGCGGCGAGTCTAGCATGCGCGATCCAGCCGGCTGTGCCACCCTCCGCAAGGTTTTACGTCCTTAACAAACTCTTTGCGCGGGCTTAACCATTCGCGCTCGCCGAACCGCGATGATGACGCCGGGGCATAAAGCCCCGGCCTACCGACGAGTGTAGGGCGGCCCTTTATGGGCCGCCATGAGGTGAGGACATGCGAATCAACTGTTTCGTCGCGCTCGTGGTAACCGCGATGACGATCGCCGGGCCAATCGGCGCGCAGCAGGACGACAAGAAGGCCCAGGACGTGATCGCAAACGTCCGCAAGGCGATCGGCGGAACGAAGCTCGATGCGATCAAGTCCCTGAGCGTCCAGGGCAATGCGCAGCGCAACGTCGGAAACTTCCAGATGACCACCGAGCTCGAGGTACTGATCGATCTTCCTGACAAGTACATCAAGTCGGAGGCCTCGAACGGCGGGCCGATGACCATCGCGAATGTCAGCGGGTTCAACGGCGATCGGCCCGTGAGGTCGCCAGCGCCGGCGGGCATCGGAGCGGGCGGCGCGATGATCATTCGCATGGGCCCCGGAGGTCCGGTCAACGGCGGCGAGAAACCCACGCCGGAACAGCAGCAGCAGATCGATCGCCAGCTCGTTCGATCTGCACGCCAGGAGGTCAGCCGCCTGATGCTCGGGTGGCTCGCGACAACCCATCCCACGCTCGCGGCCCAGTACCGCTACGCGGGCGAGGCAGAGTCGCCGGATGGAAAGGCGTACGTCATCGACGTGAAGAATGCGGATGACTTCAGCGCCCGGTTGTTCGTCGACGAAAAGACCGACCTGCCACTCATGGTGACCTTCCAGGGACCGCAGCCGCGAATGATCACGGCCGGTGGACCCCGTGTCGCCGGCGGCGGACAGTCTCCCCGTCAGCTGACCGACGAAGAGCGCCGGCAGGTTCAGGCGGACGCGCAGAAACAGATCGCAGACGCCGAGCGGCAGCCCCCCGCGACGGTCGAGCACGCGTTCTATTTCGACGACTGGCGTGAAGTGGATGGCATCAGATTTCCCCACGCCTTCCGCCGCGCGATCGCCGGTGCAACCGCAGAGGAATGGACGATCAACAAGGTGAAGGTCAACGCGAAGATCGACCCGAAGAAGTTCGAGACCGGCCAGTGAGGAAAAAAGACGTGCGAACCATGCTGGCTGCGCTCTCGCTCGTCGCTCTGACAATCGGCCCGGCAAGTGCCGCACAACGTCCCGCCTCGGGCACGCTTCGCATCGTCGTTCACGATCCCAGCGGCGCGGTGATACCCGGCGCGCTGGTGAATGTGAAGGGGGCTGATGACAAGACGGAGGCGATCGCGCTGAGCGATGTGGCGACGGACGGGGCCGGAGTGGCGGTCGCCCCGGACCTGGTGGCCGGCCGATACGCGATCGCAGTCAGCTTTCCTGGATTCGAAACGCGTGTGCTTCCGGACGTGCGCGTCCGCGCCGGCGATAACCGGCGGGACGTGACGCTGGCGATTCAGAAGATCGATCAGTCGGTGTCGGTCGGCCGGGATCCGGCCACGTCGGCTTCAGACCCGAACAACGATCGGTTCAACACAGTACTGTCGAAGCAGCAGATCGACGCGCTGCCCGACGATCCAGACGAGATGGAGGCGATGCTGAAGGAGATGGCGGGGCCCGGGTCGACAATCCGCGTCGACGGTTTTCGCGGCGGGCGCCTTCCCCCGAAATCGCAGATCCGCTCGATTCGCTTCTCGCGCGATCTTTTCGCGGCTGAAAACCACGGCGGCGGGATGGTCTTCGTCGACATCACGACCCAGCCGGGACTCGGCCCGCTCACTGGCAGCCTCGACTTCACGTTCCGCGATGAGGCACTGAACGCGCGAAATGCATTCGTCAACGAGAAGGGCCCGGAACAGACGCAGCAGTACACCTTCAACCTGAGCGGGACGTTGCTCAAGGGGCGCACTTCGTTCTCGCTGTCGTTGGGCGGCGCGTCGCTCTATGACTCCGCCAACATCTTTGCGGCCCTGCCGGGCGGACAGCGCACCGCACCCGTTCGACGGCCGTCGGATCGCCTGAATGCCTCGGCGCGAATCGATCAGGTGCTCTCGAAGAGCCACACGCTCCGCGCGACCTTGCAGCAGAACGACAACGATCAGCAGAAGCTGGGCGTCGGCAGTTTCGATCTGCCGGAGCGCGCGTTCGACCGGACGTCGAACGAGACCGTGTTCAGGCTCGCGGAAAGCGGCCCCTGGACTCGCAACGTGTTCGCCGAGTCGCGGCTCCAGCTCCACTGGCTCGAGGCCGAATCGACATCGGCGGCGGACCTGCCCACGATCCGCGTGCTCGATGCGTTCACCGCGGGAGGCGCACAGCAGGCGGGCGGGCGCCGCAGCACGGAAGTCGAGTGGGCGACGAACATCGACTGGGCGAAGGGACGGCACGCCGTGCGCGCCGGGACGCTCGTCGAGGGCGGAGCCTACCGCAGCGATACGCAATCGAATTACCTCGGCACCTATACGTTTGCCAGCCTAGCGGACTACGAACAACGGCGGCCGTCGACCTACATGAAGCGCACGGGGGATCCGCTCGTCGGGTATTCGCATTGGCAGGCGGGAGTGTTCGTGCAAGACGACTGGCGCGTGCGGAAGAACCTGACGGTCAGCGGCGGACTGCGCCACGAGCTACAGACCCATCTAGGAGATCGCTGGAACCTCGCGCCGCGCGCAGGCTTGACCTGGTCGCCGTTCAAGAACGGCCGGATGACGATCAGGGGCGGCGGCGGAATCTTCAATGACTGGCTCGACGTCGACACGTTCGAGCAGACCTTGCGCGTCGATGGTGTGCGCCAGCAGGACGTGGTCGTCCGCAATCCCGGTTACCCGGATCCCTATGCGGGTGACGCCTCGCTTCAGGTGCTTCCCGTCAGCAAGTACACGCTCGCCGGAGATCTCGTCATGCCGAAACGCGTGCTGATGACCCTCGGCGTCAGCCAACAGCTGTCACGCATGCTCGCCGCGAACGTGGGCGTCACGCGTTCGAATGGCGCCGATCGCTTCCGGGGCCGCAATATCAACGCGCCTCGCGAGGACGGCACGCGGCCGGATCCCGCTCTGGGCAACGTGACGGAAGTCGAATCGACCGCGCGCATGCGCGGCACGTCGATCAACACCGGGCTGAATCTGAACGTTCCGAGCCGCCGGACGTCCGTGCTGGCGAACTACTCGTGGATCCGGCAGGAGAACGACGCCGACGGCCCGTTCAGCCTGCCAGCCGACAGTTACCGCCTGTCGGGAGAGTGGGCGCCGGCGGCGGGGGTTCCGCATCACATCTTCAGCAGCATCGTGAACACGACGCTCTTCAAGAGCATTCGCCTTGGCGTGTCGGCGACGGCCCGGACTGGCTCGCCGTACAACGTCACAACCGGGCGTGACGACAACGGCGATACGGTGTTCAACGACCGGCCTGCCGGCATCCGGCGGAACAGCGCCACCACGGCGGGCATGTGGGATGTGGCGGCGCGCATCGGTTACGCGTTCGGCTTCGGCGAACGCCCCCCGTCGACCGCCGGTCCGGGCGGGCCAACGATGGTGATCCAGCGGATCGGCGGGCCGGGCGGCGCAGGCGACATGCTGGGCGCGATGGGCGGGGGAGGCGCGGAGAACAAGCGGCTGCGATTCGAGATCTTCGCATCAGTCCAGAACCTGCTCAATCACGTCAACCCAATCGGCTACTCGGGCGTCATGACATCACCTTTCTTCGGTCAGCCGACAGCGGCGATGCCTGCCAGGAGGATCGACATTGGCGTCAAAATGGGGTTTTGAAAGCTGAATCCCTCATCCCTAATCGCGAATCCCTAATCCAGGGATTGGAGATTCAGGGATTCGGGATGAGGGATTCGGGATGAGGGATTAGGGATTGGATCTTGGGCGAAGCCTGCGGTCGACCGCGAGAAAGTACGGCAGCGCGAGCGCCGAAATGGCCGCGGCCATCGCGAACGCAAACTGGAATCCGTACCGTTGAATGACCCAGCCCATGCTCGTGGATCCGGTGCCGATGCCGGTGTCGAACGCGGCGAGGATGGCGCCGAACGCGGCCCCGCGCCTCCCCGGGCTGACGTCGCGCATGACATAACCGACATAAACGGGGTAGGCAGTTCCGAATCCGAGCCCGAACACGGCGGCGGACACGATCATCGAGGCGCGTGTCCCCCCCGCGGCGAGGAGGCCCAGCCCCAGGCTGATGAGCAGAAGGCACGGCAGAAACACGCGCCGGTGGCCGAGCCGATCGCCGAGGCGGCCCGCCACCGGCCGGGTCACCAGGATCACGAGCGCGAGCGTGGTCAGGTAAATCCCTTTGGGGGTGACGTGGTTCGCGTCGGCATACATCGCGGCAAAGCTGGTGATGCCGCCATAGGCGTACGAGTACAGAAACAGCGTCCCTGAAAGCACGAGCACTCGCCACTCGAGCAGCCCCTCCGCGTGGGCGTGAGGCGCGGGCGCCGGCTCGTGCTCCTTCAACGCGATCGCAATTCCGCACATCAGCAGGTTGAGCGCCGCCGCCTCCGCGCACAACCAGCCCCAGCCGTGACGGTAGATCCAGAAGCCGATTGTCGGCGCTACTGCGATCGCTGCCACTGACGAGAGTCCCCAGTAGGCGATGCCCTCGGCGCGCCGCCGCTCCGGAAGGAGGTTCGTCATGTAGGCGGCTGACGCAGAGAGAAGTCCGGACCAGAACACACCGTGCACGATGACGAGCGCCAGCAGCAGCCGATAATCCGTGATCACGGCGTATGCGATCGAGAAGAGCGCCAGCGCGACGCTCGACGTGATCAGGATGCGCCGCTGTCCGAGACGGTCCGCGACGGCACCGGTCAACGGTGCCGAGAAGGCGGACGCGAATGTGAGAAAGCCGAGGAACAGCCCCGACGCGAAGGTGGACCCGCCGAGATCGATGACGTGGAATGGGGCGGTCGGAAGAAGTTGAAACGCGGAAACGAAAACCGTGAAGCTGAAGCCGCACATCACGAAGAATCGCGGCGTAAACAGGCGGTCGGGCAACGTGCTCAGATCGTACACCGATACAAGCTAAGATGCAGGGATGACCGACTTGAGTGAGTTCAGACCGTCGCGCCTCTGGAAGAAGTTGCCGCCGGAGACGCGGATCACCGCCGCTGAGCTGTTCTGGGCCGACGAGCAGTCGACGGAACAACAGATCGAAGCGGTCACCGCGCTCGCCTCACATATGAAATTCCGCGCGAAGAGCGTCGTCGCATTGCCGATCGAGAAGAAGGCGAAGTACCTCGCGGCGCTGCCGTCTGTATCCGACAGCGTTGCGGCGCGGGCGCTCGTGAACTACCACCTGGAGCGGCAGCGCCCGATGATGGGCGCGTTTCTCGACAGCCTGGGCATCACCCACGAGAACGGCCTGATCAGCGAGGAAAACGTCGCCAAGCCGGATGCCGGAAAGCTGAAGGCCGCCGCCGGCGAGCTCGCATCGAAATATCCGGCCGCGGACGTATCCCTCTACCTCAGCACGCTCGTCTCGCAGGATCCTGACACCTGGGGCGCGCTCGCCGAACTAGAGCCGCGGTGATTGCGCTGGTTCTCGTCTCGTCGCTCGTCGCGCAGGCGGCGCCCGCATCGACGCTCGAATCCCGCGTCCGGGAAGTGATCGACGCCAGCGGCGCGGAAGTGGCCGTCGCGTTCAGGACGCTCGACGGGCGGAGCGAGTTGCTGATCGATCCCGACACACCGTTTCATGCCGCGAGCACCATGAAGGTGCCGGTCATGATCGAGCTGTTCAGGCAGGCGCACGCGCACATTCTGACGCTCGACGATCCGCTGGCCATACGCAACGAGTTCCACAGCATCGTCGACGGCAGCACGTTCGCGCTGAGCGAAGGTGACGACTCGGACAAGGAGGTCTATGCTGCGGCCGGGAAGACGCTGACGCTGCGACAGCTGTGCGAGGCGATGATCACGGTCAGCAGCAACTTTGCGGCGAACCTGCTGATCGAGCGGCTCGGTGTGGACAACATCCGCCGTACGGTGAAGACGCTCGGCGCGGACGGCATGCAGGTTCTGCGCGGCGTGGAGGACCAGAAGGCGTATGAGAAGGGGATGAACAACACCACCACCGCACGCGGGCTGCTGATCCTGTTCGATCGCCTCGCGCACGGGACGGCGGTGGACCCGCAATCAGACGCGGAGATGGTCGCGATCCTCAAACGGCAGCAGTTCAATACGGCGGTTCCTGCTGGGCTGCCGGGGGGAACGGTAGTCGCGCACAAAACCGGCAACATCACTCGCATTCACCACGACGCGGCAATCGTTTACGCTCCCTCGCCATACGTCCTGGTCGTCCTCGTCCGGGGCATCGACGACTTGAAGAAAAGCGCCGCGCTGATGGCGGCCATTTCAAAAGCGATCTACGGGTACACCGTCGATCAGCAGCGTCTTGATGCGCGCCTGCCCTGACGATGCGACTGCGACTTGCATCTGGACGAGGCGTCGCTGCCGAATCGCCTCCTCGACGCGCCGTCCTTTCCCTTCCTGCATATAGAACGAGTCGAGTCCGTAATCGACGCTCAGATGCGTCCCGCCGGGATACTTCGTTCGGCCGCGCAGGTTGAGCGAGCCAGCCTGCGGTTTCAAACTTACCGATACCGGAACGTAATCGCCAGACGCCGACGGCGCCAGTTGTACGTAGAGAACCGAGCCGCGGCGCGATTCCTCGAAGACTCGATCGAGCGGCTGCACGTATGACCAGGATGGACCCTGCGGTATCGTGCCCCCTTGACGATGCAACTGGCTCGCGGCGGTCTCCAGGTGCACGTACTCACCGCGGAACAGGTCGCGCGGATCCACCGGCACCACCTTCATCGTGACGATGCGGCCGGTCCAGAGCGGCCATGCATGACCCACGATCATGGCGCCGAGAATCAGCACGCAGGTCGCTCCGGCCAGCACCGCGCGCTTCGGGAACGATGCGGTGAACATCATGACGCCCTCTCCGCGACCAGCGAGCGATCGCGCCGCAGCCACTCGCGTGCGACGAACAGCAGCCCTGCTCCAGCGACCAGGAGCAGCAGGCCGGACCACAGCAGATTTTCGATGACGCTCGTCCAGCGCACGGCCAGGAATGCAAGGCCGAACAGCACGCCGACTACAAGGTCCGAGGTGCGATCGGATCGAAAGGCCGAGCGAATCAACGCGACAGACAGCACGAGCGCGGTCGCGCTGAAGGCGATCGTCGAGCACGTCGCGCCCCACCACCACTTCGTGAGCAGCCCGGTACCGGCGCCGAGCGCCCATACGGCGGAGACGAACGCCGCCACCAGCACTGCCCAGTCGGCGGGAATGCGGATCGGCCGCCGGATCGCGGATGCCGCTACCAATGCGGCGATCGATGTGATGACGATGGTCGGCATCGGAGCACCTTTCTGCACGTCGGTGTAGAACCCGTGCGCCATCAACGGCATGATCATCAACAGCAGCGTGCCCAGCCCGCTCATACGCCACGCATCCGCGATGTCGCTGCGCTCGCCATGCCACCGACCGATCGCGTACAGCGCGCAACCGGTCAGCATGATGGCCGCCGGCGAGATGTTGACGTGGAAGTCCGTAGCCGTCGCGACGCCGACCCACAGCGCCGCGGTCAGGCCGAGCAGGCGTACCATCACGCCGGAGCGAAGCCGGTACGCCACCCAGACGGTGCACGGCCACAGCACGAAAAACGGATAGAGGATGTGCGGGTAGAACGTCCCCTCTGAAATGATCCAGACGCCTGCGAGGACCGCGGCGCCGGTTCCGATCGCGACGGACTCCACCAGAAATGCCGCGGCGACAGCGCCGATTGCAAACCACAGGAACGCATCCGGGAAATGCCCCTGGATGTGAAGCACCTGCGCAATGAGCCAGATGCCGTTGCCGAAGAGCAGCGTGCCGGCAAATGCGAGGACTTCACCGAGCGTGGGCCTGTTCCGCGCGTAGGCGGCAGCCGCGCCGACGAACGCCGCTGCCACCGAGGCCATCAGCATCTCGACCTTCACGGCTGGCGGAATGCGCTCCCAGTTGTAGCCGATCACCAGCAACACCCCTATGGCGCACATAAGGATGGCAATCAGCGTGAGCGCCATCGTGCCGCGATGTGGCGACGACTCTGTGTGGTACTGCGACAGAATTCGCGCTCGCGACGGCTCGTCGAGCAGACCGGCCTCGACCCACTGCCCGCTTTCCGCTCGCAGCCAGTCGAACGTCCGGCGCGGAAGCTCCCGTAACCTGGGCGGTCGACTCATCGCTGCCTCAGAACCTGTAAACGAAGTTGATCACGGGAAATGCGAACAGCTCGCCCAAACCAACCGGGACACCGAGTCCGACATCGGCCGACAATCTGTCGCTGTAAAATCGCACGCCCCCCGTCGCCAGTCCCTGTCCGTTTTTCCAGACGTAGTTCTCGGTGATGAATCTGAGGCCGGGGCGCATCTGGCGTTCGCCGCCGACCATGACCACGGGCGCGCGCCCGCCATCGGACGTATAGGCAAGCCCGGCTCCGGCGGTGAACGATCCCGCGTCGCCGCCGCGCGTCATGACCAGATAACCGACGCCTGCACCGCCGCCGTCGAGGTTTGCCACATGTATCGCGCCCGCCGCGACGTCAGTCCCCTCGTGGTGAACGATCTGCACCTTCGGGGTGATCCAGAAAGGCCGGTGGGACTCGTCGATGCCGACGAACAGCGGCGTGCCGCCGCCGATCGAGAACCGATCGGTCACGCCGACCTGCACGAAGGGCATCAGGAATTCGTACACGCCGAAGTACACCTGTCCTTTCGGCAGAGTCCGGGCGGTCGGGCCGAATATCAGGCGTGTGCCGTCCGCAGGCGCCGGTACCGGAGCCTCTTGCGCGGCCGCCACCGGCGCCAGCGACAACAGCGAGAAAACGGCGACGGATGCGTGCATCTTCCTCATACGGTTTCTCCTTGCGGGTCTTAGGCACCGAGCAGACCCGTGTGATGGTCGTACCAGTCACTCGAGAACACACCGGCCGGGTCGTACTGACGCTTGAGTCGGAGAAACTCGCGCATGCGCGGATGGCAGCGTTCGACCTGCTCCGCGGTTGCCCAACGGTGATAGGTCAGGTAGTAGCTGCCGCCGAACTCCGCTGCGCGATCGATGAGCCGGCGGACATCGCACTGGGCTTTCCGCAATCCGGCTGCAGAGTGATCGACGTGCAGGTTGAACACGACGCACGCCCAGGGCTCCCTCGCCCACGCCAGCACCGTCTCGTCGTCACGCGCGATGACCCGGACGGTGCCGTAGATGACATTGAAGTCGTTCGCGCGCGCGTCCTGCCGCACACGAGCCATGAAGGCCGGCAGATCGGAACGGCGCACGAAGAGCTCCGAGATCATTTCGCTGCCCTTGACGCGCGCATCGAGGCGTTCATCGAGCACGGTGTGATAGCCGTCGAGATAGCTCGACATCTGGTGCGTGTCGGACCAGTACAACTGGCCGTCGGTCGACATGTAGTGGCGCGCATATTCGGCGAAGGCGCGCGACTTATCACGGTGCGCCAGCAGCAGCAGCCGCTGCCAGTCCGACGGCGTCAGCGCGTGTTGATCCGCGCGGATCGTGCGGCCATCGTCAACCGGCCGGTAACAGGAGACCACTCCGGACTGCAGGAACTCCCACGAATCCGGATCGATCCCGAACTGGCAGTCGCCAAACTCATAGCCGTCGGCGACACGATCCTCGAATAGCCACGGCAGGTCGTCCACTCGACCAATCGTGACGCGGCGTTCGAGCTTGCGGCGCTGCGCCAGGCGAAGCGTCACCCGCGCGATCGCGCCGAACAGCCCGTAGCCGCCGACCGCGAGCGAGAACAGCTGCGGGTTCTGTGATCGGCTGCAGGTGATGAGAGATCCCGTCGCGTCGACCAGGTCGAACGACTCGATGTCGGCGACGAATGGCCGCAGCGTCAGCCCGCGGCCGTGGATGTTTGCGGACAAGGCGCCGCCGATCGTGAGGTGGTCCGCCCCGGTCTGCTTCTGAATGATTCCCCAGTGGCTCGCCTGGCCCGCGTTCGCCCACAGAAGGTGGTTCACCAGGCGAGGCCAGTCGATCCCCGCTTCGACCGTGATGAGGCCGCCCTCGCGATCGAAATCGATGACCCGCGACAGCGACGTCATGTCGAGCAGCACGGCGTCCGCGCCGAACTGCTGCCCGCCCATCGCATGCCGGCCGCCGGCAATGCTGATTCGGCCTCCTTCGTTCGCGACCTGGCGCACGACCCGTTGAAGTGCGGCCACGGAGTCCACGGCGACGACCCGCCGCACTCTCGTGCGATTGAGCTGCGAGTGCACGTCGTTGACAATCGACGTGGAGTCGGGACTGACCGGGCTCGGTTCGGCCGTCGCGAAATGAACCGTCATGCAGACACGATAGAAGCGTGCCTGCTGAGAAGTCCTGAAGGGGACCTGAAGAAGGGTGAAATCAGCGCGCGTGCTGCGCCAGGGTGGCGAGAACTCCTTGGAAATCAGTGCTTTGTCGCATCGGTGCGAACAGCGGCTCGATCGGGAGCGTCCAGGCGGAAAATGGCAGCTCGGGGCGCTCGACCAGCCGCTTCAGCAGAGAAACCGCCTCCGCGCGTTGCCCCTTGACGGCATGAAGGGATGCTTCGGCGAGGCACGCTTCAGAGGTACGGCCGCCGCGCCGCAGCCCTTCGACCGCGGTCGTCGTTCGTGCGAACGCTGCCTCTGCGCCTTTGCGATCGCCGGCCATCAGCAGCGCCGCCCCGAGCCCCACCAGCGAACGCGCGTGTTCGGGAAACGGCTTGAGCGCCCGGTTGAAGCCTTCGGCGGCCGACCGCGCATCCTTGAGATCGAGCGCGATGAATCCGAGACCGTCACACGCGTTCATGGCAAACTCGGCGGCGTAGAGCTGGCCCGACCCGTCGGAGATCTCTCGCTCGAATTCCGTTCGCGCCTCCAGGTGGTCGCGCTGTGCCAGTCTGACGAGCCCGAGCAGCCAGTGCAGCCCTTTTGCCGGATATCGCTGCCGCAGATTGGCCTGTCGATCCTGCACGATGGTGCCTTCACGCAGCACCGACTCCGCGCGCTCCAGCGCCCCGCGGGCGATGTGGACCATCGCGGCTTCGAAGTGCGCGAACGGAAAATCTGGGTACAGCTCGAGCGCGCGAGCCAGCGTGCGGAGCCGATCCTCTCCCCACTCAGCGTGCGCAAGACGGAAGTGATGCCCCCAATACCCGGGCTCGAGCGCCACGGCACGTCGCGCTGAGCCGCGCGCCTCGTCGAACCGCCCGGCGCTGACGAGGAGAAACGCGAGGGTCGCGTGCGCCTCGGCGAGCTCGCGCTCGAGCTCGATGGCACGGCGTACGTGGTCGATCGCCCGGGCGAGCAGCGCCCCTTCCGGCTGGTTGCGTGCCCGCGACATCTCGTACTGGAAGAAGCGGGCGTTCCCGAGGCCGACGTGCGCGAGCGCATACCTGGGATCGAGCGCCGCCGCCCGCTCGAAGTCCGCAATCGCCGCTGGCACCAGCGACGCGTCGAGTGATTCGAGGCGTACGCGTCCCTCGGTGAACGCCTTGTAAGCCTCGAGACTGCTCGTTTCGTGGTGCGGCTGCCGCAACCCCCCGGGGCTCACTCCGTGTGTGGTTCCAAGCTTCTCCCCGAACTGTGCGACGATCCGGTCCTGCAGCTCGAAGACGTCTTCGAGCGCGCCGTCCGCCTTGGCTTCCGCGACCGCTTCGCCGCTTGCGGCATCCACGACGCGGGCCGTGATGCGCAGCCGATCGCCCGCACGCTGGAAGCTTCCGACGACGGCGAGGTCCAGGTTCAATTCCGTGCGAAGCGCCGGCAGGTCGCCCCCCGAACGGCGCACTGCTTCGACGACCCGCACACGATCGATGACCCGAACGGCGCCGGCGGCGCGCAGATCGTTGGTGACGGTTTCGGCAATCCCCGATGAGAGCCAGCCAAATTCTCGATCCGTGCTCACATTCGAGAAGTCGAGCACCGCAATGGCGGGCGCGTGCGTGTCCGCGGCCTTCTGGACCGGAAGTACTGTCGCGCTATCTGTATGTGGCGAAACAGCTTCGACCGTCGCGATGAAGCGATAACCGCGCCTGGCGACGGTCTGGATATACGTCGGCTGTGCGGGATCGTCGCCGAGTGCCTGCCGCAGCTCCGAGACCGCCTGCGTCAGCGCGTTGTCGGTGACGGCGACGTCCGGCCAGAGCGCGCCAAAGAGCTCGTCCTTCGAGACGAGCGTCGATTGCCGGGCGACGAGGTAAAGAAGGAGATCGATGATTTTCGGAGAGAGGGGGACGACCTCGTCCTCTCGCAGCAGCCGGTACGACGCCGCGTCGACCGTGAAGGGGCCGAATCGATAGGAAGTCGCCATCGTTCCGGGTCAGCATAGCCCACAACCGGCTCATCCTTCTTGACTGCATCGTCATCCTTTTCGAACGTGATGCTGGCAATCGTGTCCCCTTCGACGATCTCGTCGATGACGTCGAGCGGGCCGGCGGTTCCGAACACCGTATATTCGAAGTCGAGCCGCGGATTGTCGACGAGATTGATGAAAAACTGCGCGTCACCGGTATCGCGCCCTCGTGTCGACAGTCCGACCGTGCCGCGAAGATTCGACACGTTGCTGATCTCGTCGCGCATATACAGGCTGTCGCCGGCGTATTCGTTGGCGCCAGGACTGCCCCCCTGCACGACGAAGTTGGGGACCACGCGATGGAGCGTCAGCCCGTTGTAATAACCCGCTGTCGCGAGCCGCACGAATCTCGCGATGGTCAGGGGCGCGACGTCCTGCCGGAACACGATGGAGAAGATCTTTCCGCTGCGCAGCTTCACACGGGCCGGCGGCGTGGCGCTTTCCGCGGCCGTGGGCACGGCGGGGCGCGGCAGCAGCTGGGGATCCATCTCCTGCGGCTTTCCGGTCCACTGCTGAATCAACCCCGCGGCGAGCCGCGCGATCGGGATGTCGTAATCGCGCAGCAGGGGCACGAGGGCGCCTGCCTGGTCGGGATCGCCAAGCTCGCGCAGCCGTTCGAGCAGCGCGATCCGCGTGTCACGGGAGGTTTCTTTCTTTTCTGCGGTGACACGAAGCAGTGCATCGAGGAGCGCGGTCGCGAGCTGCGGCGTCGGTTTGGCGCCCTTCAGCTCGTTCGCGGCGGTGCGCAGCAGCTGGTAGTCGCTCCGGCCGAGCGCCAGAACGAAATACGGCTCCGCTTCATCTCCCTTCAGCCGGCGAAGGGGGGCCAGCGTCGCCTCGCGCACATTGTCCTCGCGATCGTAGGCCAGGCGCTCCAGCGCGGGCACCTCGTCGGTCAGCGCCGCGGCGCGCGCGGCATACATCCGAACCTGCCACGTCTGGTGCTGGATGTGGCTGCCGAGCAGAGGAATGAACACGCGCCGCGGGCCGATTCGTGCCAGCGCGACCAGCGCGTGTGACGCAACATGCCACTCGTTCTCCGGCGGCGTGCGAGCCTCGATGGTCATCCGGTCGACGGCATTGACGTCGTCCTTGCATTGCTCCGCGAGCACGTCGATCGCGGCGAGGGCGACCGGGACACTCGGATCCTTTAACGCATCGAAAATACGCTGGCACCCGTTGACCGGCACCTCCTGCCGAGCCCATGCGCGCACAGCTTCGAGGCGGACAATCGCCGCCCTGTCGGCCAACAACGCCGTCAGCAGCTCGGTACGCTCGGTCGCGACGACAGGCGCCGCTGCTCCACCGAGCGCGGCGGCTGCCAGGCGGCGCAGCTGCAGCAGAATGGAATCCGACGTGGTTGTCGCGGTGTCGGCGGCGACGCGAAGCGTCTCGGCGTCCAGCCCGCGCGCTGCCGTCAGCGCGATCATCGCGGTGACTCGCGCCTGGGGCGGATATTCGTGGCGCCGGTTGATCACGATGCCGCGCAGCTGCTCGACCATTTCGGGACGCGGTGGCACAAGCCGCATCTGCTGGCGAATCAGCACCTCGACGCCGCGCGTGATCGCCGGCAGCGCCGGACGCATCAGCAGGTCGGAATCCGCCGCGTGCATCATCGACAGCAAGTACCCTTCGGCCGCTCGCACCTGGTCGGCACGCACGTAGGGCAGCCTGCCGATCGCAATCGAAACTGGACCGACCGCGCCGGGACGTTCTTCGGGCCGAGCGGGTATCTGGCCCGATCGGATCAGCAGCTCCAGTGCCGTATCGATTTGTGCCCCGGACGTGTCGCCCGGTAACGGATCGCCACGGAAAGCCTGCGCGATCGCGAAGGACGCGTCACTCGTGAAAACCGCGCTCGGCACGTAGAGCATCAGTTCGGGAATCAACTCGCGCCGCTCCAGCCGGCCGAGCGCACGAATCGCCCGCACAGACGTCGGGGGGTGGTTCGACCTGGCAAGCTCGAGAAGGATTCGGAGATCTTCCACCTGCTTCGCGCGGAACGTCTCGATCGCCGGCGTGCGCAGATCGTCCGGGAGAGCCAGACGCGAATCCTCGGCCGCCAGGATCGCCTGTTGTGCCGCCGCGGGCGGCATGTCGATTCCTGACTGCGCCGGCGCCGTGCCCTGCGGTCGACGCGAGCGCGGAGTTTGCGCGTCCGCTGCCGCCATCGAGATGACGGCAAGCACCACGGCCACAGCTACCGCTTTCACGGGCGCCTTCCTGAGTACTCCAGCATCTGCGCGGTGAGATCGAGCGGGTAGGAAATCTTCACGTCCGTGATGCGGCCGTCATCGTCGAGCACGGGCTCGAGACGCGGCTGGACGAAGCCGGTGTATGACGGCATGTTGAGGTGCTCGACGCGCACGACCACCTCGTCGCGCAGCGCCGCAGCGAAGTGGACGCCGTATTCTTCGAACAACGCCTTGGCAGCGGCGTAGTCCCCTTCCGCCTTGATCCGCTGTACCTCGGCGAGCAGGCGGCCAACGGCTTCCTGAAATGCTGCGGCATCCACCATCACGTAATAGGTCTTTCCGTCGCGAACGCGCTTTTCGATCGCCTGCGAATTCTCGAGCAGCCAGCAGACGATCATCTGCCGGTTGCGCATGTGGTCTTCCTCGATCTGTGTGCCTTCGCGCACCCGGCGAAGCTGCACGAGCGCGTTCCGCGCGTATCCTTCGTACTCGGCGAGGACAATCTCCTGGTGATCGCGCTCCGACACGAGCCCGAGCTCCACCAGTTTCGGATCCGGAAGAAAGTAGAGCGCGACGAGGTCCGCACGCGACTCCTCGAGTGCCGAGTACTGCTCCTTCAGATAGGTTTGCGGGCTCCCATTCAACCGCTCGGAGACTCTGCCCGATCCATGACCGATGACCTCGTGCAGGTCGGTGGTCAGCTCGCCGGCAAGGCTGCTCCACTTCTCCGCGCGCTCGGCTTCTTCGACCGACCACGCGAACTCCTTGCGAAACTCCGCCGACGTCGACTTGTCGTACGCCTCGTTGACGTTGGTCAGGGAGACCGACTTGCTGCCGTATTTCTCGCGGATGTCCTGATCGTTCGGCAGGTTGATCCCTACGGGTGTGACCGGCGCCGAGTCGCCCGATTCGACGACGACATCGATCGCGTTGGCGGTGATGCCGCGGACACCCTGCTTCCGGTATTCGGGCGCCCAGGGCATCCGGTCCTCGAACCATTGCGCCGCGGCGGCGAGCCGGCGGATCCCCGCGGTCTTCTCCTGATTCACGTAGAAGACCAGGGCTTCCCACGCTCCCTTGTGCCCGCGCGCGTCCATGTAGACTTCGACGAAGCCGTTGATGGTGTCGACCGGGGAGACCTTGTCCTGCACCCACGCGACGTCGTACGCGATCCGATCCGCGTCTTCACCGGTCCGATAGAACGTGATCAACGCGCGCAGCGCCGTGGCCATCGCCTCGGGCGCGAACGGAATGGCATTTTCGAGGTGACGGACAATCTCACGGATCGCCTCGTCGTACAGCCCGCCGACTCGATAGACCTCCTCGACGATCCTGCCATCCCGCTTCACCACCCGCGAGTTCAGCGGGTAGCGCTCGTCGAAGTGTTCCAGGTCGTCCATCGAGACCCCGACGTAGAGATTGTTCGCGCTCGATGTGAGGATGTCGCGGCCCGTTCCCGGCGACTTGTTCGTGACAATCGGATCGACGGAAGGATCGAAGAAGAGCGGCTGCATGCGAGCGAGCATCGCGTCGAGCGTTTCGCCGGCCGGCAGCGGAAACTGCGCGCCCTCGCGGGCGGCGGCGTGCGCCGCCGCCGCAAGCGCCTCGGGCGTGCACTTGAGGACGAACTTCCGCGCGGTGAGGTTGTTGTGCGGACCCGTGTTGAGCCAGAACAACTTCGTGTACCGCTGTATCTCCGCGAGCGTCGCGGCATCGACCGCGGCCGCGTGCGTCAGAATCTCCTCGAGGACCTCCCGCATCTCGAGGTTTGGCGCATAGCGCTGGTCGTAGTAGATGTCGCGTCCGGCGAGCGCGGCCTGATAGAGATGCCAGATCAGCGTCTTCTGATCGAGCGGCAGCGATTCGAATCCGTCCGCGTACAACTGCACGACCGCCGCATCGTCGACGCGCTCGAGCAAGTATCGGCGGGCAGTCGCACCCACCGGCGGGGCTGCCGCGGGCGCGGTGCGTGTGGTGTCGGTTACCGGTGTGTTGCCGCCGTCGTCTGATGCCATGCCAATCCGTAATCTACTGCAGGTCCACTTTCTCGAGATGGCGGGGCATGGACGTCTCCCAGCCGAGCTTTGCGCGAACGGATTGGGACAGCGCCTCCATTGCCGGCACCTCGCCGTGGACGATGAAGGTGCGCCGGGGGGGTCGGGTGAATCCCCCGAGCCATCGCAGAATCTCGCTGGAATCAGCATGGGCCGACATGGATTCGACGAGCTCGATTCGCGCCTGGACGGGAATCATTTCTCCATGAATCCCGACCGTCTTCGCGCCTTCGACGAGCAGCCGTCCGCGGGTGCCGACCGCCTGATAGCCGACGAACAGAATGGTGTTGCGGGAGTCGGGCAGCGCGGCCTTGAGATGATGCAGCACACGTCCACCTGTGGCCATGCCGCTCGCGGAGATGACGATCGCCGGCATCTTCGACTGGGTCAACTGCTTCGACTCCTGCGGCGTCGAGATGGTGCGAAAGCGTTCGGTGCAGAACACGCAGAGCTGACGTTCGCGTGCGGCGTGCCGCTGCCGCTCATCGCGGCTCTCCTCATGGTCGGCTGGCCCGTGGGGCGCCTTTTCGTCGGATGATTCCGGCTGCAGCTCCGGGTCGAGCTCATGGAGCCGCTGCGTGTAGCGGGCAAGCGCGTCGATCGCCATGGGACTGTCGACATACACCGGCAGCACCGGGATGCGCTTTTCGTCCTCGAGCCGCTTCAACCAGTAAATCAGTTCTTCGACGCGCCCGATCGCGAACGCGGGAATGATGAGGCGGCCGCCGCGCTGCGCGGTCGCCGAAATCACTTCGGCCAGCCGCTCGCCGCTGTCGTCGTGCTCGTGCACGCGATCGCCGTAGGTCGACTCGACGAGCAGGTAGTCGGCTTCCGTCACGATTGACGGATCCGGAAGGACCGGCCGGTTGTAGCGGCCGAGATCCCCGCCGAAGAGAATCGTCCGGCCGCCCGTGCGGACTCGCGCGTACGCCGATCCGAGGAGGTGCCCGGCGTTGACGAACTCCGCTTCGATGTCCGCCGTCACCGGCATCGCGCGGTCGTAGCCGACCGGCTGCAGCTGAGTGATCGCTCGAAAGGCGTCGGTCTCGGTGTAGAGCGGCAGCGCGGGCGTGTGTTTCGAGTAGCCGTGGCGGTTCGCGTTCGCGGCATCTTCTTCCTGAATCCGCCCCGCATCCGGCAAGACGATTCGGCAAAGATCCAGGGTGCCGGCCGTGCAGAAGATCCTTCCCCGAAAGCCCTGTGCGACGAGCCGCGGCAGATAGCCGCAGTGATCGAGGTGGGCGTGCGTCAGCACGATCGCGTCGATGTCGACCGCGGGAATCGGCAGGCCCTGCCAGTTGCGCTCGCGCAACTCCTTCAATCCCTGGAACAGGCCGCAATCGACTAGGATTTTCGACTGGCCCGTGTCGAGCAGATATTTCGATCCAGTCACTGTCTGCGCGGCTCCAAGGAACGTGATCGACGTCATGCGAAAAGCCCCACCTGCCCTCCCGTATGCCAGAACAGCACGGTGGTCCCCTTGGGGAACTCGCCGGCTCGCCCGCGGGCCATGAGTCCCGCCATGGCTTTCGCCGTGTAGGTTGGATCGAGAAACAGCGCTTCGCTCCGCGCGGCGAGATCCACCGCTTCGCGCGATGCGTCGGTGGGCACCGCGTAGCCTTCGCCGACAAACCGATCGTCCACCTCGACGTCATACGCGTGAAGACGGCGTGCCTCGACGCGCAGCAGCTCGGCGAGCCCGGGAAACAGGCCGCGAATCTGCAGTTGCAGCGACGATGACGGTTCATCGGCGCTGATCCCGATCACGTGCGTTCGCCAGCCGGCGAGGGCGCAGCCGGCGACGAGCCCCGCCTGCGTGCCTCCGGACGACGTCGCGTGGATGATCAAGTCGGGCGGCTCGATTTGGGTCGCGAGTTCGGCGACCGCAGCGACGAACGCCACGGCTCCCAGCGGCGTAGATGCGCCGAGCGGGATGACGTACGGCTTTCGACCGGCGCTGCGCGCCTCAGCAGCCGCCTGTTCCATCGCCGGCGCGCGCTGTTCGCGTGATGCCACGTAGATCATCTCGGCACCGAGCAGGCCGTCGAGCAGCGCGTTTGCGGCGGGCCTCTCCGGTTTGGCACCGTTCGCCACGAGAATGCACCGCATGCCGAGCTTTGCGGCGGCGGCCGCGGTAATCCGTGCGTGGTTCGACTGTATACCGCCGGTGGTGATGAGCGTGTCAGCGCCCGCCTCGCGCGCCGCAGCTGCGACGAAGCGGATCTTCCGCACTTTGTTCCCGCCGAACGCGAACGCGATCGCGTCGTCGCGCTTCACCAGGAGGCGGGCATCGAGTGACAGGGCACGGCGAAGGCATTCGAGATCCTCGACCGGGGTAGGGTGCGGCGCGAACGGAATGGAAGGAATCGATTCGAGCGCACCAAACACCGCTCCAGTATAATTGGTGGCTTTGCCGCTCAATGGATACTCTTGCCGATCACCTGCGTTCCGGACGGACCGTCATCGCGGCGGAGCTGCGGCCACCGCGGGCGGAGCTGCAGACTTCCGCCAGCATGGATGCTTGGATCGACACCTATCACGCCGTCCGGGGCCTGACGCGCCGCGGCACATTCGTGTTCCTCACCGACAGCGCCGTGGGATCGAAAGAGGAAGACAATCTCCGGCATCTCGTGAACAACCTCGGCAGCGATGTGCCGCGATCTTCCGTAGTGCCTTTCTTGACGTGCAAGCACACGCTTCAATACTGCCTCGCCTACGCGGATCGCGCGCACCAACACGGATTCGAGGCGCTCGTGATTCTGGGAGGCGACAAGGGCGTCGGTCCGAAACGGTGCGTCGAGCATGCCTGGCAGCTGCGCGAGAGCATTCGCGCGCGCGTCCCCGCTCTTTCGCTCGGCGGCTGGGCGAACCCGCACGCCGATGCGCGCGCGCAGGTTGACCACTTGCTCGACGATCGCGCGCATGCGGAGTTCTACCTGACGCAGATTGTCTCCCATCACAGCCGGGCGCAGGTCGAGCGGTTCCTCGACGAGGCTTCGCGCCGGGGATTGACGCTGCCCGGCCTGTTCGGGGTGTTTTACTACCGCTCGGCCAATCCCAAGACACTGGCCGTGTTGAAAGGCTTTCTCCCGGTGCCCGCCGAAGAACTGACGGACGAGTTCTCACAGGGCGCGACGGCCGACGAGATTTGCGCCCGGTCGATCCACGCGCTTGCCGAGTCGGGCGTGCGGCACTTCTATATCAGCAACCTTCCCGTCGACCGGGCGGCGACAACGCTGCAGCGCATCCTGGACCGGGCGAACATCGCCGCGTGACGGATCACCCGCCGGATCCCCGGAACTGGTCGTCGTCATCGGCGAACAGCACGTTGAAGCTCGTCAGCGAACCGTAGCAGCCGCTGATGTATCCCTGAAGCTTCACCTTGACGTCCTCGGGGATCTCCGCGGCATTCACCTGCTGCTCGAGGGTGCGCAGGCGGTTCCGGACCATCACGACCTTGTGGAAGAAGGTTTCGATCGGCCAGGCCTTTTCCTGAAGCGACGGGTTGCCCGGCCGCAGCACGAGGCTGCCACCGCGCCACTTTTCCGCCGGCGCAACCACGGTGACGCCCGCTTCCTCGCGGATGACGCGCCGGAGGATCATTTCGATGTCCATGTCGGAAGTCTCTCGGATCGGCGGCGCGATCCGCTCGCGCTCGCTGACCATGGGAAACGGTTCACGATCGGGCCGTGATGGCCGCCGCGGCACCGGCTCTGGTTCGGATTCCTGACCGAGTCGCGGTCCGCCGCGGTAGTTGTGCTCGCTCTGGCAATAACCGCACACGACGCGCAACGGAGCTCCCGCGGCGTCGGCGGCGATCACGGTGTGCATACGATCCGTCTTGCACCCGCGGCAGAAATCTTCGAGCGAGTCCCCCGCGCGGTACTGGCGTTCGGTCATCCTGGGGATCTTAACCGCATCCCGGATCCCGGATCCCGGGTCCCGGATCCCGGATCCCGGCTGTATATACTCCCCCTATGGGGCGCGATCTCGACGCGGTACCGTTCTCGGGCATCATCCGCATCCGCGACATGATGTATTCCGTCAGCGATCCGTTCCGTCTGGATCAAGGCGACGTCAGCTTCGACGCGCCCGGCACCGTCAAGGCGGCGATGCACCGCGCCATCGACGAGAATCACAGCCACTACGTTCAGACCACCGGGATCCCGCGGCTGCTCGATCTGCTCGTCGCAAAGTTGCGGGCGGTGAACCGCATTCCCGTCGGCGGTCCCGACGAAGTACTGGTGACGACCGGCGGGATTCACGCGCTCTACATCGCCTGCCAGGCGCTCTGCGAACCGGGCGATGAAGTGGTCGTCCCGGATCCCGAATGGCCGCCGTGCATGGGAAATATCCTCGCCGCGCGCGCGACGCCGGTGCCGTGCCGCCTGCACGAGGGCGCCGGGTGGCGCTACGACCTGCGCGAACTCGAGGCGGCGATTACCGCAAAGACGCGGGCAATCTACATCAATTCGCCGCACAACCCGACCGGCGGCGTGCTGACGCGCGGTGACGTCGAGGCCATTGCCGCCATGTGCCGCGAGCGCAAGTTGTGGCTGCTGTCCGACGAAGCGTACGAGGACGTGCTGTTCGACGATGCCGAGCACGTCAGCCCGGCATCGCTCCCGGAGATGTACGAGCGGACGATTTCGGTCTTCACGTTCAGCAAGTCGTACGCGATGACCGGGCTTCGTCTCGGCTACCTTGCGACGCGCGACGCGGCGCTGCGCGAGCGGATGAAGAAGGCGCTGTTCTACACCGCGAGCAACGTCTCGTCGATCGTGCAATATGGCGGCATCGGCGCGCTCGAGGGTTCCCAGGAAAACATCGCGGCGTTCCGGACCGAGCTGCAGGCGCGGCGCGACCTGTTCTACGCGGGGGTCCGCGAACATGCCGGCGGCGTCTTCAGCGGGGCGCCGCCAAAGGGCGCGTTCTACGCGTTTCTGAGAATCGATCCCGCCTGGCGGCCGGAATCACCAGCGAAGTCGATCTCCTGGGCGATGGCGGAGCACCTGATCGCGAAGGGGCGGATCGGATGCGTTCCCGGCGTCGATTTCGGCGCCAACGGCGAAGGCTATATCCGGTTCTGCTTCGCTCGCGATCGGCGCGAGCTCACCGGCGCGATCCGGTCGATGGAGTCGTTGTTCGCGGCAACCAAGCTTTGAAGTGAGTTGACTGACCTGCTACCCGCCACCTGCTACCTGTTACCTGTGTTGTTCCAGGACATAAGTCACACCTTATCCTCGGCGAAGAATGCGACACGACGCTCGACCGGCGTCTGACCACCGAGGCTGAGATGCGGCCGTTCATGATTGTAGTACTCAACGAATCGATCGAGCGCACGGACACGGCCGTTGAAGGTCGTCAAGATACGACGATTGAAGCATTCGTCGTTGACGGTGCGAAAGAACCGTTCGATCTTGCCGTTGCATTGCGGCCGATAGGGCTTGACCAGGCGATGCCGGATGCCCGCTTCACGACACAGTGCCGCGAAGGGCGTCTCACGACCGTGGTGAAAAGCTTTTTGCATCGTAAAGACCCAGGCGTTGTCGGTCAGTACCGCCTCCACGGGATAGGGCAGTGTGTCCAACACTCGCCGCAGAAATTCCATGGCGGTCCGGGCACTCTGCTCGGTGGCGATCCACGCGACCGCCTCGCGCGTGAAATCATCGACGGCCCCAAATTCGAAGTCCCACCGCGCATTGCGCAGCGCCGGCAAGAATTTCACGTCCAGATGGACCAGCTCCCCCGGCCGCGTTTTCTCGTACCGGCGAATCTCGCGCGGAATCGGCACGTGCAACCGATTGCGCTCGTGGCGGACGAGAATCCGATACACCGTCGAGACGCTGGCCGGCACCGCCGTCGCAATGACCGCGGGGCCTCGCGCTTTCTTCCGCTGTTGCAGAACGGCTCGAACCACCGTTCGATCAATGGCGGTCGGCGAGCGTTTCGGTCGCCGCGACCGCGGTTCGAGGCCAGGTAGCCCATGCGCTTTATAGCGTTGCCACCAGCGCGACAACACTTCTCGGCGGATCCCGGATTCGACGCAGAGCGCGCTCAACGACTCGCCCGCCTCATGGCGAGCCATCCAATACGCACGCTCCTGAATCGAAATAGCTTTGCCCCGCATGCAGCGACCTCCGCGCCGCTATCCTACGGGGTGTGACTTATGTCCTGGAGTACTACACGATAGCTGATAGCTACTTCAGCGTCACGCGAAGCCGTTGTTGAGTGTTTATGAACCGCCTGTACGTTTGCGCGGCACTCGTCATGGCCATTGCTGCCGGAACTCCACAAGGCAGCGACCCGATCACCGAGCAGCTTCAAACCCACCAGCTCAATCTTGAAACGGAAGGCAA
>JBKPLP010000202.1:0-3356 GCA_046731735.1 Acidobacteriota bacterium
CGGCGTCGGCCATCAGCACGTCAATCGACTTCGTTCTGAACAGATTCGACATTCACCCTCCGCGCGTCCGGCCAACCGGCCCGCGTCACTGTCAGGCGTGGCTGATAAGTGTCGGCATTATATACATTCGCGGTTCGCGATTGGCGGTTCGCGCTTGGCGGTTTGCGGTCGCGCCTCCGTTCGCTCGCCCATGGTCGGTCACGGCCGTCCGGCATCGAACGGAAGCTGGCTGATGAACGCGCGCGTGCGCGACTCCGGATCGCCCTGGAGCAAGTCCGTGATCACTGCAAGGCCGCTCGCACCGGCCTCGAGCACGCTGCGGGCGTTGTCCAGCGTAATGCCGCCGATTGCCACCACCGGCTTCCCCCGGCGGGCAGCGTACATGACGAGATCGAGCCCGCGGGCCGTATAGCCGGTATCCTTCGTCGCCGTGCCGAAGATCGGGCCAACCGCCACATAGTCCGCCGTGGTCCCAAGCGCCTCATCCACCTGGGCCTCATCATGAGTCGATACGCCGACGATTGCTCGCTCGCCGACGATACCTCGCGCGTCGGCGACGGTCAGGTCGTCCTGCCCCACATGAATGCCGGCGGCGCCGGATAGCCTCGCGATGTCGGCGCGGTCGTTGACGATCAGCGCGCCGTCGCATGCGCTCGCGAGACGGACGATGGCGTCCGCGAGCGAGAGGAATTCCGCACTCGACGCACTCTTGTGTCGGAGCTGGAGGACACGGGCACCGCCGGCGAAGTAGCTGGACGCCACCGCGAGCGGGTCCAGCGAGCGCGCCAGGCAGACGGCTGTGTCGACGATGGGATAGAGGAAAGGCGTGGCACCGAACGCCGCCACGGCACTACACGGCTTCGGCGAGGCCGTTGCGGCTGTTCTTCTTCTCGACGAGGAAGCGTTCCATGAATGCCGTGCTGAGCCGCCCCGCGATGAAGTCCGGATCGGCCAGGATCTTGAGATGCATCGGGATCGAGGTCTTGATCCCTTCGATGACCGTCATTTCCAGGGTGCGCCGCATACGCGCGATCGCTTCCTGGCGGTCGCGGCCATGGACGATGATCTTCGCGATGAGCGAATCGTAGTACGGCGGAATCGTGCACTCCGAGTGCAGGAACGTGTCGACGCGGACGCCCGGGCCGCCCGGCACGCTGAACGCGTGGACGACACCCGGCGACGGCGCAAAGGTCTCGGGATCCTCCGCGTTGACGCGGCACTCGATGGAGTGCCCGTTGAAGGTTACATCTCCCTGCTTGAACGACAGACGCTCGCCCGCAGCGATACGGATCTGCTCCTTGACGATGTCGACGCCGGTGATGAATTCGGTGACCGGATGCTCGACCTGGACGCGCGTATTCACTTCGAGGAAATAGAACAGGCCCTTGTCGTCGAGCAGGAACTCGAAGGTGCCCGCGTTCGTGTACTGCACCGCGCGCGCGGCGTCGACCACGGCGCTTCCGAGACGCCGCCGCATCTTCTCGGTGACCGCGACCGAAGGACCCTCCTCGAGCAGTTTCTGATGCCGGCGCTGGATCGAGCACTCCCGCTCGCCGAGATGGACGACCGCGCCGTGATGATCGCCGAGGACCTGGAACTCGATGTGGCGGGGGTTCTCGACGTACTTTTCGATGTACACGTCGCCGACACCGAACGCGGCTTCCGCTTCACGCTGTGCGGTCTTCAGCGCCTTCGACAGCTCCCCGACCGCGCGGATGACGCGCATCCCCCGGCCGCCGCCGCCGGCGACCGCCTTGATGATCACCGGGTAGCCGAGATCCTTGGCGACCTTCTGCGCCTTTTCCTCGCTGTCGACCGGTCCGTCGCTGCCCGGCAGTATCGGAATGCCCGCCTTCTTCATCGCCCGCCGCGCGCGCGCCTTGTCGCCGAGCAGGCGGATCACGTTCGGCGCGGGCCCGATGAACTTGATGTGGCAGGCCTCGCAGACCTCCGCGAGGTAGGCGCTTTCCGAGAGGAAACCATAGCCCGGATGAATTGCGTCGGCGCCGGTGATTTCCGCGGCGCTCAACACCGCCGGCACGCTCAAGTAGCTGTCGGCGCTTCTCGCCGGGCCGATGCACACATCCTCGTCCGCGAAGCGGACGTGGAGCGAATTCTCATCGGCTTCGGAATACACCGCCACCGTCTTGATCCCGAGCTCGCGGCACGCGCAGATCACGCGCAGCGCGATCTCGCCGCGATTCGCGATCAGAATCTTCTTGAACATCGGCTATGTCGTCCGGATCGCGAACAATCGCTCGCCGTACTGCACGGGCTTGCCGTTCTCCACGTAGGCGCTGACGATTTCCCCCTCGTACTCGGAGGTAATCTCGTTCATCAGCTTCATCGCCTCGATGATACAGAGCACCTGATCCTTCTTCACGCGCTGACCGACCTCCACGAACGACGGCGCGCCAGGCTCCGGCGAGCGGTAGAAGGTCCCGACGATGGGGGATTTGACGACCGCGAGCTCCACGGATTCGTCTTCGGGGAGTGCCGGGGGCGCCGGCGCGGAAGGCGCAGACGCCGGAGGCTGCACCGGCACGTGCGCTACCGGGACAGCCGGATGCGGCATCGAGGGGGGCATCGCAAAAGCGGCAGAGGCTTTCCTCACGCGAAGCTTCAATCCGTCGCTTTCGACCTCGAACTCGGCGAGATCGTGCTCCCGGACGAGATCCAGGATACGTTCAATGTCCTCGAAATCCATTCGGCTCCGATTTGGCTCGCTTCGCTCGCAATGATGAATGATGAATGTTAAATGATGAAAAAGAAGGAGTTAGATTTCATCATTCATCATTCATCATTCATCATTCATAGATCTATCGGCACGTCCGTCAGAACTTCGCAGCCACCCTCGACGACGAGCACGTCGTCCTCGATCCTGACTCCGCCGAACCCCTCGATATAGGCGCCGGGCTCAATGGTGAAGACCATTCCCGGGACCACCGGTTCGTCCGGCAGCGCGCCGGGGAGCCTCGAAATCCGCGGCTCCTCATGCACTTCGAGTCCGAGACCGTGCCCGGTACCGTGACCAAAAGCCTCACCCAGGCCGTGGCGCGACAGGGTTTCCCGCGCCGCCCGGTCGATCTCGCTGGGGCGAACGCCCGGTCGCACCGCCGCGATCGCCGCCGCCTGAGCTTGCCGGACCGCCGTCACGAGCCGAACGAACTCCGGCGCGGCGCCGCCAACTCGCAGCGTCCGCGTAAGATCCACGCAGTATCCGTCGTAGACACCCCCGAAGTCCAGCACCACCCCATCCGAGTCCACCAGCCGTCTGCTGCCTGGACGGGCATGCGGGCGCGCACCGTTCGGGCCCGACGCCACGATCGTTTCGAACGCGGGCCGCTCGAACCCCG
>JBKPLP010000203.1:0-8859 GCA_046731735.1 Acidobacteriota bacterium
GTCACGGAAGTCGCACAACAGAGAATCGCGGAGATCGCGGAACGAACCGTCGCCGCACTGGCGGCGCAGAGCATCGGCGACATCGCCGAACAGCGGGTTGCCGAGATCGCCGCGCGGAGGGTCGCCGAGATCGCGGAACAGAAGGTTGCCGAGGTTGCGGAACAGAAGATGTCAGCGGCCGCGGAACAGGCGCGTGCAGCAGAGAGCGAGCGCACTGAAGCCACGACCCGTGACGCCGAGTTCGAAGCGATTCCCGTCGTCGTGCCACACGCGCGCCCCGCCTTCAGGTTGCACCAGCTCCCGTCCCCGCCGGCGGCACCGTCCGAGGCGGCGCCGTCCGAAGAGGCAGCTCTCGTAGAGCTGCTGCGGGCGGCATCGGCTGCGCGGGCCTCGACGGTGTACGCCGTCGTCGATACGCGACCGATGATGCGCGTGGAAGGGCAGATCTCGCTCGTCGGCACGCACGCGTCGCTGGCCTCGGGGGACGTGGAGCGGTTCATCTTCGAGTTCGCGCCACGTGACCAGGTTGAGAATCCGGCGCCTGAATGGACCTGCACCGTCCCAGGTGTAGGACGCGTGCGCTGTGTGACGTTTCACGATCACTCGGGCGCGGGCCTGATTCTGCACCTGCCCACCGGCGACGCGACCACGGCGGACCAGCTCGGCATCCCGGCGGAGCTGCAGGCGCTCTGCGCAGAAGCGGACGGGCTGGTGGTCGTCGCCGGTCCCCGGTCGAGTGGAAAGTCGATGCTGCTCGGCGTGTTCGTCGACTTGATCAACCGCACGCGTTACGACCACGTCATCACGATCGAGTCGCAGATTACGAAGGTCCACGAAAAACGCCTGTCGTTCATCAGTCAGCGCGAAGTGCGTGGTGATGGCGAAGCGATTGCCGCGGCGGCCCGTGCCGCGCTCCGGGAAGGCCCTGACGTGCTGGTGATCGAGGATCTGCGCGCGCCGGAGGCGTTGACCGCCGCGCTCGATGCCGCGCGCGCCGGCAGGCTCGTGTTTGGATCGATCTCCGCACGCACCGCGCCCGCGGCGATCGAGCGGCTGATCGACGCATTCCCCGCCGATCGCCGTGCGCAGGTCCGCGCGTCGCTCGCCGGATCGCTGCGGGCGGTCGTCGCGCAGCTTCTCGTACCGAAGGGCGCCGGGGGACGGACCGCTGCCCGCGAAGTGCTGCTCAGCAGCCCGCCGGTGCGGAAGCTCGTGCTCGACGGCGCGATCGAACAGCTGCCTATTGCGATCGAGAGCGGCCGCAGCCTGGGCATGAGAACACTGGTCGATTCGCTGGGCGCGCTCGTGCGAGACGGAATCGTGGACATTGCCGACGCGTGCGCGTGCGCGCCCGATCGGTCTGCGCTCATTGCGGCGCTCGAGCGCGATGGCGTCGACGTCACGGGGGTCGAGAGGCGGGCTTGATGGAGGTTTCGGAGGTTCGACGGCGCCTGCTGACGGCGATCGAGAGAGCGAAGCAGGCGGCATCGGAAAGGCGGGCCCGCAATGACCGAGCCGCGCGCGATTACGAGGCCTTCCTGGCCGGGCGCGCGACGCCGCTGTTCCATCAATTGGCGGCGGCGCTCGCGGCTGAAGGGCACACGTTCAAGGTGTTCACCCCCGCCGGATCCATTCGTCTCTCGGCGGAGCGTTCGCCGGGACAATTCATCGAGCTCGTGCTCGACGATTCATCCGATCCCCCCGCCGTCGTCGGCCGGACGACGCGCGGACGCGGGCGCAGGATGATATCGACCGAACGGACCCTCGGCGGCGGTGCCCCCGTCGCGGATCTCACCGAAGAAGACGTACTCGCGTTCCTGCTCGAGGAAATCGTGCCGTTCGTCGAGCGTTGAGGGCGGGGTTTGAAAACCCCGCCCTACGGCTCACCACGATCGCGTAGCGCGCGGTCTTCAGACCGCGCCTCCCGTCCGCAACGCTTCGATTTCGCGTGCCGACAGTCCGCAGTCGTTCTGAAGTATCGCGTTCGTGTGCTGTCCGAGTGCCGGCGGTGCAGTGGTCACCGCGCCCGGTGTGTCCGACAGTTTGACGGGGATGCCAAGCACCCGCACCGTGCCGGCGGTCGCGTGATCGACGGTTTCGATCATCTCGCGCGCTGTCAGCTGGCTGTCCTGGAGCACTTCCGCGACGTCGCGTACGGATCCGCACGGCACGCCGGCGGATTTCAACGCGCCGACCCACGCGACCCGGGTCCTCGAGTTGAGCCGAGTGGCAAGGAGCGGCCGCAGCGCCTCGTAATTGGCCACGCGGTCGCGATTGGTTGTGAACCGCACATCATCTGCGAGATCCTTCGCGCCAAGCACGTCGCAGAACCGCCGCCATTGCTCGTCGTTCCCCACCGCGACGACGAAGTCACCATCGGACGCCGAAAACGTCTCGTATGGAGCGATGCTCGGATGCCGATTCCCCATCCGTCCAGGGGTCCTGCCCGTGGCGAAGTAGATCCCGGCCTGGTACGTGAGCAGCGCCGCGGTCGCGTCGAGCATCCCGACGTCGACGCGCTGACCGCGCCCGGTGCGCGCGCGCGCGAGAAGCGCCATCGCAATGCCCTGCGCGGCGAACATCCCGCTGACGATATCGGCAATCGCCACACCGAGTCGGAACGGCGGGCCATCTGCAGCTCCCGTGATGCTCATCAACCCGGCTTCACCCTGGATGACGGCGTCGTAGCCAGGCTCGGCGCTGCGGGGGCCTGTCTGGCCGAAACCTGAAATCGAGCAGTAGACGATTTGCGGGAATCGGCTGCGCACGTCGTCGAACCCGAGGCCGAGCCGCTCCATCGTGCCCGGCCGGAAGTTCTCCACGACGACGTCGGCGTGTTGCAGCAGCGGGTCGAGCACGCTTCTCGCGGCGGCGTGCTTCAGATCGAGGGTAAGGCTTTCCTTGTTGCGGTTGATGCTGAGGAAATACGCGCTTTCGCCGTTGACGAATGGCGGTCCCCACGCGCGCGTATCATCACCGCGGCCCGGCTGCTCGATCTTGATGATGCGCGCGCCCATGTCGGCGAGCAGCATCGTGCAGTACGGGCCCGACAAGACGCGCGTGAAGTCCACGACGGTCACGCCGGCCAGCGGCGCGTCCTCATTCGACATAGAATTCAGAGATGGCTCGGAGCATTATCGTATTCAGCGGGTCGCATTGACGGGCGTGCGATCAGGTGAAAGAGTTTCTTTCACGGGACCGGCAGACATTCACGGAGCGCAACATCGAGGATGATCCCGAGGCGTATGACGAGCTTCTCGCCATGGGCTTCAAGGTTGTGCCGGTGACAATCATCGACGGCCAGGCGATCAAAGGTTACGACGAACGCGCGCTTCGGCAAGCGCTGGCCGCCCACGCTGAATTGTAACGAGGTCGCTGAGCAGCGCATACGCGGTGTGCGTGAGACTTCCGTCGAGCTGACAGATCGCAATCTCTCCAAGCAGATCCGTCCGTAATACGAGCGCGTTCGCCTTTCCCGCCAGCGCGGCCAGTAAATCGTCATGCGCCAGCTCCAACGGCTCGACTGACGCTCTGATCGTGCCGTCGGCTGCGCGGACCGCAGAGGCAACGAGTTTGAGCCTCAGACCACGCGATACCGCCTGCCGCGCGCGCGCGCCGTCCTGTGCGCCGATGCCGGTGCGTCGAACGTCATGCGGCGTGATGCGGGCCTCCATGAAGACGTTCGCCAGCGCGGACGTCTTCGCGGCCGCGTCCCAGCCGTCGACGTCGAGCGACGGATCCGCTTCGGCGATGCCTTCGGCTTGCATCCGGGCAAGTGCGGCATTGAAGTCGTCGCCGTGTTCGAGCGCCGTCAGGATGTGATTGGTCGTACTGTTGATGACACCGCGGAATCCGAGAATCTCCAGCGCTGGCAGCGTCTCCCGCACGAGATTGAAGATCGGAACCCCGTCCATGACGGCTCCCTCGAACAGAAACCTGACGCCGGCTGCCGCCGCTGCATCGCGAAGCTCCGAGTAGGCAAAAGCGACCGGCCCCTTGTTCGCCGTGACGACGTGGCAGCCCGCCGCGATCGCCGCACGCGCGTGATCGATTGCCGGCTGGCCGCTTCGGATGTCCAGCGTCGTCGTCTCGATGACGACGCGCAGTGGAGCGTCGGACCGACCGAGCGACTCGATGATGTGCGGCGCCGTCGACTGTCGTTCACTCGGCTGCTGCCCCTCGCGATCGAGTTGGGTGAAGTCGACTCCCCGCGGATCGAACCAGGCGCCGTGGGTCCGGGTCGCGACGCCGACGACACGGCAGTCGAGATCGCACGTGCGCGCGAGCCACTCCCGCCGTTCTTCGAGAAGCTCCACGAACCGCCGGGCAACGTTCCCGTATCCAATCAGCGCCAGGTCGGCGCGCGCGAGCCGCATCAGCGACAGTCTAGGACACAAACACGGAAGACATCGAACGCGGCGGGCGTTGTGTGCGTTCGTCGCTGGCTGTTATTCTGTGGCCCGCGTTCCTGATGGCTGCTGCTGACCTTCTGCCGGAATTCGCGTTGATCCCGTCCGGCGACTTCCTGATGGGATCAGACGGCGCCGACGACGACGAACGCCCCGCGCACCGGGTCCACATCGATGATTTCCTGATGGCGGTGCATCCCGTCACTCATGCGGACTACGCGCGCTTCGTGCGCGAGACGGGACACCGCGCCCCGGCCGTCTACGAGCTGCCCCTGGTCGTAACCGCCGGCGGGCGCGAGCGCGAGAAAGCGTTTCGATCCGCGGGCCAGCCCTACATCTGGGTTGATTCCGAGCCGCCGGGCGATCGTCTCGATCATCCGGTCACGCTGGTGCGCTGGCAGGATGCGATCGCGTACTGTGCATGGCTTTCGGGCGCGAGCGGCAAGACCGTGCGGCTGCCGACCGAAGCCGAGTGGGAAAAGGCCGCGCGCGGCGGCCTCGAAGGCAAGCGCTACCCCTGGGGCGATGGCCTCGACCGAAATCTTGCCAACTTTCTCGTCGACCCCTCACTCAAACCTGCACACGGCACCTCGCGGTGCAAGGCCTATCCGCCCAATGGATACGGTTTGTTCGACATGGCCGGGAATGTGTGGGAATGGGTGCTCGACTGGCACGACGCGCAGTATTACGCGGTGTCGCCGTACAAGGCGCCGGCCGGACCGCGCGACGGAACCTTGCGGGTGTTGCGTGGAGGAAGCTGGCTGTCCGCGGACGTGCGGATGTTGTCGTGCAGCCATCGTCACAAGGTGCCACCGGATACCTATTCGTACGGCATCGGGTTCAGGATCGTCGCGAGTGCATAGGTGCTAAAGGTGCAGAGGGGTGCTTTTATGAAGAACATATTCGCGGCGGCGGCGCTGATGCTGATGGCGGCCGTGCCGGCAATCTCACAAACGCCGGCGCCGCCAGCTTCGGCTGAACCTGTCATCGTGACGAGCGGCGAAGGCATCGTGAAACTCGCGCCCGATCGGGTGTGGGTGTCGATTGCGGCCGAGTCGCGCGCGAAGAGCCCGCGAGAGGCGCAACGCACCAACGCGGACGCAATGAAGGCAGTCCTCGACAAGTTGAAGGCGCTCGGGTTTGGGGGTGACGCGGTCCGCACTTCCGGCTACGACCTTCAGCCTCAATACGACTACATCAGCGGGCGCCAGGTGCTTCGCGACTATGTTGCGCGAAACAGCGTCGAGGTGCGGATCGACGACATCGCCCGGACTGGCGACGTCCTCGACGCCGCGGTCGGCTCTGGCGCGACCTCGGTCGGCGGGGTTCGATTCGATCTCAAAGATCGCGATTCCGCGGAGCGGGAAGCGCTCCGGCTTGCCGTCGCAGACGCCCGGGCGCGGGCCACCGCCGCAGCGTCGGGTGCGGGCCTGCGGATCGAGCGCGTCATCCGGATCGAAGAGCAGCGTGTGATGATTCCCGAGCCTCGGCCCATGCCAATGGTCCGGACGATGGCGATGCAGGCGGACGCGTCGGCGCCCCCGATTACGCCCGGCGAGCTCGAAGTGCGCGCGACCGTCACGATGACGTCCGCCCTCAGATAGACCTTTCGACTCAGGCGATCGTGCGCTCGACGAATTCTTCGACGATTTCCGCTTCGATCAGCGATTCCTGGATCGGGACCCGCAGCTCCGTCGCCTTCGGCTCCCTCGTTTCGAGCGCAAGCGGCGTCGTGTCGGGCATCTCCTTCGTCGCGCTGACCCCGAGATCGCGGAAGCGCCGTGCGGTGACCAGCACACGCGATTCCAGCGACCCGAGGAACCGGTCGTACGCCGCTCCGGCCTGGCGCAGATTCACCCCCACGTCGGCGACGTATTCCGCCATCACTGCAAGACGCTCGTAGAGCTCGGTCCCGAGCGATCGAATTTCTTCGGCGCTCTGCGCGAGCCGATGATGCTGCCACGCCGACGCGACCGTGCGAAGCAGCGCGAGCAGCGTCAGCGGCGAAGCAGGAATCACCCGCTGATCGGCGGCATAGTCGAAGAGCGACGGATCGGCCTGCAGCGCCGCGCTGAAGAGCGGCTCTCCGGGCACGAACATGACGACCAGTTCGGGGGTGGGCGTGAACTTCGCCCAGTAGGTCTTCGCTCCGAGTCCTTTGATGTGCATGCGCACCTGCTTCGCATGATTGCGCAGGAAGGCGTCGCGGCGGACCTCGTCTGCTTCTTCAATCGAGTTGAGGTAGGCGTCGATGGGAACCTTCGAGTCGATCACGATACAGGCGCCGTTGGGCAGCCGCACCGTCATGTCGGGGACGGCGCGATGGCCGTCTTCCCCCTCGGACGCGTCCTTCTCCACGAAATCGCCGCAGCACTCCGACATGCCCGCGCGTTCGATGATGTTGCGCAGCTGGATCTCGCCCCATCGGCCGCGCTGGTTCGGCGACCGCAGCGCGCGTACGAGCCTGTTGGTCTCGGTCTGGAGAGACTGATGGCTCTCGCGGAGCGTCTGGAGCTGCGAAGCAAGCTGCGCCTGCGCCGTTATGCGGCCCGCGTCGACCTGCTGAAGCTTCGTGTCGACGCGCGTCAGCGATTCCTTCAGCGGATCGACCAGGGTTTCAATCGCACTGCGCTTCGCGTCGAGCTCCGTATGCGCGAGCTGCAGGAACGTCTCGCTATTGGCCTTCAGCACATCCGCTGAAACCGCCGTAAACGTTTCCCGCAGGCTCTGCCGGGCCTCGTCGAGCAGCCGGAGCTTCTCGGCCGCCGCCCCCCGCTCCCCCTCGAGTCGCGCGGTCGTGGCGGCAAGCGCTGTCGTTGCGCGTACATACAGCCACAGGAAGACTGCGGCGGCCGCAAATCCGGCAATAGCCAGGTATGCCATGGGTGCATCGAAGTTTAGGCGAAAGTGCCGCGAATCTCAAGGACCTTCGCGGTATCCACTTGCGTGGACGTAGAGCGGGAACTAAAATAGGACTGTTCTGGTCGTAGATAGAACGGGTCGGGTGCTCGGGGCTTGGGACTCAAAGAAATCAGATGCTGCAGATCAGCGAGAACGCGGCCGCGTTGATTCGCAAGATGACGGCGAAAAACGCCATCCCCGACGGCGGACTGCGGATCGGAATCAAGGCCGGGGGATGCTCCGGCCTGAGCTACACCTTCGCTTGGGAAGCGGCGCCGCGCGAGGGCGACCATGTGTTCGAAGGGCCGCACGGCTCGAAGGTGTTCGTCGACCCCAAAAGCTATCAGTTCATCCAGGGCACGACGCTCGACTACGACACCGCACTGGTGAGCCGCGGCTTCATCTTCAATAACCCGAACGCCAAATCGACGTGCGGATGTGGAACTTCATTTTCTGTGTGAGCCGCCCGCGCCTTTGCGGCGCTCGCTGGTTACCGGCGCTGAGGCCATCTTGCGGCAACGGACATCAAGGTCCGGGTAATTACGAATGACAACGTCAACCGAGACCATCGAAGAACTTGCAACACGCGAGTACAAGTACGGCTTCGTCACCGACGTCGAGACCGAGACGATCCCCAAGGGGCTGAACGAGGACGTCGTCCGCCTCATCTCGGCGAAGAAAGACGAGCCGGAGTGGCTGCTCGAGTGGCGGCTCAAGGCGTATCGCCTGTGGCTCACGATGAAGGAGCCGACCTGGCAGAACGTCAAGTACGAGCCGATCAACTACCAGGACATCGTCTACTACTCGGCGCCCAGGAAGAAGAAGACGCTCAACAGCCTCGACGAGGTCGATCCCGAAGTCAAGCGGACGTTCGACAAGCTCGGGATCCCGATCGAAGAGCAGAAGATGCTCGCCGGCGTCGCGGTCGATGCCGTCTTCGACAGCGTATCGGTGGCGACGACGTTCCGCGAGACGCTGGCGAAGCAGGGCATCATCTTCATGTCCTTCTCCGAGGCGGTACGCGAGCATCCGGACCTGGTAAGGAAGTACCTCGGCTCGGTCGTCCCGCACACCGACAACTTCTTCGCCGCGCTGAACGCCGCGGTCTTCAGCGACGGCTCGTTCGCCTACATCCCGAAGGGCGTCCGCTGCCCGATGGAGCTGTCGACCTACTTCCGGATCAACGCCAAGGACACCGGTCAGTTCGAGCGCACGCTGATCATCGCGGACGAAGGGGCGTTCGTCAGCTATCTCGAAGGGTGCACCGCACCGATGCGCGACGAGAACCAGCTGCACGCCGCGGTCGTCGAGCTCGTCGCGCACGACGACGCGACGATTAAGTACTCGACGATTCAGAACTGGTACCCGGGCGACAAGGAAGGGAAGGGCGGGATCTACAACTTCGTCACCAAGCGCGGACTGTGTCAGGGCCGCGGGTCCAAGATCACGTGGACCCAGGTGGAAACCGGCTCGGCGATCACGTGGAAGTATCCCGGCTGCATCCTCCAGGGAGACAACTCGATCGGCGAGTTCTACTCCGTGGCGACGA
>JBKPLP010000204.1:0-33814 GCA_046731735.1 Acidobacteriota bacterium
GGAAGTAGGCGATGAGCGTCCCGGCGCCGAAGAGAAACAGCAGGGCGATCATGATCGCGACTGGGCTCGAGAACAGCGCGCGGACGTCGCGCGGAACACGGCGCGGAAGCGTAGTCATGGGAAAGGTCGTAGCTCCACCAGAGATGATGAAAATCGCGATGACCGAGAGGTAAGTAATCGCGCACAGCAGGCAGAACGTGTGCAGCTGCGTGTACGAGGCCCACGCCAGATAGAGGACGAATGCCAGTCCCGCGGTCGACGCGGCGAAGACATACGCGGGGATGGCGTCGCGCGCGGGCGCCTTGTCGCGTCCGCCGATCGCGACGAGCAGCAGCACGAGCGCAAAAAACAGCACCCCGAAGAGCGCGACGGGAATGCCCCCGAAGCTGCCGTAAGGACTGAGGTACGCCTGCGTGCAATTCACGCTCGCGCTGACGTCGCAGAAACTCGAGTAGTTCTGCTCGGTCAGCAGCTTGTAGTGGACATAGCTCGAGGTGGACGCCGCGGCAAGTCCGAGCGCGGCAAAGGCCAGCAGCAGCGTACGGCTCAATCTGGTCATTGATCGCAGGCCGGCCCTCATTCAGGCCGGTTGGGTCGTCGGCCGGCTGTTTGCGGGCCGGCTGAGATAGCCCAGTTTACTTCATTTCCGTGCCGCGGCCCGGAGGTCCGGACTCCGGCATATTGCCGGTAAACGTCTCCATGGCTTCGTACAACACGCGATCCGTGTTCGTGCCGAAGTAGCGGATTCCGGAAAGTCCCGGCTTCTCCGGATCGGCGGTCACCTGATAACCCTCCACCGGTGTGATGCCCGTGCACGTCAGGCCCGCGTCGGTCACCGCCGTGCCGCCGAGGATGAAACGATAGCCGCTCTTGACCAGCGGATCCATGCCGAAGTCAGGACTGAGGAATGCCTGGCCGGTTGTCGGCATCGGTGCCGTCAACGCTTGGAGCGTGGGTGCGTAACGCTGGTTGCCGCACAGCTGGGCGAACGCGAACTGCGCGTCGGTAATCGCTTGGAGCGTCGCCACGGCGGCGGTCTCGCCGGCGCGTACCCGCGCGTTGCGATAGATGGCCATCGACGTCGCGGCCAGCAGACCGACAATCGACAGCACAATCAATAATTCGATCAGCGTGAAGCCGGACTGTCGATGAATTGCCATAATTGCCGGAATTGCCAGAATTGCCAGAATTTCGTTCCCTGCCAATTCCAAAATCAATTCTGCGATTTTGGCAATTATGGCAATTCCGGCGATCAAATGAAAAAAGGGATGCCGGCGTGAGCCAGCATCCCTTTTTCCGAAGCGTGAGCCTGTTACTGGATGGGCGTGCCGCCGCCGCCGGGCGCCATCACCGCTTCCGCCGGCGCCGCGCCGGTCGGGTCGAAGAAGATGGTGCCGGCCGCGTTGGTCGCGAAGCCGCGGTTGCCGGTCGTGCCGACGGTCACCGGAACCGACGTCGAATAGTAGTCGGTCTGGGTCGCGACGCCGTTGCAGTCGTTCGGACCGGCCGCGCCGGCGGCCGCAACCGTCAGCTGCACCTGGTAACCGGACTTGATGACCGGGCTCGGAAGCGCGGGGTCACCAAGGTCGGGCGAGATGAAGCCCTGCGCGGAACCCGGGCACGGCGCGCCGAGGACCTTCAGGTCGGTCGAGTAGCCGCCCTGGCCGGCTGCCGACGAGTAGCTCGCTTCCGCGGTGTTGATGGCGCGGAGCGAACCGATCGCCGAGGACTCGTTGCCCGACATGCGGGCGCGGAGCAGACCCGGCACCGCGATGGCGGCGATGATGCCGATGATCGCCACGACGATCAGCAGCTCGATCAGCGTGAAACCCTTCTGGTTACGAACCTTCATGAACGTTCTCCTCAAAAAAAACGGTTTGGCCGCGGGACTTGGGAATCAGTCTGTCGGCCTACCGCTTAGCCCAGCGGCCGACGCCGGGCATTCAGCAACCCGGGTGCCATCACTGTTCAGACGGGTGGTCGCTGCAGCAAGTTGGGTTATTTCAGTTGTTTAGGGGTATGTGGCGCGGACGGTTCGTCGCCAATACGATAGACAATTTTGGGCCGGCCGCCATTTATTGTCAACCTCAGGTGCCGCGATTTGTCACCGGCGCCGTTCTATCGCGATGGGTCATCGCGGGCGGCGAGGTGCCACTCCCAAGCTGCCGCAGGGACATCCGCAGGGTTCTGTTCCCAGGGGATTCCGACCGAGCTTGCCGTCCCTTCGTTGCGCAGCTTCAGGAGATGAGCAAGCACCGTGTCGGCCGCCGCGGCGGCGAAGGGCGGATCGAGCATCCCGTATACGCGCGTGACAATCGCCTCGAGGGACGTCGTACCGCCCCGCAGCGCTTCGAGGATCTGGGCCTCGCGCCTGGCGCGATGTCGGATGTACTCGTCGATGACCGCGGCCGGCTCGTCAATGACGGGGCCATGCCCTGGATAAATACGGCGGACCTTCAGCGCGCGTATGCGGTTGAGCGAGCTTAGATATTGGGCGAGATCGCCACCCTGGCTGGCGGGGATGACGATCGTACCGCCTGCACGCAGCAGATCGCCGCAGTACAGTTCACCTTCGCGCTCATCCAAGAAACACAGGTGATCGGGCGCGTGACCGGGCGTGTGGATAGGCCGGAGTTCTGTGTCGCCCGCCGGAAGTGTCTGCTCTGCGAATTCGCCGAACTTCACCACGCGCACGTGTTGCCATTTCCACCGGATCGCGGCCAGTCCCCCGTTGTGATGCGGATCCTCGTGGGTGACGAAGAGGAGCTGCAGCCCGTTGTCACCGAGCGTGTTCGCGATGGCGTTAATGTGCGAGTCGTCGCCGACGCCGGCATCCAACAGCGCCGGCACTCTGCCTCGAAACAGAAATGTGTTACACCCCGTTGGTCCCGTCCAGCGGGACGCGTTGTTGGCGCGAAGCAGGATGGCTGGCAAAATGTTATTTCAGATTATATTTTTTCGTGTAATAGCGGAACGAGCGGAAGCTCATGCCGAGCAGTTCGGCCGCCTTCACCTTGACGCCACCCGCACGGCGGAGCGCTTCCGCGATGTACTCGCGCTCGATGTGCTGAACGTGGCGCTCCAGATCGAACCCGGCGTCCGGGAATCCATCAGCCGCGGCGGCGGCGCCTGACGGCGCCTCCGCCGGTTGATCACGGATCTGCTCCGGCAGGCTCTCGGGGAGGATGGTCGGCGTCCGTTCGAGCGCGACGGCGCGCTCTATCGCGTTCTCCAGCTCGCGGATGTTTCCCGGCCAGGAATATTGTCTCAGCCGGGACATTGCCGCCTTCGAAATCGCCGCGATCGGCTTCCGCATCTGCTCGGCGAGGCGCGTCACGAAATGTTCCGCGAGCAGCGGGATGTCGTCCGGTCGCTCGCGCAGCGGCGGCAGCCGGAGCGGGATCACGTTGATGCGGTAAAAGAGGTCCTCGCGGAACGTACCGTCGGCCACCATCTTCGACAGATCGCGGTTGGTGGCCGCGAGGATCCGGATGTCGGCCTCGATCTCCTCGGTCCCCCCGAGGCGCCTGAACCGGCGCTCCTGCAGTACGCGCAGCAGCTTCACCTGGACGACCGGGCTCATTTCGCCGATCTCGTCGAGAAAGATCGTACCCTTCTCCGCGACCTCGATCAGTCCTTTCTTGTTCGCGTCGGCGCCGGTGAAGGCGCCGCGCATGTGCCCGAAGAGCTCGGAGTCAAGGAGCGTCTCGGACAACGCGCCGCAGTTCAGCGCGACGAACGGTCGATCCTTGCGCGGCGAATTGACATGAATCGCGCGGGCCACCAGTTCCTTGCCGGTCCCCGACTCCCCGGTGATCAGGACCGTGCTGCTGGTCGGCGCGATCGTCTCGACGAGCTGAAACACGGCGAGCATCGCCGAGCTCGTACCGATGATGTTCGAGAACTGGTTCGATTTCCCGAGGGCCCGTTTCAGCAGCACGTTCTCCTGCTGCAAGCGCCGGCGTTCGAGCTCGCGGCCGACGCGCAGGCGCAGCTCGCTCGCGGCATTCGGCGACTTGTGCACGTAGTCGGCAGCGCCCAGGCGCAGCGCCTCGACGGCGGTATCGGTCGAGGCGAACGCGGTCATGATGATGCTGACGATGTCGGGCGCGATGTTCTTCGCTTCCCGGAGCAGGTCGACGCCGTTCATCTGCGGCATGCGGATGTCGGTGATCAGGATGTCGAACCGCTGCTGCTTGAGCAGCTCGACGGCCGCGATGCCGTCTTCCGCCGTCAACACCTCGTATCCGTCGCGCCGCAACACGATCGACAGCAGCTCCCGCATCGAGCGCTCGTCATCGACGATGAGCACCCGCGTGGAGGTGGCAGCGCCGAGCGTCGCGTCGGCCTGTACTTGGGTCGCCATCGTCAAATCACCACCGCGCCGGCCCGGGCCGGCGCGCCGAAGGGCAGCGTGACCTCGACGCGAGTGCCGACGCCGGGCTGGGACGTCACGTGCACTTCGCCGCCGTAATCGCTCACGATCCGGTGCACGATCGACAGCCCGAGTCCGGTGCCGCGATCGAACGCGCCGCGGAACGGCTGAAAGATGCCGTCGAGATCGGTCGGCGCAATCCCGACGCCCTGATCTTCGACCGCGATGACCATTTCGCGCGGTCCGTCGCGATTTTCCTGCCGCTCGACGACCGACAGCTTCAGCGTGCCGCCGCGGGGCATCGCGCGGACGGCGTTCGTCGCCAGGTTCCACACCACCTGCCGGATCTGGTTCTCGTCGGCGTCGTACCACGCTTCGGCGTCGGGCACGCTGACCTGAATCTCGTGTGCCTCGCTCAGCTCCGCGTTGTTCTGCAGCAGACAGGCGGTATCGGTGATCACCTTCCGCACGTCGACGCGCGACGAGCCGCTGCGCTGCGGCCGCGCGAACGCGAGAAAGCTGCGGATCGTGTCGTTCAGCCGATCCGATTCGCGCAGGACGATGTCCATCAGCTGCGATTGCTCGGCGGTCAGCGGCAGCTCCTGGCGCAGGATCTGAATCGATCCCGACATCGACGCGAGCGGGTTGCGAATCTCGTGCGCGATACCCGCCGCCATCTCGCCCACCGCGGCGAGCCGCTGCTGCACGCGCGCTTCGCGTTCGAGCTTGCGCGACTCGGTGACGTCCTGGAACGTGATCAGGAAGCCGCTCTCGCCGCGCGGCGTCAGCAGCAGCGCGGTGCTGACCCCCAGCTCGATCGTCGCGCCGCTGGCCCGCGTGAAATCGAACTCGACGCGCGGCAGACGCTCGCGGAGCCGGCGCGCGCCGAACATGTCGCTGAACTCGGGCGGTAGCTGCAGCACCTCCTGGATGGCGCAGCCGATCGCCTCCGCCGTCGAAATCCCGGTAATCGTTTCGGCAGCGCGGTTGAACGTCAGGATCCGCCCGTCGATGTCGGTCGCCGCCAGCCCGCTGGTCAGGCTGTCGAGCACGTGCTGGCTGAGCGCCTGCAGGTCCGCGATTTGAATCGACGCAACGGCCAGCTGCTCCCCCGCGCGCCGTGCGCTTTCGGCGAGATACCCGGCCAGCGAGGCGACCGCCAGGAACCCGAAGACGTTGATGCCGACGGTAAACACCGCGACCCGCATCGGCGGGAGGAGGTCGTAATCGACCACGCCCGGCAGCAGCAGCGCGGCGTGGTACTGGCCGAGCACGAGCCCGCCATAGAGAAGGGAACTGAGGATCGCGACCATGAACCCGCCGCGCCTCGATTCAATCGTGCTCGCCGCGATGATCGGCAGGGTGTAGAGCGATGAGAACGAGAAATAACTCGCCACGCCGCCGGTCAGATACACGATAGCGGAGACGATCACCGCGTCGCATCCGAGCTGCACGTCGACGATCCACGGATGCCGCTCGGCAAACTTCAGCACGAGGGCGTAGAGCGCTGTCAGCGCGTAGGTGATCCCGATCAGGATGAAGAACGGATCGATCGGGAAAACCACCGCTCCGGGAAACTTGATCCGGATGAGAATCGCCGAGCCGAGCAGCAGCGTAACCACCGCGGCGCGGCCGGCAATCAACCAGAGCAGTTTGGCGCGAATGGTTGAGGACATGTGTTAATCCGGCGGGGTCTAAAGACCCCGCCCTACCGGCTCGTATAACCCTCCCGCTTTGTAGGCCGGGGCTTCATGCCCCGGCTCACCGGCGGCCCATAAAGGGCCGCCCTACGTCAGCTTGCTGATCAAGTCGAAGATCGGCAGATACATCGCGATGACGATGCCGCCGACGATGACACCGAGAAACGCGATCATGACCGGCTCCATCAGCGTCAGCAGCCCGGCCACCGCCGTATCGACTTCGTCTTCGTAGAAGTCGGCGATCTTGCCGAGCATCGCGTCGAGCGCGCCGGTGGTTTCGCCGACGTTGATCATCTGCACGACCATCGACGGAAAGACGTTGGTCTCCCGCAGCGGCCCGGAGATCGTCTCGCCGCGCTCGATGCTCGACCGGGTGGTCTGGATGGCATCCTCGATGATCGCGTTCCCGGCGGTCTTCGCCGTGATATCGAGACCGTCGAGAATCGGCACGCCGGACGCGAGCAGCGTCGACAGCGTGCGGCAGAAGCGGGCGACGGCGACCTTGCGCAGGATGTTGCCGAGGATGGGAAGCTTCAGCAGCAGCGCATCGATCACATGACGGCCGTTGTTGGTCGCGTAGTAGCTCTTCACCGCGTAGCCGACCAGGCCCATCAGGATGATCAGGATCCAGCCGTAGCTGACGAGCATGTCGCTCATCTGGATGACGATGCGCGTCGGCAGCGGCAGCTGGGCGCCGAGGCCGGCAAACAGCGATGCGAACGTGGGGATGACCTTCCAGAGGATGGCGCCGACCACGAGGGCGGCAATCACGATGACCGCGACGGGATAGATCATCGCGGACTTGACCTCCCCCTTCAGCTTGACGTTCTTCTCGATGTAGACCGCGAGACGTTTGAGGATGGTGTCGAGAATGCCCCCCGCTTCGCCGGCGGCGATCATGTTCGAGAAGAGCGCATCGAACGTCTTGGGGTGTTTCTTCATCGCGTCGGCGAGCGCCGCGCCGGACTCGACGTCTTCGCGAACCTTCAGGATGACGGCCGAGAAGTTCTTGTGCGGCTCCTGCTTGCCGAGGATCTCGAGGCACTGCACGAGCGGCAGGCCGGCGTCGATCATGACCGAGAACTGACGCGTGAAGATCGCGAGGTTCTTGGCAGGGACCGACTTGCCCGGTTTTGGCCCCGCGGCCTTGGCCGCCTTGGCGGCCTTCTCCGCTTTCGTGGGATCGATGCGCGTGACCATGATCTGCTCGCGGCGCAACGCGGTGACCGCCGCGTCCATCGTGTCGGCGACACGCTCGCCCGTGACTGTCTGACCGCCGCGCGTCCGTCCCGAGTAGGCAAATGTGGGCATAAATCAGCTCCGTAGCGCCGGGGTCTTAAGACCCCGGCCTACCGTCCCCCCTATCTCACCGCCCGCGGCGGCAATCCCGCTCCCGGCCTCGCCATTCCGGCGCCGGCCACGACGCCCGCGCCGCGGCTGATCATCTGTTCCAGTTCATCCTTCATCGACGATGCGCTCATCGCGGTGTCGAGCGTGATCAACCGCTTCTGATACAGCGTCGCCAGCGACTGATTCATCGTCTGCATCCCGAACTTCTCCTGCCCGGTCTGCATCGTCGAGTAGATCTGGTGGACCTTGTCGTCGCGAATCAGGTTGCGAATCGCCGGCGTCGGGATCAGGATCTCCAGCGAAATCACCCGCCCCTGTCCGTCGGCGCGCGGCATCAGCGCCTGGCACACGATCCCTTCGAGCACGAGCGACAGCTGGGTGCGGATCTGCCCCTGCTGGTGCGCGGGGAACACGTCGATGATGCGGTTGATCGTCTGGGCCGCGGAGTTGGTGTGCAGCGTGGCGAACGTCAAGTGGCCGGTCTCCGCGATGCGCAGCGCGGACTCGATCGTCTCCAGGTCGCGCAGCTCGCCGATCAGGACGATGTCGGGATCTTCACGAAGCGCGGCGCGGAGCGCGGCGGCGAAGCCGTGGGTGTCGCTGTGAACCTCGCGCTGGTTCACGAGGCATCCCTTGTGCTGGTGAATGTATTCGATGGGGTCTTCGATCGTGAGGATGTGCTCACGCCGCTCGGTATTGATCTTGTCGATCATCGCGGCGAGCGTGGTCGACTTGCCGCTGCCGGTCGGGCCGGTGACGAGCACGAGCCCGCGCGGCCGCTCCGCGAGCGTCCCCAGAACCGGCGGCAGCGCCAGCTCGTCGAACCCCTTGATCTTCTCGGGGATGACGCGATAGACGGCGGCGACGGCGCCGCGCTGATTGAACACGTTGCAGCGAAAGCGCGCGAGCCCGCGAATGCCGAACGAGAAATCGAGCTCGAGCGTCTCCTCGAACCGCTTCTTCTGCGCATCGGTCAGCACGCTGTAGGCCAGCCCCTTCGTTTCGGCCGGCCCGAGCACCGGCAAATCGAGCGTCTGCAGCTTGCCGTGCACCCGGATCTGCGGCGGCGTCTGCGTCGTGAGGTGCAGGTCCGAGCCATTTACTTCGACGAGCGTCTGGAGAAGTTCCGGTAAAGTCGCCATAGTTTCAGCTCTCAGCTATCAGCTCTCAGCTCTCAGTTAGTTCTCAGCGATCGGCTCTCAGCTAGCTGTCGGCTGACAGCTGATAGCTGATAGCTGTTCCCTATTTCACCGTTTCCCGCGCGACTTCCTCGATCGTGGTGACGCCTTCCATCACCTTGTGCAGGCCGCTCCGGCGCAGCGTGATCATCCCTTCGTCGACGGCTTTGCGCCGCAGCTCGAGTCCCGACGCGCCGACGAGAATCAACTCGCGCAGCTCCTCGCCGATCTCCATGACTTCGTAGAGTCCGACGCGTCCCTTGTAGCCGGTGCCGTTGCACTTCTCGCAGCCGGCCCCCTTCTTCGGGATGACCGTCTTCGCTTCGTCCGGCGTGAAGCCCGCCTGCACGAGCGCTTCCGCGGCGTGCGGCTCGTCGCCCTTGCAGCCCGTGCAAATGCGCCGCACGAGACGCTGCGCGCAAATCAGGTTGACCGAGCTGGCCACGAGGAACGGCTCGATGCCCATATTCATCAAGCGGTTGATCGTGCTCGGCGCGTCGTTGGTGTGCAGCGTCGACAGCACGAGGTGTCCGGTGAGCGCCGCCTTCACGGCGATCTCCGCCGTCTCGAAGTCGCGGATTTCGCCGACCAGGATGATGTTGGGGTCCTGGCGGAGGAAGGAACGCAGCGCCGCCGCGAAGTTGAGCCCGATGTTCTCGCGCACCTGCACCTGGTTCACCCCGACCAGGTTGAACTCGACGGGATCCTCCGCGGTCATGATGTTGGTTTCCGGCGTGTTGATTTTCGCGATCGACGAATAGAGCGTGTTGGTCTTGCCGCTGCCGGTGGGGCCGGTGACCAGCACCATTCCCCACGGCTTCGCGATCGCGACTTCCAGCTTCTGCAACGAGACGGTCTCGAAGCCGAGCTTCGTCATGTCGAGCATCAGCTTGTCTTTGTCGAGCAGACGCATGACGATCTTCTCGCCGAAGAGCGTCGGCAGACAGGACACGCGGAAGTCGATCTCTTTGGTCGCGCCGTTGTCGGCAAAGCGAATCTTGATGCGGCCGTCCTGCGGCAGCCGCTTCTCGGCGATGTCGAGCTTCGCCATGATCTTCAGGCGCGAGGTGATCGCGTCGCGGAACTTCATTGGCGGCGCCATCACGTTCTAGAGGATGCCGTCGATGCGGAACCGGACGCGGAACTCCTTTTCGTACGGCTCGATGTGGATGTCGCTCGCCCCCTTCTGAATCGAGGACATGAGCATCAGGTTGACGAGACGGATGATCGGCGCCTCACCGCTCTGCTTCTCGAGCGAAGAGACATCGATCGACTCCAGCTCCTCGAGGACCTCGACGTCGTCGTCGGCGATGGCGGTCGTTTCCTCGAGCGCCTTGGTTACCATGTCGAGCGACGAGGCAGGATTCAGGGACGGCGCGTCGCCGGCGGCGCCCTCGCGCGAGCGTGCGGTCGGTGCGGCGTAGTAGCGATTGATCGCCTCGAGGACGGCGGTCTCCGAGGCGACCACCGGCTCGACGTTGTACCCCGTCATGAACTTGATGTCGTCCATGGCGAAGACGTTCGTCGGATCGGTCATCGCGATCGTCAGCGTCGCGCCGGCCCGGCTGAGCGGGATGATCTGGTATTTGTGCGCGGTCTCCGCAGGAATCAGCTTGATGATTCCGGCGTCGATCTCGAACTGCGTGAGGTTGATGGAAGGAACGCCGTATTGCTTGCTGAGGAGCGAGGTAATCTCGTCGTCCTTGACGAAGCCGAGTTTGACGAGATTGAAGCCGAGCTTGCCGCCATTCGTCTTCTGATAGGCGAGCGCCTCCTGCAACTGGGCAGGAGTAATGCGCTTTTCTTTGAGCAGAAGCTCACCAATGCGAACGGCCATCGTTCAGCTTTAGAAAAAGCGGGAGATTGTTTGGCTGGGGGAGACATTATGTGTACCTCAGCTGACACTTTTTGTCAAGGACTCTAGTAGACAAAACGCGCCGATATGCCCCAACCATGGCTGGCGCGGTCGGAACCTCTCGTGATCTGGCCGTCGACGAAAAGGGGGCCCGCGATTCTGTAACTCCCCCCTGCGGCCGCCGCGACCTCGTCCGATCCGGCGGTATTGACCCGTAAGCCTCCCCGTATCAGTGCTTTCCGTCCAAGACGCGCCTCGGTACCGGTCGCGATCTGGCGCACGTCGCCGAGCGTTTCGTGCGTCGTTGTCAGGTCGAAGTCGGCGTCGACCGCCCATCCGTTCATGACGGTGAACGCGATCCCGGCCCGCGCCTGCCGCGAGAGCGACAGCGTGTTGCCCGCCGGCGTCTCGAAGTCGGGACTCGTGAGGTTGCGTATCGTCAAACCAACCTTGAAGAAGGGCCCGACTGTCATCACCCCAACGTCCGCATCTACCTTCGTCGAACTGCGGCCACCGAGCTCTCCGGCATGCTCCAGGAGGGCGTCGCGCGCTCCGTCGGGTGCCAGACTCGAGGATGCAACGCCGTGCACGAGCTTCACGGTCGTGGCGACGACGAGCCGGTCGCCGATTGATTGCAGCAGTGTGGCCCCGGTGTGGTGGGTAACGAGCGTGTCGAGCCGCACCGTCGGGCCGTTCTCAATCAGCCCGGTCGAACGTACCTGGTAGTACGACAGACCCAGCGCGGGGATTCCCATCGCAAAAAGAAACCCTGACCCCTCTCGCGCGCCCTGAGGGAGGTCGGGATCGGACTTGGATGTCCCGCCATCGACGACGAGCGTAAACACGTTGCCCGAGGCGAAGCCTGCCGGGTTCCAGTACGCCGCGGACGCATCGTCGGCGATGGCGACGAAGGCGCCGCCCATGCCCGCGGCACGCGTTCCCACCGCTTCGAACGACTGGGCCGCCACGGCGGTGCTCGAGGCGAGGAGGAACACCGCGGCGGTGATATGTCGAAGGTAGTACGGCATCGCGGCCAGCTTACCGCCTAAAGCCTAGGAATGACAGCACTTGAGCGAACCCTGGGACGAAACATCGGACGGGTTCCAGTCGTATTGCATAGTGCTAGAATTCGTGGACCCGCCGGCCGTTTTGGCCGCGGCGAACCTCCTGCAAAATCTATATGTCCAATACAACTGTGCAGCCAGGGTCCACCCCTGCCGCGAAGAGCCTGATCTCGCGGTTCATCGGCATCATCACGGCGCCGCGGGCCACGTTCGAGTCGGTCGCCGCGGTCCCGAAGTGGCTCGGGATGCTGGTCCTGACCACGCTGATTGTCGCCGCCGGCAGCGCGCTTCCGCTGACGACGGAAGGCGGCCGCGATGCGCTGCTCGAGCAGCAGGTGCGCGCGATGGAAGGGTTCGGCATGCAGGTCAACGACCAGATGTACCAGCAGCTGCAGAAGCGAAATGCGATCGCGCCGTACACGACCGCGGGCAGCGTGATCGTGATGTCGCCAATCATCGTCGCCGTGCTCGCCGGGATTCTGTTCGCGATCTTCAACGCCGTCATGGGCGGCAACGCCAGCTTCAAGCAAGTGTACGCCGTGGTCGTTCACGCCGGGGTGATCCAGGCACTCGCGCAGCTCTTCATCGCACCGCTCAATTACTTCCGGCAGTCGATGACGAGCGCCACCAGCGTGGGCGCGTTGCTCCCCATGCTCCCGGAGGGTTCGTTCGTCGCGCGGTTCGCCGGCATGATCGATCTGTTTCTGATCTGGTGGGTCCTGGCACTGGCGATCGGGCTGGGAGTCCTGTACCGCCGCCGCACGCAGCCGATTGCCATGTCGCTCTTCGGGGTTTACGCCGTGATTGCCGTGTGCGCCGCCGCGATCATGAGCCGTCTAGGGGGAACGCATTGAGCCGTAATAAGAAGATTGTCATCGGGGTCGGAGTCGTTCTGGTCCTCGCCGCGATCGGGTACGCCAACGTCCGCTTCAAACGGAATCCGGGAGTCGAGGTCACGACCGAGACCATTCAGAAACGCAAGCTGGAAGCGATCGTGTCCGCGTCGGGCAAGATCCAGGCGAAGCGGGACGTCAACATCAGCGCCGATACCATGGGGCGTGTGACCAACCTCGCGGTCGATGAAGGCATGCACGTGACCAAGGGGCAGTTCCTGCTGCAAATCGATCCGCGAAACCTGCGGACGGCCGTGGAGCGCACGGAGGCGTCGCTCGGCGCGGCGCGCTCGCAGGTCGAGCAGCTGAAGGTGTCGATTGAGAGCGCGCGGGTTGCCCGCAAGCAGGCGGAGGACGCCTACACGCGTCAGCAGAACCTCTGGAAAGGCGGGCTGACCACGCGTGAAACGCTCGAGCGCGCGGAGAACGAGTTCAAGATGCGGGAGTCCGACCTCCGATCGCAGGAACAACAGCTGCGCACGCAGGAGCTGCGCATGCAGTCCGAGAGCGCGACGGCGGCCAGCGCGCGCTACGACCTGAGCAAGGTCCGGATCGAATCGCCAATCAACGGCATCGTCACGCGCCGGAACATCGAAGAGGGTGAAACGGTGGTCATCGGCACCATGAACAACGCGGGCACGGTGCTGCTGACGATCGCGGACATGTCGGTGATCGAGGCGGAGGTCGAGGTGGACGAGACCGATATTCCCTCGGTCAAGATCGGGCAGCCGGCAAAGGTGACGATCGACGCGCTGCCCGATCAGACGTTCACGGGAAAGGTCACCGAGATCGGCAACAGCCCGATTCAGACCGGCACCGGTGCGCAGTCGTCGACCCAGGCGACGAACTTCAAGGTCACGGTGACCCTCGACAAGGAGATCGCGGAGGTCCGCCCCGGCTTCACGTGCACGGCGGAAATCACCACCGCGGTCCGCGACAATGCCTTGTCGGTCCCGATCCAGGCAACGACCGTGCGTGAAGTCATCCTCGACGACAAGGGCAATGTGGTGCGGCCGCCGGAGAACGACAAGCAGACCCGGCGTCCGGCGGGTGTGACCGCTGCGCCCGTGGACCTGAAGCCGGGTCAGACGCGCAAGGAGCTCGAGGGCGTGTTTCTCGTCCAGAACAACAAGGCGATTTTCACGCCGGTCAAGACCGGCATCGCGGGCGAGAAGTATTTCGAGGTTTCGTCGGGGCTGAAAGAAGGCGACAAAGTCATTACCGGTCCGTTCACCTCCGTGCGATCGCTCGCGGAGGGAACGGTGGTCAAAGAGTCGGCCACTCAGAACAAGCCGAAGTCGTGAACCAGTTCTACGAAGCGGCGGTGATCGCGCTCGGCGCGATCTGGACGAACAAGCTCCGATCGTTTCTGACCGTGCTCGGAAACATCGTCGCGGTGACGTCGATCATCGCCGTGGTGTCGCTGGTGCAGGGGATGAATGGCTACGTCACCAACGCCATCCTCTCGGGCGTCGGCGCCGATAATTTCACGATTCAGCGGATGCCCGTGGTGCGCACCGAAGCCGACGAAGAGCGCGTGCGCAACAACCCGCGGCTGAAGCTCGAAGAGGCCCTCGCGGTCCGGCGCTACAGCGACAATGTCGGCGCCGTCGCCGCCCAGACTCAGTCGCGCACCACCGCGAGCTACGGCGGCGAGGTGGTGGACGGCGTCCAGGTGCAGGGCGTGTCGCGCGAGTACATCTATTTCGGCACGTTCAACGCGGAGCAGGGGCGTCTGATCAGTCCGGCGGAGATCGATGCGAACCGTCCGGTTACGGTGCTCGGCTGGGACGTCGCCGACAAGCTGTTCGGGCCGGCCGATCCGCTCGACAAACAGGTCAAGATCGGCACGCTGCATTTCCGCGTGGTCGGGGTCAGCGAAAAGAAGGGATCGTTCTTCGGCAACTCGCAGGACAACTTCGTGATCATCCCGCTGAGCGTCTTCAGGAAGATGTTCGGCTCGCGCTTCTTCGGGATGCAGTTTCTGGTGAAGCCGAAATCGCCCGAGCTCGTGAAGGCCGCGATGGACGATGCGACGGTGGCGTTGCGGATCGAGCGGCGGCTGCGGCCGAAGGAGCCGGACAACTTCGGCATGTTCACCTCGGACACGTTCCTCAACATCTATCACACCGCGACGAACGGCATCTTCGCCGTGCTCATCGGTGTCGTCGCGCTGTCGCTCGTCGTCGGCGGGATCGTCATCATGAACATCATGCTGATGGTCGTCAGCGAGCGGACCCGCGAGATTGGGCTGCGCAAAGCGCTCGGCGCGCGCCGCCGCGACATCGTCTGGCAGATCCTGACCGAATCGGTGACGCTCTCGACCATGGGCGGCCTGATCGGAACCGGGCTCGGGTTCATCGCCGCGATCATCGTCAGCAAGGTGACGCCGCTGCCGGCCGCGGTGCAGGTCTGGTCGGTCGCCATCGGAATCGGGATCACCGCGTTCGTCGGGCTCTTCTTCGGGTTGTATCCGGCGATGCGCGCCGCGAAGCTCGACCCGATCGAGGCGTTGCGACGGGAATAATCAATCAACAACCTTCGCAGTGAAAATCAAACAGGAGGAAGAGAGAAAGGGAGCTGATTTTGTTTTTGGACCAAAAGAAATGTTCTCCCTTTCTCCCTCCTCCTGTTTGATCTTGACTGCGGCTGTCGTTGATTAAGGACGGTTTTCTGAATGGCCACCATTAGATCGGGTCTCCTCGGCGAAATCGTGACGATGTCGCTCGACACGCTGCGCACGAGCAAGATGCGCTCGGCGCTGACCGTGCTCGGCGTGGTCATCGGCATCACGTCGATCGTCGGGATGACCTCGCTGATTCGCGGCTTCGATAAGTCGCTGCGCGACTCGATCAGCCAGCTTGGACCAAACACGATCATGGTCCAGAAGTTCGGCGCGCTCAGCATCATCGGATCGGGCAAGAGCTTCCTCGAAGTCGCGCGCCGTCCGAATCTGTCGAAGGAAGATGCCATGGCCATCGCGCGCGACTGCCCGTCGGTCGCGCTCGTCGACGTCTGGATGGGCGCGACCGGCAATACGCAGTCGCGCATCTATTACGGTCACGACAAGACCAAGCAGGTGGCGATCCTCGGCGCGACCGAGAACTGGGCCGCGGTCAATTTCGCGAAGCTCGAATACGGCCGCCTGTTCATGCCCGCCGAGGTCGATCACCGCCGCCAGGTCGTCGTGCTCGGCAACAACCCGTGGCAGTCGCTGTTCCCGAACATCGATCCGATCGGCAAGGTGGTGCGTATCGGCGCCAACGAGTTCACGGTCATCGGCGTGCTCGGCAAGCGCCCCAGCCCCGGCGGCTTCTCGGGCGGCGTCGACGACTTCGCGGTGATCCCGTTCAGCGCCTACGAGAAGTTCTACGGCAAGGTGCTCAAGGGCTCGGCGAAGATCACCGCCAGCAACTTCAACCCCGGCGTGTTCCGGACGGCGATGATCGCCGTCGTGCCGCGCGAAGGACAGCGCGAGGAGGCGATGCGCGAGGTCGAGGCGCTGATGCGCATCCGCCACAAGTTGAACCTGGATCAGCCGAATGATTTCGATCTCGTCACCCAGGATGCGGTGCTCAAGGTGTGGAATCAGGTCAGCAGCGCGACGTTCCTTGCGCTGGTCGTGATCTCCTCGATCGCGCTGATGGTCGGCGGGATTGGGGTGATGGCGATCATGATGATCTCGGTCACCGAACGCACGCGCGAAATCGGCGTCCGCAAGGCGCTCGGCGCGCGCCGCCGCGAAATCCTGTGGCAGTTTCTCATCGAGGCGGCGTTCCTCACGTCGGCTGGCGGCGTGCTCGGCATCATCTTCGGCAGCTCGATCGGCCTCATCGTCCACTGGCTGTCCGGCTTCCCCGTCTCGCTGCCCTGGTGGTCCTTCGCCATCGGCATCGGCTTCTCCGCCGGCGTCGGAATCTTCTTCGGGCTGTTCCCCGCCATTAAAGCCTCACGCCTCGACCCGATCGAAGCGCTGCGCTACGAATAGTTGCAGCGTCGTCCCGCCTGACGGCGGAAAGCACGGAGTAACGGAGCAACGGAGGGCGGGCCGAACAGACTCGATTCGGCGCCGCGCGTCGCGCGGTAGAGCGACGGTGAAAACCTGAAACGCAAACGCTCATCGACCGGGGCGCTTGCGTTTCAGGTCTTCCCGCCGCCGAATTGAGCCTGTTCGGTCCGCCTCTGTTTGCGCCGAGTTGAGCCCCGTTTCTCTGTTCCTCCGTTTCTCCGTGGTTGCGCGCCGGAGGCGCGTCGGCGGCTGTCGTGGAGTATGATTTTCCTTTGCCCGCAACTTGCAGCGGAGGGTACCCCCAAATGAAAGTCTATGACGCTCCCAGCATCAGAAACGTCGCCCTCGTGGGCCATAGCGGCGCCGGCAAGACGCAGCTCGTATCCGCGCTGCTGTTCGATGCCGGCGCGGTGAACCGTTTCGGCCGTGTCGACGATGGGACGACGGTCACGGATTACGATGAAGAGGAAATCGCCCGCAAGCACACCCTGGCGTGCAGCCTCGCCTACGCCGAGTGGAACAAGCACAAGATCAATTTCATCGACACGCCCGGGATGGCGAACTTCCTCAGCGATGCCCGCGCCGCGCTGCGCGTGTCGGACGCCGCGCTCGTCGTCGTCGATGCCGTCGCCGGCGTTGAGGTCTCGACCGAAAAGATCTGGACCGCCGCCGAAGAAGTCGACGTGCCGCGCATCGTCGTCTTGAACCGCCTCGATCGGGAGCGGGCCAGCCTCGACCGATCGCTCGAATCGCTCCGCGCGGTTTTCGGCCGCGCCGTGGTCCCGGTCCAGCTGCCAATCGGGGAAGAGAAGTCGTTCAAGGGAATCATCGACCTGGTCGCGATGAAGGGGTGGACGTTCACGACCGACGGCAGCGGCAAGCCCTCCGAAGCGCCGGTCCCGGCCAACCTCGAGGCACCGGCGCAGGCCGCGCGCGAGGCGCTCATCGAGATGGTCGCGGAAGCAGACGACGCATTGATGGAGAAATTCTTCGACGCCGGGACGCTGACGCAGGAGGAGCTGCTCGCCGGGTTGAAGCGCGGCATCGCCGCCGGGCGGGTGTTCCCGGTGGTGTGCGCGTCCGCGCTGGCCAACATCGCGCTGCAGCCGCTGCTGGACGCCATCGTGTCCTATACGCCGTCGCCCGCCGAGCGTCCGATCAAGGCGAAGGACGCCAAGAGCGACGCCGACGTGGTGGTCCAGGCGTCGGAAAGCGCCCCCGCGTCCGCCTTCATCTGGAAAACGGTCGCCGATCCGTTCGCCGGACGCATCACCATGTTCCGCGTGCTCTCCGGCACGCTGAAGGCTGATTCAACCGTGCAGAACGTCACCAAGGGAGTGCCGGAGCGGCTCGGCCATCTCGTGCTGCTCCAGGGAAAGACCCAGACGAGCGTTCCCGAGATCAAAGCGGGCGACATCGGCGCGGTGGCGAAGCTGAAGGAGAGCCAGACGAACGATCTGATCGCGGACAAGGCGGTGGGATTCACCATACCCGGCACGAAGTTCCCCGAGCCGGTGATCTCGTACGCGATCGAGCCGAAGAGCCGCGGGGATGAAGAGAAGATCAGCACCGCGCTCCACCGGCTGCAGGAGGAAGATCCGACGATCAATTACACGCGCGATCAGCAGACGAAGGAGCTGCTGCTCGCCGGCCAGGGGCAGTCGCATATCGAGGTGACGGTCGCCAAACTCAAGCGCCGCTTCGGCGTCGAAGTGAATCTGAAACTGCCGCGCATACCGTACCGGGAGACGATCACGGCGTCCACCGAGGCGCACGGGCGCCATAAGAAGCAGACCGGCGGCCACGGGCAGTTCGGCGACTGCAAGGTGAAGTTCGAGCCGCTGCCGCGCGGCAGCGACTTCGAGTTCGTCGACGATATCTTCGGCGGCTCGATTCCGCGGCAGTTCATCCCCGCGGTGGAAAAGGGCATCCAGGACTCGCGGATGCGCGGATTCCTCGCCGGCTACCCGATGGTGGATTTCCGCGCGACCGTGTTCGACGGATCGTTTCACGCCGTGGACTCGAACGAGCTGTCGTTCAAGATGGCGGGGTCGCTGGCGTTCAAGGACGGCATGTCGCGCGCGCGCCCGACGCTGCTCGAACCGGTGATGGACGTCGAAGTGTACGCGCCGAGCGATTACGCCGGAGACCTGATGGGTGATTTGAACAGCCGGCGGGGACGGATCGGCGGCATGGACACCCGCGGCGCCTCGACGATCATTCGCGCCAAGGTGCCCATGGCCGAGATGCTGACCTACGAGCAGCACCTCACGTCAGCGACGGGAGGCCGTGGGTCGTACCACATGGAGTTCTCGCACTACGAAGAAGTGCCGAACCATCTCCACGGGAAGATTATCACCGCCGCGAAAGCCGAACGAGGTACCGAAGCCGCCGAGGAGGTGTGAGGCGGCTCTGTGACTGTAAAAGGAAAAAGGTAGAAGGTAAAAGGTAAAGCGCAACGAGTCCTGCTCTTTTCCTTTTTCCTTTTACCTTTTTCCTTATCACTTACTCGCTAAGATCCACCGGCCTTCCGTGGCGCCGTCGTCTTTGCACCCTTGCCACGGGTGTCGGTACGCCCGCCGCCCTTGCCGCGGCTTTCGTTCTTCGGGCGTGCGGGCTTGGTCTTCTTCTCCGCGCCTTCCTCGCCCTCTTCACCGCTCTCGGCCTTCTTGCCGCGCAGCCGCTCGGCCGCCGCGCGCAGCCGGCCGCCGACGCCCGTCGCCTTCGCCTTGGCCGCCGCCGCTTCGGCCTTTTCGGTCTCGGCGTTCGGATTGAATTCGCTGCCGACGAGCTCAATCTGCGCGACCTCGGCGCTGTCGCCGCGCCGGTAGCCGATGCGGAGGATCCGGGTATACCCGCCCGGCCGCCCTTCGAAGCGCGGCGCAATCGTGTCGAACAGTTTGCCGACGACGTCGCGATCCTGGATGTCGCGGAGCACCAGGCGCCGCGCATGGAGCGACCTGCCGTTGGCCTCTCCGCCGGCGAGGCCGCGTTTGGCGATGGTGATCAGCCGCTCGACAAACGGCCGCAGCTCCTTCGCCTTGGGAACCGTCGTTTCGATCCGCTCGTGGCGAATGAGCGCTTCGGCCTGGTTGCGCAGCATCGCGATGCGATGCTCGGTGACGCGGCCGAGCTTTCGGTGTCCTACTCTGTGACGCATGTTTCTGATCCTTGTCGGGATCCGGGATGAGGTATCCGGGATCCGATCGTCCTTGTCGGGATCCGGGATCCGGGACGCGGGATCCGATCGGATCCCGGATCACGCATCCCGCATCCCGGTAGCTTCCGCCTTCAGGCGGAAGCACCTTATTCCTGCGCGTGCGCCGGCTGATCGAGCCGCATCCCGAGGCTCAGGCCCATGCCCGACAGGATTTCCTTGATCTCGTTCAGCGACTTGCGGCCGAAGTTCTTCGTCTTCAGCATCTCCCCTTCGGTCTTCTGAACGAGCTCGCGAATGGTGCGGATGTTCGCGTTCTTCAGACAGTTGTAGGAGCGGACCGACAGTTCCAGCTCCTCGACGCTCTTGTCGAGGTTCTCGTTGAGCGCCGCGCGCGGTTGATCCGCGGTCGCGTCCTGCTGCAGATCGCCGACCTCTTCGAGGTTGATGAAGATGTTCAAGTGGTCACGAATCAGCTTCGCCGAGAGCGACACCGCGTCGCGCGGCGTCACCGATCCGTTCGTCCAGACATCGACGGTCAGCTTGTCGTAGTCGGTCGTCTGTCCGAGGCGCGCCGCTTCGACCAGGTAGTTGACCTTCTTGATCGGCGAGTGCACTGAGTCGATCGGGATCCAGCCGATGCCGAGGTCCTCATCGAAGTTCTTGTCCGCCGACACATAGCCGCGGCCGCGCTTCACGCGCATCTCCATGTGGAGCTTGCCGCCTTCGGCGACGGTGGCGATGTGCGCGTCCGGCTCGAGGATCTCGACGTCCGCGTCGGTCTCGATGTCGCGCGCCTTCACCTCGCCTGCCTTGTCGACGCGGAGGTACAGGGTCTTGGTGGTGTCGACGTACATCTTCAGCGGCACCTGCTTGAGGTTCAGGATGATGTCGGTGGCGTCCTCGACCACCCCCGGAATCGGCGAGAACTCGTGGAGCACACCGTCGATCTTGACCGCCGTCACCGCCGCGCCTTCAATCGACGACAGCAGCACGCGCCGGAGCGCATTGCCGACGGTCGTGCCGAAGCCGCGCTCGAAGGGCTGCGCGTAGAACCGACCGAACCGATCCGTGAGCGTCTCGCGCTCGAATTCCAACCGCTTCGGACGCTGAAAACCTTTCCACAACATTGCGTTCGACCTTTCAGTTCAGACGCTCACCTCGAACGTCCGCCGGACCTGCCGTTTCGCTCCCCGCCTCCCACCGCAGGTCCGGGAAGGCTGCGGGCGAGGGGCTACTTCTGCTTACGCTTGTCAATGATGAATGATGAATGATGAATGATGAATCGTTCATCATTCGGCATTCCTTTCATCATTCATCATTCATCATTCATCATTCATCATTCATCATTTACTGTACAACTCCACGATTAACTGTTCCTGCACCGGCAGGTTGATCTGCTCGCGAGTCGGCAGCTGATTGACGCGGCCGGTCAACTGCCCGGCGTCGAACGTCAGCCACTCGGGAATCCCGCGTCCCTTCACTTCTTCAATCGCGTGCTGAATCGTCGTGTTCTGCGCGCTGGTGCCCCGCACCGTGATGACGTCGCCCGGCTTGAGCGAGTACGACGGCACGTCGACCTTGCGCGCGTTGACCAGGAAATGCCCGTGGCGCACCAGCTGCCGCGCCTGCGCGCGCGAGGTCGCCAGCCCGAGACGATAGATGACGTTGTCGAAGCGCCGCTCCAGCAGCTGCAGCAGCGTCTCGCCGGTGATGCCGCGCTGCCGGTCCGCCATCTCGAAGTAGCGCCGGAACTGGTTCTCGAGCACTCCGTAGATGCGCTTCACTTTCTGCTTCTCGCGCAGCTGCAGCCCGTAGCCCACCAGCTTCGCCTTCCGGAGCTTGCCGTGCTGTCCGGGCGGCAGGTTGCGCTTCTCGATGGCGCACTTCTCCGTATAGCAGCGCTCTCCCTTGAGGAAGAGCTTCATCCCTTCGCGCCGGCAGAGCCGGCAAACCGGTCCGATGTAACGTGCCATAATTCTTTTTGATCCTTGTCGCTCTCAGCTATCAGCTCTCAGCCGTCAGCTGACCGCTAACTGATAGCTGACAGCTGATAGCTGATGACTTGCTAGACCCGTCGTCTTTTGGGCGGCCGGCACCCGTTGTGCGGAATCGGCGTGACGTCACGAATCGACTTCACGTCGATGCCAATCGTCTGCAGCGCGCGGATCGCGGACTCGCGTCCGGCGCCCGGGCCCTTCACGCGCACTTCGACGCTGCGCATGCCGAACGCCTTGGCCGCGTTCCCCGCCGCGATCGCCGCCTGGGTGGCCGCGAACGGCGTCCCCTTGCGCGATCCCTTGAAGCCGATCCCGCCGGCGCTCGACCACGCCACCACTGCCCCTTCCGGATCGGTGATGGTGATGATGGTGTTGTTGAAAGAGGCCTGGATGTGCGCAAACCCGTGATGCACAATCCGCTTCTCGCCGCGCTTCTTGAACGCCTTCTTCTTCGCGGGACGTCCGGCCTTCTTCTTATCTCCCGTTTCGGGAGTCGCTGACGCATCGATCGGTTCGTTCTTGGCCATTCTTTTTCACCCGTCGCGGCGGGGTCTTAAGACCCCGCCCTACACCGTCTTCTTCTATACCGTCTTCTTCTTCGCCACCGCGCCCTTGCGCGGTCCCTTGCGCGTCCGCGCGTTCGTCTTCGTGCGCTGCCCGCGTACCGGCAGGTTGCGGCGATGCCGCAGGCCGCGGTAGCTCCCGATTTCCATCAACCGCTTGATGTTCATCGAGATCTCCTTGCGGAGATCCCCTTCGACGCGTCCCTGTTCCTCGATGACGCGGCTGATCTTGCGCACGTCGTCTTCCGACAGGTCCTTGATGCGAATGTCAGGGCTGACGCCCGCGGCATCCAGGATGTCCGTCGAACGCTTCCGCCCGATGCCGTAGATGTACGTGAGCCCGATCTCGATGCGCTTGGTGCGCGGAAGATCGACACCTGCGATACGTGCCATTCTTTTGATCCTTGTAGCTATCAGCTATCAGCTTTCAGCGATCAGCTACTGAGAGCTGACGGCTGACAGCTGAGAGCTATCCCTGCCGCTGTTTGTGCTTCTGATTCGTGCAGATCACGCGCACCACTCCCTGGCGGCGCACGATCTTGCACTTGTCGCAAATTCTCTTGACCGATGCTCTAACCTTCATTTACTGATCCTTGTCAGGAGGTAGGAGGTAGCTTCACCTCTTCACCTCTCGATCACTGCCACGATTCGCCCCCGGTTGATGTCCCTCGGCGACAGCTCGATGCGCACGCGATCACCAACCAGCACGCGGACGAAATTCCGTCCTGCCCCCCCGGGCGTATGCGCGGTCACCTGCCGCGGCCCGTCGATCTCCACCCGGTACTGCGCATACGGCAGCGTCTCCCGGACGATCCCTTCGACGGTCATCCCGCGATGCTCTGGCTCGCGCGGATCCTTCTCGATCATTCGCGTCAGGCCGGCACCACCGGAATCCGGCCCGAGCTCCTAAACGCCGGCACTACCGACCGCCGGCGCCAGGGGAGCGCGGCGGGTCAGCACCAGCGGTCCCGCCTGGGTGACGGCAACGGTGTGCTCGAAGTGGGCCGACAGGCTGCCGTCCTTCGTCACCGCCGTCCACCCGTCCGCCAGCACCTTCACCGCGGGCCGTCCGACGTTCACCATCGGCTCGATCGCGAGCGTCATCCCCTCGGCCAGCCGGGGACCGCGACCGGGGTCGCCGTAGTTTGCGATCTGCGGCTCCTCGTGCAGCGCCGCGCCAATCCCATGGCCGACGAACTCGCGCACCACCGAGAACCCGTTCGCCTCGACGTGCTCCTGAATCGCGTGGCCGATGTCCGACACGCGGCCGCCGACCCGAACCTGCGCAATGCCTTTCTCGAGCGCTTCGCGCGTAACCCGCAGCAGCTTCGCGGCTTCATCCGATACCGGGCCGACCGGAACCGTCACCGCCGAATCGCCGTAGAACCCGTTCAGCTTCACGCCCATGTCGAGCGAGATGATGTCCCCGGCGCCCAGCGGGCGCGCCGAGGGTATCCCGTGGACGACCTGCTCGTTCACCGACGCGCACAGCGTGCTCGGATACCCGCGGTATCCCTTGAACGCGGGCTCCGCGCCGGCCTCGCGCACCAGTTTCTCCGCGACCGCGTCGAGATCCCTGGTCGTGACGCCCGGCGCCACCATCGCGGCGAGCTCGGCGAGCACGTCCGCGACGAGCGCATTCGCCGCGCGCATCTTCTCGATTTCCGACGGCGACTTGCACACGATCACAACGCCACCCCGCGTCCAGCGGTCTCGAGCGCCGAGTTCACCGCGGCATCGACCGCCGCGGTGACGACATCCGGCGCACGATCGCCGTCAATCGACGCGAACGACGGACGACCCGCGTAGTACTCGACGAGCGGCTTCGTCTGCCGGTGATACACCTTCAGGCGCTCCCGCACGATGTCGATCCCGTCGTCGACCCGCGTGATCAGGGCGCCGCCGCACTTGCCGCACGCCGCCGTCCACTCCGGCGCCGCGTTCGATCCGCACTTGCCGCAGATGCGCCGCGTCGAGAGCCGGCGGGCCAGCACATCCTCGGGAACCACGATATCGAGCACGACGACCGGCCCTCGCCCCTCCACCATGGTGTCGAGCGCGCTCGCCTGCACCACGGTGCGCGGGAAGCCGTCGAGCACGAAGCCGCACCGCGCATCCTCGCGGTCGAGGCGATCCCGGACGATGGCGATCATGATGTCGTCGCCGACCAGGTTACCCGCTTCCATCGTCGCCTTGGCGGCGCGGCCGATCTCCGTGGAACCCTGCACCGCCTCGCGCAGGATGTCGCCGGTCGAGATCTTCGGCACCTTGCGGGTGCGCGAGAGCCGCTCCGCCTGGGTCCCCTTGCCCGCGCCCGGAGGCCCGAGCATCACGACGTTGACAGCGCCGGGACAGCCGTCCTGGGGAGCTGCCACTACTGTCCCCGTCGTCCCCGGATCCGCGTCTTCTTCATGAACCCGTCGTAGTGGCGCATGATGAGCTGTGATTCGACCTGCTGCACCGTGTCCATCGCCACGCCGACGATGATCAGCAGCGATGTGCCGCCGAAGTAGAACGCCACGTTCATGCCTTCGGTAATGAACTTGGGCAGCACGGCATCGAGCTTTTCACCGATGAACGGGATCGGCGCGACCTTGAACCCGCTGATGAGAAACTGCGGCAGAATCGCGACGATCGCGAGATAGATGGCGCCGACCAGCGTGATGCGCGTCAGGATCGTGTCGATGTATTCCGCGGTCCGCTTGCCGGGACGGATGCCGGGAATGAACCCGCCGTACTTCCGCATATTCTCGGCGACGTCGTCCGGGTTGAAGATGATCGCCGTGTAGAAATAGCAGAAGAAGATGATGCCGACGACGTACAGCAGGTCGTGCAGCGGCATGCCGGGCGCGATCTGTTCGATCGGCGCGCGCAGCCAGCCGAGCCGTCCGCCTTCCTGGATGAGCGGCGCGAGCGTCGCCGGAAACGCCAGGATGGACGACGCGAAGATCACCGGGATGACGCCGCCGGTGTTCACCTTCAACGGGATGTGCGTGCTCGACCCGCCGTACATCCGGCGGCCGACCACCCGCTTCGCGTATTGGACCGTCACCCTCCGATGCCCGCGCTCCACGAACACGATCGCGGCGATGACCGCGACCATGAGCAGGATGAGCAGCAGCAGGCGCACGATGCCCATCTGCCCGGTGCGCAGCTGTTCGAAGGTCAGCAGCACGGCGTGCGGCAGGTTGACGACGATGCCCGCGAAGATGATCAGCGACATGCCGTTGCCGATGCCGCGTTCGGTGATTTGCTCGCCGAGCCACATGATGAACGTCGTGCCGGTCGTCAGCGTCAAGATGGTCATGAGGCGGAAGCCCCAGCCCGGGTTGTAGACGAGCGGCAGGCCACCCGCGATCCCCGTGTTCTTCTCGAGGAAGTACGCGATGCCCAGCGATTGCACGACGCTGAGGATGATCGTGCCGTAGCGTGTGTACTGCGTGATCTTCCGCCGGCCCAGCTCCCCTTCCTTCGAGAGCCGCTCGAGATACGGCCAGACGACGGTGAGCAGCTGCAGGATGATCGACGAGCTGATGTAGGGCATGATGCCCAGCGCGAAGATCGTCATTTGCGACAGGTTCTTCCCCGAGAACATGTCGTAGAGCCCGAACATCGTGTTGGCTGCCTGTTCGACCAGCGCCCGCAGCGCGTCGGGATTGATCCCCGGCGTCGGGATTTTGCCGCCGACGCGATAGACGGCGAGCAGCCCGAGCGTGAACAGCACACGCTTCCGGAGGTCGGCGACCGCGAAGATGTTTTTGACGCTTTCCATAAAGCCCTGCTTACGCGAGAACTTCGGCCTTGCCACCTGCGGCCGCGATCTTCTCGGCCGCCTTCCCGCTGAACTTGTGCGCGCGCACGGTCAGCGCCTTCGCGATCTCGCCGCGCGCGAGCACCTTGATTTTGCCGGCGCGGTGCACGAGCCCCTTCTCCCGCAGCAGCTCCGGCGTCACTTCGATGCCGGCGTCGAAACGCTGGCCGAGCGTGTCGAGGTTGACGACCTCGAACTCCTCGCGGAAGAGATTGTGGAATCCGCGCTTGGGCACGCGCCGGTGCAGCGGCATCTGGCCGCCTTCGAACCCGCGCTTGCGCTTGAATCCCGAACGCGACTTCGCGCCCTTGTGGCCGCGCCCCGCCTGAACGCCCTGGCCCGAGCCCTGGCCGCGGCCGACGCGCTTCTTCGAATGTTTCGCGCCCTTGGGAGGACGCAGATTTGAGAGGTCCATAATCTTTACTCTTCGACCGTGACGAGGTGGCGTACTTTGAGGATCATGCCGCGCGTCGCGGGTGTGTCCACCAACTCGACGCTGTGGCCAATTCGGCGAAGCCCCATGCCCTGCACGGTGGCTGCCTGCGTCCGGTTGAACCCGATCGGGCTCCTGACGAGGGTGATCTTCACCTTTCGGCCGGCGTCTTTCTTCTTTGCGCTTTTCTTCGCCATGGTCGGTTACCGCGTCGTCGCAGCGAGGTCTCCCTCCTGCTCTTCCTTGCCGCGCAGCTTCCGCACGGCGCCGGGGTCCTTCAGGCCCTTCAGTCCGGCGAATGTCGCGCGGACGACATTGTGCGAGTTGGCGGAGCCGATGGACTTGGTCAGCACGTTCTGAATGCCACACGATTCCACGACCGCGCGAACGGCGCCGCCGGCGATGATGCCGGTGCCGTCCGGCGCCGGCTTGAGCAGCACCTGTCCAGCGCCGAAGCGGCCGAGCACCGGGTGCGGCACCGTCGTGCCGGCGAGCGGAACGCGAATCAGCGACTTTTTCGCCGCCTCGATCCCCTTCTTGATCGCCGAGGGAACCTCCTTCGCCTTGCCGACGCCGAAGCCCACGACGCCGTGTCCGTCGCCGACCACGACCAGCGCGCTGAAGCTCAGGTTCTTGCCGCCCTTGACGACTTTCGTGACGCGGCTGATGTTGACGACCGTGTCCTTGAGATCCAGCTGCGACGGGTCGATCTTTTCGCGTGTTTCAATCATAAGTTTCCAGGGTAGGGCGGGGTCTTAAGACCCCGCCCTACTAGAATTCCAGCTAAAATTCCAACCCCGCTTCGCGGGCCGCTTCAGCCACCGCCCGAATGCGGCCGTGATAGAGGAATCCGCCACGGTCGAACACGACGCGCGTGATCCCCTTTTCCTTGAGACGGTCCGCGATCGTCTTGCCGAGCGCTTTGGCCCCTTCGACGTTGCCGCCGCGCGTCTTGCCCGAAAACGTGCCTTTCAGCGACGGCTCGGTGCTCGCCGCCGCGGCCAGCGTCTTTCCGGACATGTCGTCAATCACCTGCGCGTAGATGTGCGAGACGCTGCGGAACACGCGCAGCCGCGGCCGCTCGGGCGTGCCGGCGATCCGCTTCCGCTGACGCAGCCCAATCCGCGTGCGCCGATCTTTGTTCGTCTTGATCTTCATAATTCTCTTGGCCGGGTCTAAAGACCCGGCCCTACGTGTAGGGCGGGGTCTTCAGACCCCGCCAACATTACTTCGCCCCTGTCTTCCCCGCCTTCTTCTTCAGCACTTCGCCGGTGTAGCGCACGCCCTTCTGCTTGTACGGATCCGGCTTGCGCAGGCGGCGGATGTTCGCCGCGACCTGGCCGACCGCCTGGCGATCGATCCCGGTCACGGTGATGTGCGTCTGCTTGTCGATCGCGATCTCGATCCCCGGCGGGATATCGAACACGACCGGATGCGAGTAGCCGAGCGCGAACACCACCTGCTTGCCCTTGAGCTCGGCGCGATACCCAACGCCCACGATGTCGAGATCCTTGCGGAACCCTTCGGTGACACCGCGGACCGCGTTCGCCACCAGGCTGCGCGCCAGGCCGTGGAACTTGCCGAGCGCGGGATCTTCGCGGAGCGTGCGCGCGTGGAGCTGCTCCCCCTCCACCTCGAATCCGATGCCGGCCGGCAGCGGCTGGCGCAGCTTGCCCTTCGGGCCCTGCACTTCCACGACGCCCGGCTGCGGCTCGACCTTCACGCCCTTGGGAATGACGATGGGCTTCTTACCAATTCGTGACATGTTAAATAGCTCTCAGCTTTCAGCTTTCAGCTCTCAGCTTTCGATCCCTCAGCTTCACGCTGACAGCTGATGGCTGATAGCTGATGGCTTCCTACCACACGTTACAGAGGACTTCCCCACCGACACCCGCCCGGACCGCCTCGCGCCCCGTCATGACGCCGCGCGACGTCGTGAGGATGCTGGTGCCGAGCCCCGCCAACACATCAGGGACATCGTCGCGGCCGAAATAGACGCGGCGGCCGGGGCGGCTGACCCGCTGGATGCCGGTAATCACGCGCTCGCCGCGCGGACCGTATTTCAGGAAGACGCGAAGCTGCGCCTGCGCGCGCTCCCCTTCCTGCGCCTCCAGCACCTTGAAGCCCTGAATGTAGCCTTCGCTCTCGAGGATGCGGGCGATCTCGACCTTGAGGCGCGACGACGGCATCTCGACCCGGGCGTGCCGGCCGATCGTCGCGTTGCGGATCCGCGACAGCATGTCTGAAATTGGATCGGTCATAACTCTTGGTTCTCGTTGTGTTGTAGGCCGGGGTCTTAAGACCCCGGCCCTACGAAACTTACCAGCTTGCCAGCGGCCGCCAGTTACCAGCTACTCTTCGTGACGCCGGCAATGTCTCCCTCGAGTGCAAGCTTGCGGAAGCACAGACGGCAGAGTGCGAACTTGCGCATGTACGCGCGAGGGCGCCCGCAGCGGTTGCAGCGATTGCGCAGCCGGATCTTGAACTTGGCCGGCTTCACTTCTTTTGCGATCTTGGCGGTGGTAGCCATATCGTTTTCGAATCCCTAATCCCTAATCACGAATCCCTAATCGTTGAATCCTTGAATCGGATCCCGCATCCCGTATCCCGGATCCCGCATCCCACACCCCAGTTACGACGCCCTGAACGGCATGCCGAGCAGCTGCAGCAGCTTGCGCGACTCCTCGTCCGACTTCGCGGTCGTCACGACCGAGATGTTCATGCCCCGCGCCTTGTCGACCTTCATGTAGTCGATCTCGGGGAACAGCAGCTGATCCTTGAGGCCGAGCGTGTAATTGCCGCGGCCGTCGAACCCGCGCGGCGAAACGCCGCGGAAGTCGCGGACGCGCGGCAGCGCGACGGCAATCAGCCGATCGAGGAATTCCCACATCCGCTCGCCGCGGAGCGTCACCATGGCGCCGATCGGCATGCCCTTGCGGACTTTGAACTGCGCGATCGACTTCTTGGCGCGGGTCACGACCGGCTTCTGGCCGGTGATGCGCGCCACTTCGTCGGCGCCGGTGTCGACAATCTTCGCGTTCTGCGTCGCCTCGCCGAGCCCCATGTTGACGACGATCTTCTCGATCTTCGGGATCGCCATCACGTTGCCGTAGCCGAACTCCTTCTTCAGCGCCGGCACGACCTCTTTCTCGTAACGTTCCTTCAGGCGGCTCATTTGTCGACCACTCCCTCGCACTTGCGGCAGATCCGGACCTTCCGCCCGTCACCGAGCACCTTGCGCCCGAGGCGGGTCGGTTTGCCGCACTCCGGGCACACCACCTGGACGTTCGACGCGTGCAGGCCGGCCTCGCGCTCGACCAGGCCTCCCTTGATCTGACGCTGCGGGTTCGGCTTGGTATGCCGCTTGATGATGTTCACGCCCTCGACAATGAGGCGGTTCTTGTCCGCGATCACCTTGAGCACGCGTCCGCGCTTGCCGCGATCCTTGCCGGTGATCACCACGACGTTGTCGTTCTTCCGAATCGGTGTATCGAGTCTCGCCATATGTCTCGTTCCGGGTTCGCCGGGGTCTAAAGACCCCGGCCTACAGTCTCGCGTAGGGCGGGGTCTTCAGACCCCGCCTACAGCACTTCAGGCGCCAGCGAAATAATCTTCATGAACTTGCGCTCGCGCAGCTCGCGCGCCACCGGGCCGAACACGCGGGTGCCGATCGGTTCGTTCTGGTCGTTGATCAGCACCGCGGCGTTCCGGTCGAAGCGGATGTAGCTGCCGTCCTTGCGCCGCTGCTCCTTGCGCGTGCGCACGATGACCGCCTTCACCACCTGCCCCTTCTTGATATTGCCGTCCGGGGTCGCTTCCTTGACCGACGCCGTGATGATGTCGCCCAGCCGCGCGTAGCGTCCGGTCGATCCGCCGATCGGGTTGATCGCGGCGATCTTGCGCGCGCCGGAGTTGTCGGCGACGTCGAGGATCGAACGCATCTGGATCATGGCTAGATCTCCTTTGCCTTCTCGACCACGCGCGTCACGACCCAGCGCTTGCGGCGGCTCATCGGCCGCGATTCGACGATCGCCACGCGGTCGCCGATCTTCACGCCTTCCTGCTCGTTGTGCGCGAGGAACTTCGACGTCCGCTTCTGGGTCTTGCCGTAGAGCGGGTCCCGCACCTGGCGCTCGACCGCCACGACAACGCTCTTGGTCATCTTGTCGCTGACGACCAGACCGGTGATTTCAGCTTTCGTGGCCATGAGTTACGCCGTCTCCTTCTCGCGCAGCACCGTCTTCAGGCGCGCGAGGTCGCGCCGCACGGACTTGAGCTTGTGTGCCGCCTCGAGCTGCCCCATCGACTTCTGGATCCGCAAGCGGAACAGTTGGTCGTCCATTTCCTTCTCGCGGTGACGCAGTTCGTCGACCGCGAAGTCGCGGAACTCCGCTATCTTCACGACGCTTTCTCCTCTGCGAACCGGGTCGCGAACTTCGTCTTGATCGGGAGCTTCGCCGACGCGAGCTGCATCGCCTTGCGCGCATCCGCTTCGCTGACCCCCTCCATCTCGAACAGGATGCGGCCGGGACGCACGACGCACACCCACTCTTCCGGGGCGCCCTTGCCTTTGCCCATGCGCGTCTCCTGCGGCTTCTTGGTAATCGGCTTGTCCGGAAACACGCGGATCCAGATCTTCCCGCCGCGCTTGACGAAACGGGTCATGGCGACACGCGCCGCCTCGATCTGCCGCGCCGTCATCCAGCACGGCTCGAGCGCCTTCAGGCCGTAGTCGCCGAACGACACGTCGGATCCGCGCCACGCCTTCCCCGCCATCCGGCCGCGCTGCTGCTTCCGGTACTTGACCTTCTTCGGCATCAACATGGTTCTGTATCCCTGTCAGGCTTCGGGGCTTCAGGGCTTCGGGCTTCAGGGTCTTGAAGCCATGAAGCCATGAAGCCCTGGAGCCTTTCTACGCGCGACCCGCCGGCCGCCGCGGCGCGCGATAATCTTCCTCGCGTCCGATGCGCGGCACCAGACGCTCGCCTTTATAGAGCCACACCTTCACGCCAATCTGGCCGTACGTGGTGCTGGCCTCCGCGAATCCGTAGTCGATGTCCGCGCGCAGCGTCTGCAGCGGCAGCTGGCCGTGCAGATACCACTCGGACCGCGCGATCTCGGCGCCGTTCAGCCGCCCCGACACGCGCACCTTGATCCCGCGCGCGCCGAAGCGCAGCGCCGATTCGACCGCTTTCCGCATCGCGCGGCGGAAGGCCACGCGTTTTTCCAGCTGCATGGCCACCGATTCGCCAATCAGCTGCGCGTCCAGCTCCGGCTTCTGGATCTCCTGAATGTTGATGAAGACCTCCCGGTTGGTCTTCTTCTGGATCTCCTGCTTCAATTTGTCGACCTCGGTGCCCTTGCGGCCGATGATGATGCCGGGGCGCGAGGTGTAGATGTCGATCTTCAGCTTGTTGGCGGCGCGCTCGATCTCGATCTTCGAGACCCCCGCGTGCGCGAAGCGCGTCTTCAGCGTGTCGCGCAGCTTGAGGTCTTCGTGCAGCAGCTTCGAGTAGTCCTTGTCGGCGAACCACCGCGAGCGCCACGTTTTATTGAAGCCGAGCCGAAACCCGTGCGGATGTACTTTCTGACCCATAAGTCTCCATCAGCTGTCAGCTGACAGCTATCAGCCGTCAGCTCTTCGTCGTCTTCGCGCGGCCGCCTTTGCTTGCGGTCTTCTTCCTTCCGGCGCCGGATTTCGTCGCCCGCTTCGCCGTGGCCTGCTTCTTCGCGGCGGGCTTCGCCTTCGCCTTCGGCTTCGCGCCGCGCGGGCGCTTCGGCCGGCTGTCTCCGGCGCGCGTCCCGCCTTCGCCGGCGCGGGTGGGCGGTGCCGCCGGTTCCGGCGTGGCGGCGATGTGCACCGGCCGCTCGGCGACCTGCACCGTCAGGTGCGCGGTGCGCTTGACGACGCGGAAGGCCCGGCCCATCGGGGCGGGACGGATCCGCTTCTGCGACGGTCCCTGGTTCGCGTAGCACGCATTGACGTAGAGGTTCTCGACGTCGCCGCCGAAGCCGTCCTTCTGCGACGCGTTGGCGATCGCGGAGCGCAGCACTTTCTCGATGTCGCGCGCGACGCCTTTACGCGCGTAGCGCAGCGTCGCCAGCGCGCTGTTCACGTCGCGGCCGCGAATCAGATCGAGCACCAGGCCCGCCTTCTGCGCCGAGGTGCGGACGTATTTCGCCGTCGCGTGTGCCTGGACCGCCATTACGCACCCGCCTTGGCGGGCGCCGCCGCCGCCGGCGCGGCCACTGCCGCCGCCTTGTCGCTCTTCGTCGTGTGCCCTTTGAACGTGCGCGTCGGCGCAAACTCGCCGAGCTTGTGCCCGACCATGTTTTCCGTCACGTACACCGGGATGAACTTCCGCCCGTTGTGGACGGCGATGGTGTGACCGACCATTTCCGGGATGACCGTCGAGCGCCGCGACCAGGTCTTGATGACCTTCTTCTCGCCGCCGCGGTTCATGACTTCCACTTTCTCGAGCAGCGGAACGTCGACGAATGGACCCTTTTTTAATGATCTGGACATATCTGACAGCTCTCAGCTTTCAGCTCTCAGCGTTCAGCTCTCACTCGCCAGCAATGTGCTGACGCTGACAGCTGATGGCTGACAACTATTTCTGCCTTCTCTGAACGATGAATCGATCGGTCGCTTTGCGGTTGCGCGTCTTGTACCCCTTGGTCGGCTGGCCCCAGGGCGACACCGGATGACGTCCACCCGAGGTCTTCCCTTCACCGCCACCGAGCGGATGATCGACCGGGTTCATCGCGACGCCGCGCACGTGCGGCCGTTTGCCAAGCCACCGGCTCCGTCCCGCCTTGCCGACCGACACGTTCTCGTGGTCGACGTTGCCGACCTGTCCGACCGTGGCAAGGCACTCGACGTTGATCTTGCGGATTTCACCCGACGGCATCTTGACCGACGCGTATTCGCCTTCCTTCGCGACCAGCTGCACCGACGACCCGGCGCTGCGCGCGATCTGGCCCCCCTTGCCCGGCTTCAGCTCCACGTTGTGGATCTGCGTGCCCAGCGGAATGTTCTTGAGGGGAAGCGCGTTGCCCGGCAGGATGTCGACGTTGTCACCCGCGACGATCGTGTCGCCCACCTTCAGCCCGAGCGGCTGCAGGATGTAGCGCTTCTCGCCGTCGGCGTAGGTCAGCAGCGCGATGCGCGCCGAGCGGTTGGGGTCGTACTCGATCGTCGAGACCTTCGCCGGGATGTCGCGCTTGTCGCGCTTGAAGTCGATGATGCGGTAGTTGCGCTTGTGTCCGCCGCCGCGCCACCACGACGTCAGCTCGCCGTGGTTGTTCCGGCCGCCGGACTTCCGCAGCGGCTCGACGAGCGGCTTGTACGGCTCGGTCGTCGTGACCTCGTCGAACACCTGCACCGTCTGGAACCGCCGGCCGGGCGACGTCGGGTTGTATTTTC
>JBKPLP010000205.1:0-6407 GCA_046731735.1 Acidobacteriota bacterium
GGGCGAACCCGAAGAGCGGAGCAGAGATCGCCGACGTGATAGCCATCAATCCGTAGGCTGACGCGACAACTTCGCGTGACCAGGAGAACTCCGCTGCCAATGGCTTGAAGAACACGGCAAACGTGTAGATGAGGCTCGAGGCGAGGAACCACGAGACGGCCGACGCGAACGCGACGCGCCACCCTCCGTAGCGGGCATCTGATTCGTGAAGGACTTCGTGAACCACCATGAACGTCGGGTGAGGGATTATCACTCATCCGATTACGCCAGCCTGCCCAAACGTCTCGCCTGTGAGACCTTCTTGCGATGCCAACGGTTGCCGACACTCTGTGCGTGCGGCTGGCCGCTCTGCCCGAAGCTGCCAGTACCGACGTCGCCGATACACTCGTGCGGAGGCTCGGCGTCGTTCAGTCAGAAGGGCCTGACAGAGCGCTGTTCGTGATGCCGACGCAACTGATGGCGTCGATGCGCGCAGGGGGCAACGTGCGCAATCCAACTCGGCAAGATCGCCGTAAGTGATCGAAGAAGATTAGGAGACCTATCACAATTCTGAGATAATGCGTTTACGACCGTCCGTAAACCGTTGATTCTAAACGGAGAGATGTCCGAGTGGTTGAAGGAGCACGCTTGGAAAGCGTGTGTAGGGGAAACTCTACCGTGGGTTCGAATCCCACTCTCTCCGCCAGCCTTCGCCCGCCTGACACGCGAGCGGGCTTCGGCTAGGCCAGGCCTACGGCCTGGCCCATTTTCACGGCGAGCGTTTCGTTCACGCGAAGGCTGTCTCGCCATAGCACGCGACTTGTCCGCCGGAGCCGCACAGCGGCGTAGGCGGAAGCGTGCGCAGGCGGACATCAACCTATCCGCCTCCGCTCGCGCACGATCAACTGCGAGCTACGGCGAGTTGGCCCGCTGACAGGATTGCCACTTCATCACGTTCAGTCCCTTGATCGCGAGCCACGAGGCAAATGCCAGCTCGCCGACGAACGCAGGCAGCAGGATGAGAATGGACGCCACGCGCGGCGCAAGGATCTCCGCCCAGCTGTTGAAAAAGTAGCAAGCGCCAGCGATCGCCATCAAGACGCCGAGGACTCTGGGTAGAAAGCCTGACTTGAAAGTGAGATACCCCAATGCGACGCACGACACACCAAAAAACATCAGAGCGATACTGAAGCCCACCGCGTGGCCCCTCAACGCCAGCAAGGCCATCGCATATCGCTGCTCGAGACTGAACACCGTCAAATAGTTCGAACCACGCAGGACTTGTAAGGCTCGGTACGTGTTGAGCGCGTTCAGCCCACCGATGGCATCTTGTGCCATGTTGAAGAGAAGCATCAGCAGCGCCAAGTCCTTGTTCACACACTGCAGCAACGCGTACAGGATCACGGTGACGACGATCGCGCACAGGAATGTCGACAGGTCAGCGGCGATGCCCAGGCGGAATAATGTCTCGTGCGCCAGGATGTTCGTGGCTGTGGCTGCTGCATCGGCGGGCACAATCAAGCGACTGCGGACGAAGGCTTCCGCGAACAGGCCGGCCGCGATAATCATCAAGTAGAGCACGCCGCCGATCCTTGCGGCGACCTGCGCTGAAAACGCTCCAGTGGTTCGTTCGTGGATCATATCGACGGGTCCATCGTCAACTTGCTATCGCGTCGCAGAACGCCGGGGTCATTGAGCGCGTACTGGTCATCGGAGGCGCGAAACCACTGGGCGTCCGCCAGCACCACCGACTCCTCGATCTGCCTGTCCGGAATCGTCCAGTAGCGCCGCAGCACCGGATCGCGAAGCTGCTCGTCAATCAACCTGAATCCGTGCCGCTCGTAGAAGCGGATCGCCCACGTGGCAGCGCTCCACGTGCCGATGAGGACCGGACGTGTCGTCCGCGATCGGAGGTGCGAGAGCAGCGTGCTGCCGATACCCTGTCCCTGTCGTTCGCTACGCGTATATGCGTGGCGAATCAACGTGACGTCCTCAATATGCTGGAGTCCCATCAAGCCGACGAGGTCACCGTCTTCGACCGCTCCGAAGAACGTGACACCACTGGCGATCTCGTGCCGCAGTTCGACGTCCGACAGATACGGCTCCGTCCACAGATCCGCCGCTATGGCGCCACGGTAAGCGAGCGCGGCATCGTTGCAGAGAGCAAGCAGCTCAGGAAGGTCGTTCTCATCACACGGCCGGATTGTAATCGCCATCAACGCGTCCGACGGATTGGATACCGCGATATCGGCCTTATGAAAAGACCCAGTTTCGCGTCAGAAAAAGGACCAGCGAGACTGGACTACACCTGAGAAGTCTCGAGGTCAGCGACCGAATGCGTGGCTCAGGCCGACTTCGATTTCGTGTTCCGTGAGATGTCCATACCCGAATACGAGTGCCGCATCGCCGGGCGGCCGCCGGCCTCGCCAGTATTGGGACATCGGATAGAAAGCGACGTCGCGCACGCGAGCGCGCTCGACAGCGTGCGATTCGTCAGCTCGCGGTGGCAGTGTGACGACGAGGTGCAGGCCTGCTGCCTCTCCCCGCACGATCCAAGACTTCCGTGCGGCCAACCCGCGTACCAGCGCGTCCCGCCGCGCACGATACAAGAGACGCATCCGTCTCAGATGCCGGTCCAGTCCGCCGCTCGCGATGAATTCCGCGTAGACGAGCTGATCGATAGACGGCGATCCCAGGTCTGCGAGCTTCTTCGCGTCGGCCGCCGGAGCGAGCAGCACCGGCGGCAGGCACATCCATCCCAACCGCAGTCCGGGCGCGAGAATCTTGCTCGCGGACCCCGTGTAGACAATGCGATCGGGCGCCAATCCCTGCATCGCCCCGACCGGCGCCGTGTCGTAGCGGTATTCCGCGTCGTAGTCGTCTTCGATGACGAAACCGCCGGACGCGGATGCCCACGCCAGCAGCTCGAGCCGGCGCTGCGCGGAGAGCACGGCCCCGTTAGGAAACTGATGCGCAGGCGTGACGATGACCGCGCGCGCACGGGTGTTCGCCAGGTCACCGGCAACGAGACCGTGTTCATCCACGCGCACCGCGACAGGCGTCGCCCCGGCGCTCGCGACGAGCCGGGGCAGATCGGGGTGTGACGGATTTTCGACGGCGACCTCGCGGATACCCAATGTCGCCAATGCCCTCACGGCCAGTCCAAGCGCCTGGGTCACTCCTGCGCAGATCAGAACCTGACCGGGAACGGTGTCGACGGCGCGCACACGTCCGAGATACTCGGCAAGACCCACCTGCAGCCGGGGCGAACCGCGAGGATCACCATAGCCAAGGTCGTTATCGGTCGCGGTTCTCAAAGCGATCTTCGTCGCGCGGTTCCAATCGCGATGCGGAAACTCCCGCACGTCGGGAAGGCCGGGTTTGAAGTCGTAGCGCAGCCTGGCAGGAGGGTGAGCCTCCAGACGCCAATCGAGACGCTTCACGCGCGGGGCCACCACCGTCCGCCCGCCCGGGCGAGCGATCAGAAAACCTTCGGCTGTTAATTGCTCATACGCGCCAACCACGACGCCTCGAGAAACGCCCAGGTCGTGAGCGAGAGCTCGTGACGAGGGCAGCGCGCTGTTCGGAGCGAGCCGACCCGAGCGGGCCGCCTGCCGCAACGCCACCTCAATCTGGGAGCGCAGCGTCCCGTGACCGCGCGTGAGCGGGACTAAAATTTCGGGCTGACGACTGGTCCTGTTTTTGATCCGACTACGAGGGCTTGGCACAAGACCATCGTAGCCGCATAAAATGTGGCCGCACCGCGGGATCGATCGACCACCTTGACACAGAGAACTTTCCATTGTAAAGTAAGTAGGATGGCTGCCAGCAGCGGCCTCCGCGGTTTCACGCTGGTCTGGGGAGTGTTGGCACATGACGAACCCCGTGAAGGCATTCGCCCTCGTCGCCCTCGGCCTGGGCCTTGCCGCGTTCGCCGCAGTTCTCACCCATGCGGCCACCGCCGCAGCGCCTCTCTTCGCGCAACCGCCGGATGTGCCGTCGGTCGTCGGGTCGGCACCCTCGCCACAATGGGCGGTGGCGGTCGATCGCGCGCGGCCGCTGGTGCGCGCGGCTATCGTGGAGCAGAACCTGCCTGGACTCTCGATCGCGGTCGGCACGGGCGCGGGCATCGTCTGGTCCGAAGGGTTCGGATGGAGGGACGTTGGCACGCGGACGCCCGTCACACCGGCTACCCGATTCAACATCGGCACGGCGTCGTCCGCGGTGGCGTCCGCTGTTGCGCCGCTCGGGCTGACGAACAGCGGCGCCGAGCCGGCGACGGAGTGGAGTCCGGAGCAGATCGGCGAGCCGGGGGAGGACTTCCCGCCCTTCACCCTCATGCGCCACCTCATCTTCCAGCCAATCGGCCTGGCCCCGGCTGAGTATCCATTGCCGGGCGACCGCGCGACGTTTTACGTCCCTGCGACACGATGGCGGGGAGACACGACAGATCCCCGCCAGGGACGACGACTGATGTACATGCGCGACCTGGCGTGCTGCGCGGATGGGAAGGCGTTCTATTCCACGCCGTCCGATCTCGTCCGCTTCGCCGTGGCGACGAAAGCAGACAGCGTCAACGGCCAGCTCGCAGGCGGAAGCGTGATGTCGCTGATGACCCGCCGTGACAATGGGATCGCCGTTGCCGTGGCGTCGAACATCGCGCACGCCAACACCGCCGCTCTCGCGATGAAGGTGGCCGACGTGTTCGCCCAACAGAAATAAACCGCCCCGCCGCGAAACGGGATAGCCGCCCGCCGCCTGAGCTGACGCGCGGACTGGTTTGACCCGAGGCTGCCGGACTCCTAGAATCCTGACACCACATCACGGAGACCGAGATGCCTTCACGAAGCTCCGGCTTATCGCGTCGTTCCTTCCTGACGGCCGCGGGCGCGGCGTCAGCGTTTCTCTGGATCCCGAAGCCGGTCAAGGGTTACACCGCCGGCGAGATGCGGGCCATGACTGTCGAAGGGCACGTCAAGCCTGGGGTGTCGAAGTGGGAGCTCGATACACCGGCGCTATGCGTCGATCTGGACAAGATGGAGAAGAACGTCCAGACGATGCAGGGGGCGCTGAAGAAATACGGCCTGCCAAGCCGTCCGCATGCCAAGACGCACAAGTGCGCCGCGATCGCGAAATACCAGCTCGCCACCGGATCGATCGGCGTCTGCTGCGCCAAGCTCAGTGAAGCCGAAGCGCTGGCCGCCAGCGGCATCGGCAAGATCCTGATGACGACATCGAACCCGTCGAAGAACAAGATCCGGCGGGCGATGGCCCTCCGGAAGGCGCACCCCGATTTCATTCAGGCTGTCGACGAGGAACAGAACGCCCGGGATCTGTCCGAGGCGGCGAAGACGGCGGGTGTCGTGGCCGATGTGGTGATCGACGTGGCGGTCGGGACGCGGAGCGGGATTCCTGCGGGAGAGGGAGCGCTGGCGCTCGCGCAGCTGATCGACAAGCTGCCCAACCTGAAGCTGCGCGGCATGCTGTCGTACGACGGCGGCGTTCAGCATGCGAAGGGGTTTGCCGCCCGCAGGGAGCGCGCGCTCAAGGCCATCGAGCCGAACGCCGCGACGTTCGAGGCGATGAAGAAGTCCGGCCTGAACACGGAAATCTTCAGCGGCGGCGGGACCGGCACCTACAACATCATGCATGCGGTGCCCGGATTCACCGACGTGCAGGTCGGCAGCTACCTGTTCATGGACATGCAGTATCTGGCGATTGGCAGCGAGAATGGCGACGAGGTGTACACCGACTTCGCGCCGTCGCTCACCGTGCTGACCACGGTCATGAACAACCGGTTCCCCGGGCGGTTGACGACCGATGCCGGCAGCAAGGCACTGACGCTCAACACGCCGGCACCTGCGGTCATCGGGGAGCCGGCCATGGAGTACAGCGCCGGCTCCGACGAGTTCGGTAGCATCCGGTTCACGACACCGCCGTCGAAGCCGTACAAGATCGGCGACATGCTCGAGTTGATCGTGCCGCACTGCGACCCGGTGGTGAACGAGTACGACCAGATGTACGGCATCCGAAAGGACAAGGTAGAGGTGATCTGGCCGATTACCGCGAGAGGGAAATCGCAGTAAAGCTCTCGGGCTTGGCTCCTATAAACAGAATACTTTTCATAATGAAGTAAGTTGGCGAACGAACCCCTTGAAGGCGGCCGCGAAAGCGAGCGGCCGTCGAGGTGCGGATCGCGCCGCCTTTGCGCGACAGCTCAGCAGCTGCGACATCAGTTTCACATCGGCCAGGACCGCTCATCGCACACGAGACGACCCCACCACGGAACGGCCGCGCTAATCGGTTGGATCGCGGCCAGCCGGTTGGCCGATCGCACCTCCGCTGGGGTGGCGGGATTACGTGGAGCAATCGCAGTATTTCTGCGCAGACGGACAGGATCGTCTTTTGCTGCGCGCCGCGCTACCATG
>JBKPLP010000206.1:0-15894 GCA_046731735.1 Acidobacteriota bacterium
GGGCCATACCGCCCGGGGAGCGGCATTACGCCTCCTGCGATCGTCCGCGAGGTCAAGCCGGACTACACCGAGGAAGCGCGGCGCCGCGGTCTCGCGGGTGACGTCGTTCTGGAAATCGTCGTGCGGGCCGATGGCAGCGTCGGCAGCGTCAAGCTGCTGCAAGGTCTCGGAAGCGGCCTCGATCAGCGTGCGATCGATGCGGTGCGGCAGTGGCGTTTCTCCCCGGCGCGCCGGTTCGGCACCCCGGTGGACGTGCTCGTCGAAGTGGCAGTTGAATTCAAGTTGCGGTAGGCACCCATGGATACAGTTCTCCTGACGGTCACCATTCTCTCGCTCGCGATGGCGGTAGCGATGGCGTTTATCGTGGCGAAGCTGATGCGCGATGAGCGCGCGCGCTCCGAAGCACGCGTCAGCGCCCTTACCGCCATGGCCGCACAACCCGCCGCCGACGGCCCCATCGCCCCGCCAGTGGCTGCCGCGCCAGCGCCGCCACGCGTCGTCGCTACGAACTCGCTGTCTTCCGCCGAAGCCCCAGGGCGCAGGCGGATCGCTGACGCCCCGCCGGCGCCGAAGGCGACGCGGCTCGAGGATTTCGATCTTCGACCCGAAACCGACACCGTCGCCGGTGTGTCGCACCTGTTCGAGGAGGCTGCCGCTCCGTCGCCGTGGGGCCGCCGGTTCGTGGTCATCGGGGCGCTTGTCGCGATCATGCTGACGATCGGAGTCGCGATCTGGATGAAGTCCGGGCCGGCCTCACCGACGCCCGCGTCGACGGTTGCAGCGGCGCCGCAGCAGCCAGCGGCGGCGCAGCAGCCGGCGGTGCCGGCTGGCGCGCCACTGGAGCTCGTGTCGCTCCACCACAGACAGGAGGCACAGCGGCTCGTCATCACCGGGCTCGTGCAGAACCCGCGCACCAGCGGGGCGATCTCGCACGTGGTGGCTACGGCGTTCCTGTTTGGCCCTGACGGCGGATTTCTGACGAGCAGCCGCGCGCCGCTGGATTTCACGACGCTTGCGCCGGGTGACGAATCGGCGTTCCTGGTCAGCGTTCCCGTAACGCAGCCTGTCGCGCGCTATCGCATCGGGTTCCGTACGGAGGATGGCCGCGTGATCGAACACGTCGACAAGCGTGCGCCCGACGCGCTGGCACAGAAGTAGGCATCCGGTGGCGCCGGCCGCCGCCTGCGTCAAAGGCTTCGGTGCGAGCGCCGTCGCTTCAGCAGGCTGGTCAGGCCGGCCTGGGAAAATGACCATGACCAAGTACATCGCGGCCGTTGCGCTCATGTCCGCGGCGCTCTTTGCCGGCGTCGACGGGCCGGTTCGTGCGCAATCGCAGCAGGGCCAACCGCCGCAGGGCCAATCGACGCAGCGGCAGGGGCAGAGGCAGAACCCGGACGACCAGCAGGCGTTTCGCTTCCGCACGGGGGTGGAGCTGATTAACGTCACCGCCACCGTGACGGATCAGAACGGGCGGTTCGTCCCCGGGCTGCGGCAGGACGACTTCCGCGTCTATCAGGACGACCAGCAGCAGCCCATCACGCACTTCAACGCCGAGCGGGTTCCGGTCAGCCTCGGCATCGCACTCGATACCAGCGGCAGCATGACCGGCGAAAAAATGGCGGCCGCGCGAGACGCGTTGAACAGTTTTCTCTCACAGCTGAACGATCCCAACGACGAAGTGTTCCTCTACCGGTTCGACAGCAACCCGGTGCTCGTCGAAGGGTGGACGCACGACAAGCGGCGTCTGAGCTACGCACTCGAGCGGATACAGCCGCGCGGAGGCACGGCGCTCTATGACGCGGTGGCTGAAGCGATCCCGCTGGCGCAGGCCGGCCAAAACCGGAAGAAAGCGCTGGTCATCATCTCGGATGGGAACGACACCAGCAGCCGGACGGATATCATGGCGCTCAAGCAGCTGATTCGCGAGACCGAGGTCCTGGTCTACGCGATCGGCATAGACAGCCAGAGCACGTTCGGCCCGTTTCCTGCGGGCCTTGGGCAGCGTCAGCGACCGCCACGGCTGCCTACGCCGTTCCCGTTTCCGATCCCGGGGCGGCGGAATCCGCCGTCGCAGCCGCCATCAACCCCGTCGTGGCCGCCGGGCAATCCGCGCAGCGGGCGGAACCCGAACGACGACCGCGTGAACGTCGTGGCGCTTCGTGAGATCACCGACGAGAGCGGCGGACGGACCGAGATCGTACGCACGGCCCGCGATCTCGATCCAGCAACCGCGGGCATTGCCGACGAGCTGAGCCGGCAGTACTACCTCGGATATCCGTCAACCGGCGCGAAGGACGGCCGGTGGCACACGATACGCGTCGACTTGCGCAATCCCAGTTATCACGTGCGCGCGCGACGCGGGTTCATCGCGACTCCGTGATGGTCTAGAATCCTGCGGTGCGACTTTACGCGGCAGCTGTCGGGCTGAGCGTGCTCGGCAGCTTCGGAGGCGTCGTCGCCGCGTCGACATTTCTCCTTCTCGGCGACGGCCTGCGCGTCAAAGTGCTGCCGTGGGCGATCAGCTACGCGGTGGGCACGCTGCTCGGCGTGGCGCTGCTCGCGCTGCTGCCCGAAGCACTCGAGAAACTGCGACCGGCGGTCGCGCTCGGCACGCTGCTCGCCGGGGTGCTCGCGTTTTTTCTGCTGGAGAAGCTCGTCCTGTGGCGGCACTGCCACGACACCGACGAATGCGCCGTCCACACCAGCAGCGCAGCCTCGCTCGTGATCGTCGGCGATGCCTTTCACACGTTTGTCGACGGCACCGTCATCGCAGCGGCCGTCCTCACGTCGATTCCCCTCGGCATCACGACTGCGCTCGCGGTGGCGACGCACGAGATTCCGCAGGAAGTCGGCGACGTCGCGATCCTGCTGCGTGCCGGGTACTCGCGATCTCGGGCGTTCACGCTGAACGTGCTCTCCGGCATCGGCGGGATTCTTGGCGCCGCGGGAATGATTGCGGCGTCCCATGTCATTCCGCCCCTGCTTCCGTACGTGCTCGCTTTCGCCGCCGGCAATTTCCTCTATGTCGCGATGTCGGACCTGATTCCGGATCTGCATCGCGGCGGGCTCGAAGGGGGCCCGCTGCGGCAGCTCCTGTTGATCGGCGCGGGCATCCTCACGATCGTCGCGTTGTAGTCGAAGCGGCCCTTTTCGCCCGCGCCAGGACGCCAGCGGACCAGCCGGCTCGAGCCAAAGCTGGTCAGGCCGGCCTCGTACAAGGACAACCGGGCGGTGGCACCCGGGAAAGTGTGCGCATCTTCTCGCGAAATCGCGTCAGGCTGCTGGCATTTCCTTTGCCTTTCAGAAGATTGAGTGTCAGGTCTGCTTGCCGCGAAGGCCGCTCCGATTGAGCGCGCCGGAGGTCAGGGAACCATGAAGGTCCGAAGCTTGTTCACAGTTCTTGCGCTGCTCGTGACGATCTCGGGCAGCCTGTTTGCGCAGGATCGCCGCGATGTCCGTCTGGCCGACGATATCGGCCGATCGATCCTCACGTACGCGCGCCTCACGATCTTCGACGACATCAACGCGTCGATCGACAACGGTGCGGTCGTGCTCACCGGCAAAGTCACGATGCCGTTCAAAAAGAGTGACATCGAGCAGCGGGTGGCGAAGATCGACGGCGTGCGCAGCGTCCGTAACGACATCACCGTGCTGCGGGTCTCGCCGTTCGACGACGACCTGCGCTATCGCATCTCGCGCGCGATCTACAGCAACCCGTCGTTCTGGAATTATGCGTCGATGGCAAACCCGCCAATTCACATCATTGTCGACGGCGGCCACGTCACGCTCGCGGGCGTCGTCAGCAACAACGTCGAGCGGATGCTCGCGGGGTCTCTCGCGATTGGTAACGGCGAGCTCTCGGTGAAGAACGAGCTCAAGACTGACGCGGAGATAAAGAGCGAATAGCGCTGTCGCTGTTCGTTTAGCGCTAGCGCTGTTCGTTCGGTGCTTCGCTGGTCGTTCCCGCGTTATCGCTGGTCGCTCGGCGTGGCCGCTGCTGGTTCGGCGCTATCTTTATTCGTTCGACGCTATGGTGTTCGCTATGCGGTCGGTTGGACGCAATCGCCGGCCGCCGGCCGCCATTAAACGAGAATAACGGACAGCGTTAGTTCCCAACGGACAGCGTCAGTTCCGAACGAACAGCGTCCGTCCCAATCATCGTCCTCTCGGAGGCACTAGGGGCACATCGAGAGTCGTTCGTCGCTGAAGAGAGACTTGCGCAGCTGTTTCTTCTGACCGCATGTGAGTCCCGGCCACTTTCAGTCGCACATCAACGAACGGGCGAGTATCCGAGTGGGTGCCCAATCGGAAACTGAGAATCGTGGAGTCCGCCGATCGGACGACCGAAGCGTCCGAGGGATGGAAGAGATCGGGACCGGTCGAGCGGCTGTCACATCCTGTTGCCCCCGGACCCCACCACCAGATCCCGTGCTTGTCGGCCGGGTCGACGGCAACGCAAAGACGGATACCCATGGCAACGTCGATCGCGCTGTCGGTGACGAGATAGCGAGGCTCGGAATCGTGAATCGAATTCCCTTCGTCCATCCGCACCGGGCAGTGAGAGATTCCGACTGTCACCACGAACGTCACAGGTTGCCCGCACGCAAGCGCGGGTTTGTAGCGGCGGACCGCCTGCGTCTTCGTGATTGCCTGGTTGAGTCGCTCATCGACCGGTCGCGGACGTACGACGTGGACAGCTCCAACCGTCCCTTGTTCGTTTACCTCGACTTCCGCAACGCAGTAACCCAGACCGAATCGGCCTGTCTCATATAACGCGTCGAACTCCTTGAACAGGAGCCGTCCATATTCTCGATCGGGCAGGAGCTGCGGAGCAGTCGGCTTCTCGTCACATGCTCGACCGCCTGCAGGCTCGTGTTCGGGCGTCTTTGCCCGCGCTGGCGTCGCATCAGCCGGCGCGCCTGGAGGATGGGCCGCGAAATTGCCCGTGCCGCTGTCACGGCGCTGCCCGCCGCAGATGGTCGAGATGAAACAAGCCGACAGCAAGGCCGGGATCGAAAGTCTGCGCGTTACCAGCATGGGCCTTCAACCCATTTAGACACCGCTGCGCAACACGCGGCACAACGGTGGAAAACTGACGCTGTTCGTTAGGAGCTGACGCTCTCCGTTGGGGACGCCGTCCGCCGATGAACGGACGCGTCAACGGCGAACGGACGGACTGCGGCAGCACCCAGCGGACAGCGATAGTGCCTAACGGACAGCAGTAGCCGTAACGGACAGCGGTAGCGCCCGACGAACAGCGACAGCGCCCGCTTTTTTCGCACAGTTTTCACTTCCGCGCCACTTATGAGGTCTAACATCGTAGTCAGGAGCCCGATTCGATGGTGAAGAGGTGTGCCGTTGCCGCGCTGATGCTTACGTTCGCGGCGTTGCTGTGTGCGCAAGCGCCGGCCCCGGCTCAAGGGCAGTCGGCGCAGGGGCAGGCATCGGCACAGGGCGCCGGACGTGGACAGGGCCGTGGGCAGGGCGGAACCGGGGCGCGGCGCGGCGGCCCGCAACGCGATGTCGTTGCCCAGCAGGGCACCGGAGTGATTGCGGGCAAGGTCGTCGCCGCAGACACGGGACGTCCATTGAAGCGCGCCCGAGTGGTCATCTCCGGCGGCGGACGGCCGCACGCGGCAAGCACCGACGAACAGGGACGGTATCGCGTTGCCGGGCTCCCTGCCGCTTCCTACACGGTGACCGCCGCAAAAAGCGGGTTCGTTGACGGCGCATTCGGCCAGCGTCGATCGCTCAGGACCGGTTCGGCGGTGGAGCTCGCCGATGGACAGCAGGCCACCAACGTCGACGTGAAGCTGGCGCGTGGCGGCGTGGTGACGGGACGCGTCCTCGATGAGGAAGGTGAGCCGCTCGCGCGGGCCGCGGTGACCGTGCTGCGGCAGCAGTACGTGCGCGGGGAGAAACAGCTGACGCCGGCGGGGACCGACCAGACCGACGATCGCGGGCAATATCGCATCTTCGGTCTGCCGCCCGCCGATTACTACGTCAGCGCGACGGCCGGTGGACTCGAGCAGATCGTCCGCCAGGCGATCGGCGGCCTTGGCGTTGGCGTTGAGCAGGCGCCGGAGAGCACGGGCTATGCGCCGACCTATTACCCTGGCGTCATCACCGCGGGCGAGGCGACGAAGCTGAAGCTTGCCGCGTCGCAGGAACTCACCGGCGTCGATTTCCAGGTGCAGATCGTCCCGCTCGCGACGATCAAGGGAGTGGTTGCGGGCGGATCGGCGGTCGTGAGCCTCATGCCGGAGGAGGGCGGCGCTGGCGCGCTCGGCGCCCTGGGTGGATCATTCGCGGCGCTCGCCGGCCGAGGCGGCGGTGGCGGCGGCCGCGGTGTCTTTGGACTCGCCGGCGGTGGCTCCCGTACGTTTACCCGCGACGACGGCACCTTCTCGATTCCGAACGTGACACCGGGCAAGTACACCATCGTCGCGCGGACCGACGGCGGTCCCGCGGGCGGCGGACCGCGCATGGCCGTGCAGTCGCTCGTCGTGAGCGGCGAGGAAGTAAACGTGGCCCTCACGCCCGCTCCCGGCGTCCAGTTGAGCGGCACGATCACGCTCGAAGCATCCGGCACTCAGCTTCCTCAGGGCTTCCGCGGCTTCCGTGTCGTCCCCTCGCCGCTCGGTTCGACGTCGTCGGCAACATTCGCCGGCCGCGGCGGCGGCGGGCGCGGCGGAGATCCGACCGACAACGGGCAGTTCACGATCGCCGATGTGATGCCAGGCACCTACATGCTTCGCGCGGCAGGTCCACGCGGCTGGACGATGAAATCGGTGTACGTCGAGGGCCGCGACGTGACGGACATGCCGTTGGAGGTGAAATCCGAAAGCCTTCACGGCATCAACGTGATCTTCACCGACAAGATCAGCAGCCTCGGCGGTGTAGTTCGCGATGCACGCGGCAATGGGATGGGGAACGTGAGCGTCATCGCGTTCCCTTCGGATTCGAGGCTGTGGATGGCGCAGTCGCGTCACATCATCACGGCTCGCACGGATTCGTCGGGAGCCTACCGCATGTCCGCCGTGCCGCCCGGCGACTATCTCGCAGTCGCCGTCGACGACGTCGAGCAGGGTGAATGGTTCGACCCCGAATTCCTGGACCAAATCAAGGATGATGCAATCAAGGTGAAGGTCGGGGAAGGGGAACAGAAGACGCAGGACCTCAAGGGCCCGCCGATGTAGCCGACTCCCGGGGCGCCTTTCTCATCGCCCACCAGATCAGCCCGCCGAGTACCAGCACGGCGGCGAGGAAGGCGCCACCGAACAGCCAGAGCGTACGATGCAGGATCGACTGGCTGTCCATCTCGACTCTGATATTGAGCGGGGTGCCGTCCAGGCGATCGGCCAGGTGCTGCTCCCATGCCAGGATGTTGCCGCGCGCCTGGTCCTTCGGCTGATTCGTCTCGAGATCGCGCGAGTTGTGCCACCGGATTCGGCTGGGGAGATGCAGCCGGAACGCGACGATCTCGGAACCGTCCCAACCGACTTGCTGCAGCGTGCCGGGCCGCAGCGCGGAGGCGCCGACGTTCTGCTCGAACACCGCTTGTCCGTCCGCAATCGAGAGCGTATAGCGCGACCACGAGAACGGGCGTGCCTCGGTCAGCCTCCGGACATCGGTCACGGCCATCCGCACCTGCACGAACTGTCGTCCGCGGCGCCGCCAGCCCGTTACGCGCGTCACTCTGGTCACCGGCGTCTGATAGAGCGCCCGGATCTTGTCGCGATCGACGCGCGTCGAGGGCGACGTGTCGAGCTCGAGACCCCGCAGCGCGACGAGCGAAGGAATCGATGCGTTCACGACGAGCGTCGCAGTGCCGTCGAGCGCGAGCGAGAGATCCTCTTCGTACTCGTATTGCCGGCCGAGAAAACCTCCCGTGCACGCGGCTGCCGCCGCAGCGGCCGTGATGACGACGGCCGCCAGGACCGCGCGCACCGATTGCGACATTCATCGAATGATATACTGAATGGTCTCGCGCCCCTGCCGCACGTTCTCCATGTCCCAGCGACTTTTCCTCATCGACGGCAGCTCGCAGATGTACCGCGCGTACCACGCGATGCGCGGCGGCGGCCTCAGCGGCCCCGGCGGCAAGACGACGCACGCGGTCTACATCTTCGTCACCATGCTGCGGAAGCTGATCCAGGATCATCAGCCGCAGTACATCGCGGCATCGTTCGACCTCGCGGGGCCGACGTTCCGCGACTCGATGGTCACCGACTACAAGGCGAACCGCGCGCCGATGCCACCCGATCTCGCCGAACAGATTCCGTGGGTGCACGAGGCCTGCGAGGCGATGGGCGTGCCGATCCTCACCTACGAACGCTTCGAAGCGGACGACGTCATCGGAACGCTCGCCGTCAAGGCGGCGGCGCAGGGGTTCGACGTCGCGATCGTGACGGGTGACAAGGACTTCTTTCAGCTCGTCTACGACGGTATCAAGGTCTACAACCCGCGCGACGAGGGAACCTGGTACGACGCGGACGGGGTCAAAGAGAAATTCGGCGTCGCGCCCCATCAGGTCGTGGACGTGCTGGCGCTGATGGGGGACTCGATCGACAACATCAAAGGAGTTCCCGGCATCGGCGAAAAGGGCGCACGGGATCTCATCGCGACCTACGGCACGCTCGACGAACTGCTCGCGCACGCAGCAGAGATTTCAAACAAGCGCTACCGCGAGGGGCTGCTCGACCACGCGGACGATGCGCGGCAGAGCCGTGAGCTTGCGCGGATCCGCACCGACGTTCCCGTGGACTTTCTGCCCGACACGCTGCGCTACCGCGGCGCATCGCGTGAGCGTTGCTTCGAGCTCTTCACGCGTCTCGGGTTTCGCACGCTGGTGATGGACTACGCGCCGGATGCGCAGACGATTGGGAAGGACTATTCGCTCGTGCTCACCGTGAAGGAAGTGCGCGCGCTCGCGGCCGACTTGAAGAAGGCCGGCCACTTCGGTTTCCGGGTGCTGCCCGACACACCCTCCTCGATGCGCACCGGCATCGCCGGTCTCGCCTTTTCGACGGCGCCGCACCATGCCCGATACATCGCGTTCGGCGAATCGAAGGATCTCTTCGGCGGGGCGCCCGGGGTTCTCACGGTCGAGGACGCACTGGCCGAACTGAAGCCCGTGCTGGAGGATCCATCGATCACCAAGATCGGCCACGATCTGAAATTCGATGCGATCGTGCTGGAACGCCACGGGATCGCATTCGACGGCATCGGGACGGACACGATGCTCGCGAGCTATCTGCTCGATGCGACGCGGTCGGCGCATCCGCTCGAGGAGCTCGCGCTCGAGCACGCCGGGTACAAGGCGATGCGCGAGGAAGACCTGTGCGGGCGCGGCGCAAAGGCTATTCCCTTCGCGCAGATCCCCCCTGAAAAGGCGCTGGACTACGCCGGCGAGCGCGCCGATCTGGCCCTGCAGCTGTCGGGCACGCTCCGCGATCTGCTCAGGAAAGAGGACCTCGACTCGCTGTACCGCGTGCTCGAGCTGCCGCTGATCCCGGTGCTGGTCGCCATCGAGCGCGCGGGAATTCGGGTCGACGGCGCGGCACTCGGCGCGCAATCGCAGCACGTCGAGCGCGAGCTCGCGTTCCGCAGCGGCCAGATCTTCGAAATGGCCGGCGAGGAGTTCAACATCAACTCGCCGCAGCAGCTGTCGAAGATTCTGTTCGACAAGCTGCAACTGCCGGCATCGAAGCGCAACGTCAAGACCAAAACGGCATCAACCGCCGTCGAGGTGCTCGAGGAGCTCGCGCTCGCCCATGACCTGCCTCGGCTGATCCTCGAATGGCGCGCGCTGATGAAGCTCAAGGGAACGTATATCGACGCGCTGCCGCAGCTCGTGAACCCGGAGACCGGACGCGTGCACACCTGCTTCAACCAGGCGGTTGCCGCGACCGGACGCCTGAGCAGCAGCGATCCCAATCTCCAGAACATCCCGATTCGAACCGAGCTCGGCCGCGAGATCCGCCGCGCGTTCGTCGCGGACAAGGGACACGTGCTCATCTCGGCGGACTACTCCCAGATCGAGCTGCGGGTGCTCGCGCATTTGTCGGGCGATGAAGCACTCGTCGATGCGTTCCAGCGTGGCGAGGACATCCACGACAGGACTGCATTGAAGGTGTTCGGCAACGGGAGCGGGTTGAGCGAACACGAGCTCCGTCGTCGCGCGAAGATCATCAACTACGCGCTGCTCTACGGCAAGACGGCATTCACGCTGGCCAAGGACATCGGCGTCACGCAGCAGGCGGCGCAGGAGTTCATCAACGCCTACTTCGCGGGTTTCCCGTCCGTCCGGCAGTTCATCGACGATCTGCTCGCGGCGGCGCGCGAGAGCGGCGTCGTGAAGACGATGTTCGGACGGCGGCGTCTGGTGCCGGAGCTGACGAGCCGCAACGGCCAGATTCGCAGCGCTGCCGAGCGCGTGGCCGTCAATCTGCCCATTCAGGGGAGCGCGGCCGACATCCTGAAACGCGCGATGATCGACGTCCACGCGGCGCTGCCGACGCTCGCCGGCGGACGCACGCGGATGATCCTGACGGTGCACGACGAGCTGCTGTTCGAGGCGCCAAGGGAAGCGGCAGACGAGGCCGCGGCAGCGCTGCGCGCCGTCATGGAACAAGCGGTGCCGCTAAAGGTGCCGCTGACCGTTGACGTGGGGATCGGAGAGAACTGGAAAGAGGCGAAGTCGTAGTGTGCCGGCCCTGAAGGGCCGGCCTACGTAGGGCGGGGCTTCAGCCCCGCCTCATCGCGTCCAGCGCGCTTTGAACGCTTCCCACTCCGCCGTCATCGACCCGAGCGCCCCGCCGCGCTCGCGCGCCGGAAGCCGCCCCGCCCGATCCGGCAGAATCCCCTCCGTCACCAATCGATCGAGATCGGCCCGCAAGGTCACGCCCCGATCGGGCGCGAGCGAGGCACGCACCCACGCGGCCAGCGCTTCGTTCATCGCCTGCTCGGGATCGCCCGATGCGCGCGATGCGGCAACCAGCCAGTAGCCGGCCGGCAGCGACCCCGGCGACCTGGAGACTTCCGCGTGCATCCGCGACGTTATCCGGGCGTAGAGCTCCGCGCGCTCGGCAGGCGGCCGCCCCTGCGCCTGCCGGTCGATCGCGGTCGCCCACCAGTCGAGGACGCGCTCGTGTCCGGCCTGCTGAGGCGCCGCGTCCGCGTCGAGCACCGACTGGAACATCGCTGCCGCCGCGCCGTAGCGATCGTCGAGATACAGCGCTTCGCCGAGACCGACGGCGAGCTCCGCCTTGTCGCGCGCGTCGAGCCGTCGGGCATCGACGCTCCGCAGCGACCCAATGCCCGCGTCGAGGTCCGTCGCGGACGCCGATTTCCGGAAACGTTCGAGCTGAATGCGGCCGAGGACGACCCGCGCCGAATCGGCGGTCGCCGGCACCTTTGCCGCTTCCAGCGCGGCGCGTTCTGCCGCTTCGAAATCTCCCTGGTTGTAGAGCCGGCGGGCGTCCGACAGGGCATCGCCCCCCAGCGCCGGCGCCGCAAACGCGCCGACCAACAGCGCGGCACAAAGGAGCGAGCGCATCCCTCGAATCGTAGCACACCGGTTCGATGCCCCTAACTGGCTGAGAGTCAGTGAGTTACTCATACGCGCCTCGATCCACTGATGCTATAATTCGCTCGATGGCGGAGCCGACCATCGTACCCCGCGCAGAGCACTCCATATCGCGCCGCGACGTCGATCCTGACGCGCTCAAAGTTCTTTATCGGCTTCACGAACACCATTACGTCGCATACCTGGTCGGCGGCAGCGTCCGCGACCTGCTCCTGAAACGGCGTCCCAAGGATTTCGACATCGGGACGTCGGCGCATCCCCATCAGGTGAAGAAGCTGTTCCGGAACTGCTGGATCATCGGCCGGCGCTTCCGGCTGGCGCACGTGAAGTACGGCAACAAGACGATCGAAGTCGCGACCTTCCGCCGCCACTTTGCCGCCTCGGAGTCGACGCCGGAAACCGAAGCCGTCGCCGCCGACGTGGGCGTCATCGAGGCGGAGCCGGACGGTGCGCCGGCGGTCCGCCGGCGCGCCGAAGATCATCTGATCCATCGCGACAACACCTACGGCACGCCGGAGGAGGACGCGTTCCGCCGCGACTTCACCGTCAACGCGCTGTTCTACGACATCGGAACGTTTTCAATCATCGATTACGTCGGCGGGCTGAACGACCTCGAGGCGCGCGTGATCCGCTGCATTGGCGATCCGGAGGTCCGCTTTCTCGAGGATCCCGTACGGATGCTGCGCGCGGTGGTGCTCGCCGCACGCCTGCAGTTCGACGTCGACGCCCCGGTGCTCGACGCGATCACGACGCACCGCCATGAAATCGCGCGCAGTGCGCCGCCGCGTCTGCTCGAGGAGTATTACAAGATTCTCCGCTCCGGCCACGCCGAGGACGCGTTCAAACAACTGCGCGCCACCGGACTCCTCAAAGCGATCACGCCGGAGCTCGCGAGCGCGGCCGAGCAGGTGTGGCTCTCGATCGGCGCGCTCGATCGCTACCGTGCGCTCTTCGACGATGTGCCGGAAGCGATGACCAATCCCATCCTCGCGGGCACGCTGCTCTTTCCGCTGGGGCTCGTCGGGCGCCGCCGCTTCTCGGCGGACGCGCTCGAGCGCCGGGTCGAGCTGGGGCTGCTGCCGATCCCGCGCCGCGACGTCGAACGGCTGCAGCAGATTCTCGCCATCCAGCCGCGTCTGCTCGACATCCAGGCGCCGCAGCGCACGCAGCGGACGCTCCTCCATCGCTCGGTCATGCCGGAAGCGATCACCTGGCTCGAGATCCACGGCAATCGTCCGGACGTCATCGCGCACTGGCGGTCGCTGCTCGCCGAGCCGCGCGAGCATCCCCAGGCCGCGGGCGAGGAGACCGGGCACGTCCCATATCCGCGCCGCCGCCGCAGACGCAGGCGCCGCGGCGGTCACGGGTTTGCGACGAACCGGTAGCCCACCCCCCGCACCGTCAGCAGGTGCTTTGGTCTCGCCGGTTCCTTTTCGATGTGGCGGCGCAGCCGCACGATGAAATTGTCGATCGCGCGCGTATCGGTATCCTCGTGGACCCCCCAGACATCCCCCAGCATCGCCTTGCGCGACACCGCCCGGCCCTCGTTGGAGATGAGGTAGCGCAGCAGGTTGGCTTCCATCAGCGTCAGCGGCAGCGTCCGATCGCCGACGCGCAGCTCCTGGGAATCGAAATCGATGGTCTTGCCGGCGAAGCTGTACTGGTCGTTCGGCCGGCGCAGCCATGCCGAACGCCGCAGCAGTCCGCCAATGCGCGCGAGCAGGATCGCCAGTTCCGTCGGCTTGGGAAGATAGTCGTCGGCGCCCGCCGCAAACCCGCGGAGCACGTCTTCAGGCCGCCCCCGGGCGGTCAGCATCAGGATCGGCACGAACTGTTTGGCCTGCCGCAGCTCCGCAGCCACTTCAAAGCCGTCCTTCCCCGGCAACATGACGTCGAGCACGACGAGATCGAAGCGGTTGTCGCCGGCCAGCAGGCGCTGCAGCGCCGCCTCGCCGGTATCCACGACCGCGGCGTCGTAGCCCTCGGCTTCCAGGTTGAAGCGCAGCCCTTCGGCCAGGTGCGCTTCGTCCTCGACGATGAGCACGCGCTGGGACTCAGACACCCGGCGCCTTCGGAAGAACGATCGTCAACGTGGCGCCGTGGCCGGCGCCGGCGCTTTCCGCGAATGCGCGGCCGCCGTGGTTGCGCGCGACGGACCGGACGATGAACAGGCCGAGGCCGCTGCCCTTCGTGCGCACCGCCCCCAGCGCCGGCGTACGGTAGAACCGCCGGAAGATGCGCTTCAACTCGGTCGACGAAATGCCGATGCCGCGGTCCGAGACCCTTACCGTAATCCGGCCGTCCGGTGCATCCTCCAGCGCCACTTTCACCTTCACGTCGCCCTGTGAGTATTTGATTGCGTTGTCGATCAGGTTCCAAATCGCCGCCTTGAGCTCCTCGGAGTTGCCGAGCACCATCGCCGGCTGTGCCCGACTCTCGAACTCGAGCGACTGCTCGTCGAGGTGGAAGCGCGTACGCGCGAGGGTGACGCATTCATTCGCGACCGCGCCGATGTCGACCTGCGTGCGGACCGCGCGGCGGAACCGCGACCGCGTGCTGCCGGCGCGCAGGACCTGCTCGATCGTGTGGATCAGGCGATCGCTGTCCTCGAGCATGATGCGGTAGAACTCGCGGCGCTTGTCGGCGTCGAGGTCGCGCGTCTGCAGCGTCTGGAGGTAGAGGCGAATCGACGCAACCGGCGTCTTGAGCTCGTGCGTGACGGCGTTGAGAAACGAGTCGTGCTGCTCGTTGCGGCGGATCTCCCGGACCAGGAAAATCGTGTTCAGCACCATCCCGGCGATGATCAGCGCGAACAGGATGACGCCGAGGATCGCGAGAACGCCGGTCCGCCAGTTGAGCACGATCCAGCTGACGTTCAAGGTCAGCGCAATCGCGACGAGAATGATCCCGAAGACCGTGAAGAAAATCACGGACCGCCGGCGACCGGAAATCATTGAAAAAGAATACAGGAGGTAGGACGTAGGACGTAGGAGTCAAAAAGAAAGGCCGGACACAAAGCGTCCGGCCCAATCAGCTGATCCTGGAGCGACGTCGAGGCGTCAGCGTTTCACGCGGCGCGCTCCCGTGGCATGCGCGCGACCTTCGCCACCTTGAGGTCGCGCACGACACCGATCGCGTTGAAGAACTTCAGCGTGATCCAGCTGATGTCGAATTCGTACCACGCGAGGCCGTGACGCGCCGAAACCGGATGCGCGTGGTGGTTGTTGTGCCAGCCCTCGCCGAACGTCAGCAGCGCGACCCACCAGCTGTTGCGCGAGTCGTCGCGCGTGTGAAATCGGCGGGAACCCCACATGTGTGTCGCCGAGTTCACCAGCCAGGTGCCGTGCAGACCGACCACGGCGCGAAGGAAGATGCCCCACAGAACCATCGGCCACCCGCCGACGGCCAGCAGCAGCAAGCCGACCGCGACCAGCGGCACATAGTGATAGGTATTCAGCCAGCGGTAGAACCGATCCGCACCAAGATCCGGCGCGTACTTCGTCATCAGCGCGGTGTTGTTGTGGTGCGTGTCGCCGAAGAGAATCCAGCCCATGTGCGCCCAGAACCCTCCGTCACGCGGCGTGTGCGGATCGCCGTCGTGATCCGAGTGCTGATGATGGACACGATGCGTGGCGACCCAGAAGATCGGGCCGCCCTCGAGCGACAGCGTGCCGCAGATGGCGAGGAAGTACTCGAAGGCTTTCGACGTGCTATAGCCGCGGTGCGTGTGCAGCCGGTGATAGCCGAGGCTGATGCCGAACCCCACCGCCATCCAGTGCAGCACGATCGCCACGAGGAGGTTGGTCCAGCTGAAATAGAAGAACGCCGCGACCGCGAGCGCGTGAAACGCGATCATCACGCCAGCGGTGACCCAGTTCAGGGTCGAATAGGAATACTCGGTACGGACAGACACAGACTCTTTGCTCACGAACGGCTCCTCGGCATAACCGAACCCTAAAGTAGCAGGTTCGCCGCACACCGTTTGTAAGACTTCTGTACGCACGCAAGTGCTTATAGCACAGTCATTTATCAGCCGTTCTTCCGCTCGAATTCGGCCATGAACTGGACGAGCGCGTCGATACCCTCCTGGGGGAACGCGTTGTAGATCGATGCCCGCATTCCCCCCACCGACCGGTGCCCCTTCAATCCATCGAGACCAGCAGCCTTGGCCTCTTTCGCAAACCATTTTTCGAGCTCTTCGCTGGGAAGCCGGAACGTGACGTTCATTCGCGAGCGGCTGTCCTTCGTGGCATGGCCACGGTAGAAACCAGTACGATCGATCGCCGCATACAACTTGTCCGCCT
>JBKPLP010000207.1:0-20248 GCA_046731735.1 Acidobacteriota bacterium
GAAGCGTCCGCAGGTTCTTTGCCGCCGAATTCGGCGCGTAGGCCATGACCTTGACGGCCTGCAGCACGCGGCGCCGGGTTTCCGGCGCAACTACCTGCGGGCGGCTCAGCACCCGTGACACCGTGGCGGTTGACACGCCGGCGCGTTTCGCAACCTCGTAGATGTTCGGCATCAGCTCTCGGGAGAGGCTCATCATACAGGCGGGGAGTGGGTTTGACAATTCCGCGACGCCGGTGTACCTCAGACCAGCCGCAAGTGCGGTTTTCCTTCTAACCAGAGAGGGGTCGGGGGTCGTAAAACCCCGGCTCAGGTGTCGCCTATGCGTCTCGTCATCGTGTTCGTTGCGGCGGTTGCGGCACTGCAGGCCGTTCCCCAGACTCCCGTCGTCTCACCAACGTATCCGACGAAGGCGCCGCAAACCGTCGAGCCGAAGGCGCCGGGCGAGGACTGGGTCCGGTTGTTCAACGGCAAGGATCTGGCCGGCTGGGTCAATATCGGCAAGGAGAAGTGGGAGATCGAGGACGGCACGCTGCACGGCATCGCGGTGACGCGCGAGTACGGCTACCTCCAGACCGAGAAGAGCTATAAGGACTTCCACCTCTCGCTGCGGTTCAAGTGCGAGGGTGACGGCAACAGCGGGGTGTTCTTCCACGTGAACTTCAAGGCCGGAACGCCGCAGGTCACGAAGGGGCCTCAGTTCGAGATCGATTGCACGCTCGGCCGTCACACCGGCGGTGTTTACGAGCAGACGCGCAAGTGGATCGTCTGGCCGTCACCCGAGAACGAAAGCGTCGTCCGCACCGGGGACTGGAACGATTACCTGTTGAAGGTGGAGGGGAACCACTACATCTCGCGCCTGAACGGCGTGACGATGATCGACTACACGGATCCGCAACCCGAAAGCGAAGACGGGCCGCTGGCGCTGCAGCTGCACTCGGGCGGGCAGGGCAACATGCGGTTCCGCGACATCATCATTCGCGACCTGTCCAAACGATGACCGGCACCCGCGGCTGACTCCTTAACGTGCCGGGGCCGCGAGGCCGCGACGGAGCGCGTCCAGCAGCGTTCCATCGTCATGCGACAACTCCCAGAACATCGCGCCTGCCAGGCCCTGCTGGACGATGTACTGCCCTTTGATCCGCATCGACTGGGCATCTTCGTACGTGATCCATTCCTTGGCCTGCGCGTTGTACAGCCACGGCACTTTCGCAACGTCGTCCCAATGGCGGACGAAGGCGGACGCCTGGAGTTGATTGCCGGCAATCGCCTGATACCCGCCAACCTGTATCGTGCCGGTGCCGGTATTCCACGGATCGGCTGACTCGATACCGCGCCATCCGCGGCCATAGAACGGCACCCCGACAACGAGCTTGGTACGCGGTACGCCCTTCGCGAGAATGGCCTGGACGGCGGCGTCGGTGTTGGAGCGCGGGTTCGAGGGGTCGTCGTGGTTGAAGAGAGCGGAGTTGAACCCGGCCCGCGCGCCGCCGCTGTGGAAGTCGTAGGTCATGACGTTGATCCAGTCGACGAGCGCGGCCATGTCCGCGTACTCGAGCGGATCGATCGCGCGCGCACCAGCGCCGACGGCGAGCGTCAACAGCTTTGCTGGTCCGATCGCCTTGCGAAGTTCCTCCAGCAGGAGCACGTAGTTGTGCGCATCGCGCGGCTGTCCTGGCTGCAGACCGCCGGCGACGGGATGTTCCCAATCGATGTCGATCCCGTCGAATTGCGGATACGTCTTCAGGAAGTCGGCGCACGAGCGCGCGAACGTCTGGCGGCCCTCGCTGGTCGCTGCCATCTCGTAGAACGGTCCGGAGTCGGTCCAGCCACCCACCGACATGAGGAACTTCAGGTGCGGATGGCCCTCCTTGAGCCGCGCAATCTGATGAAAAATGCCGTGTGGGCACGTCGGCTCGGCGCAGTCTCCAGGAAATACACGATCGATCGCGAGCGTCGTGTTGAAGATTAGATGGTTCTCCGGACCGATCTTGCCGAACGCATAGTTGACATGAGTGAGTTTCTCGGCGGGGATCTCACTGGGCGGGTAGCGCTGGACGGTCCAATCCGCGTAATAGCCGACAACTTTGTACGCGGAAGCAGGTGTCTTATCGACCGTTCCGATCTGAAGAACGGTCAATAGCGCAAAAAGAAAGGTCGTCATATTATCGTGCGATTATGCGACAGAACAACGATCCCATCCTGACCCGACGCGCCTTTGCGAAGCTGACGCTCGCCGGCGTGCCGGGCTCGATCTTTCTCGCGCGCCTCACGGCGTCGGCGAAGATCGACTCGCGCATCAAAGGCGTACAGATTGGCGCCATCACCTATAGCTTCCGCTCGATGGCGGCCGAGGACATCATCAAGGCGTACGTCGACATCGGACTTGGCGAAATGGAGCTGATGTCGAACCATGCCGAGGATCTGGCGGGCGCACCGCGCGCGGGGCGCGGCGGCGGCGCTGGGCGCCGAGGTGCACCGCTGACACCGGAGGAGCAGGCCCAACGCGAGGCGGCGGTCAAGGCGTTGCGCGACTGGCGCATGGCGGCGACGGAGGCGACTTTCACGCCTGTACGCAAGAAGATTGAAGACGCGGGTATCGACTTGAAGATCCTCTGCTACAACATGAACGTGAAAACGACACAGGATGCCGAAATCGAGTACGCGTTTCTCATGGCCAGGGCGCTCGGCGTAGAGGCGATCTCGACGTCCACGCAGGTGAGCATGGCGAAACGGCTGGCGCCGTTTGCGGAGAAACACAAGATGCGCGTCGGTTTCCACGGGCACGCAAACACGACAAATCCGGACGAAGTCGCCACGCCGGAAAGCTTCGAAGCCGTCATGGCTGCCTCGAAATACCTCGGTGCAAATCTGGACGTCGGGCATTACACGGAAGCCGGCTACGATCCGATTCCGTTCCTCGAGAAACACCACGACCGCATCACCAACCTCCATTTGAAGGACATGAAGCAAGCCTCGAATGGCGGCGGCTACACGCCGTTTGGAGAGGGCGACGCGCCCCTCAAGGGCGTCTTGAAGCTCGTGCAGAAGAAGAAGTGGGACATTCCGGTGAATATCGAGTTCGAGTATCAGGGCGATCCCAAGGTCGAAGTGCCGAAGTGCTTCGCGTTCGTGAAAGAGGCGCTGGCGTGATTTCCGGTATCAGGGTGAGCGTGGCTCCAAAGGACTAATGAGATGTCGAACCGACGAGATTTCCTGAAGACTGCGACGGCGGGTCTGAGCGCCGCCGGCATCGTGCTGTCGCCGCGCGAGCGGGCGTTCGCGCAGTTCAAGGACGAGAAGAATCGCCTGGATCGCATTGCGTCCTGTTCCTGGCCGATCCGCTACATCTTCAAGCAGCGTCAGCGGGCGAACACCGCGCCCCCGGCCGCGCCAGCGGCCGCACCGCCCCAGCCAGCGGCGCCGCCAGCCGCGCCGCCGCAAACGCAAACACCGCCGCGCGTCGTCAATGGCGGCTGGACCAGCGAGCGGATGAAGGCGACGTACGGCGAGATCACGATGCTCGACTTCCCGCAGTTCACCAAGGACACGTTCCCCGGCGTGACCCACATGGACATCTTCTCGGGTCTGTTCGGCGACGTGACCGACGACAGCATGTTCGCCGGGCGCACGTTCGATCCGATGAGCGCATCCGGACGGAAGTGGCTCGACGCGCTGGCGAACACGCTCGTGAAAACCGGTACGAAGGTGCAGCACATCTCGAACAACGCCCCGACGAACCTTGCCGGTCCGGACGAGGCACTGCGCAAGGCGGGCGTCGACGTGGCGAAGCGCTGGCTCGAGGGCTGCGCCGTTCTCGGCGTGAAGTCCATGCGCATGAACTCGCCGCAGGCGCTCGGTCCGAGCATCCGGCCGAACGCGATCCCGCGGTCGAGCGACGGCTACCCGCGAAATCTGGATCTCATCCCGCTGCTCGACCAGGCGATCGAGTCCTACAAGGAGATGGCGGATTTCGGCGGCAATCTCGGCATCAAGGTCACGCTCGAGAACCACTGGGGCCTTGCCGCGGACCCGATGAACATCCGGATCATCATCGACACGGTCAACAGTCCCTATTGCGAAGCGTCGCCAGATTTCTGCAACTGGGAGCATGAATACATGCTCTTCAACGGCCTGAAAGCGCTCGCGCCGTACTCGCACACCAACGTGCACGCGAAATACTGGGACCGCTGGGGAGACAGGAACGACGTGCAGCGCTCGGTCCGCATCATGCTCGCCGGCGGATTCAAGGGCACGTTCGCGCTCGAGTACGAGGAAGGTCCGCTGAACGGGGTCGAGGGCGCGAAGTATCTCTACAAAGAGGTGCTCGCCGCCCTGTCGTCGGCGCCGGCGATCTGAAATGCCGGGGGATAAAGCCCCGGCCCACACGTAGGGCGGCGCTGAAGCCGGCCCGTAAAGGGCCGGCCTACGTAGGCCGGGGCTTTACGCCCCGGCACCTACCCGTTTCGCGGACTCGTACACCGACAGCGCGGCGGCGAACGACGCGCGCGCGTCACGGATCGTCGCGATCGGCTTCGCCCGATCCTCCAGACAATCGATCAGGTGATCGAGGACGAGCGGCGACGTCGCCGTGAACCTGTCTTCGGGCTGGCGCTCGAACACCCAATCGTTCGCGCCGGCCGCGAGCACCGCGCGCCCGGGCGAGCGGAACCACTGATCGATGATCTCTCCGCGCGTGCCGACGATCTCCAGGCGCACGACCGCGTTGTGTTTCGGTGATGGTCCGGTCTTCCGCGGCGAATTGATCGTCCATGCCGCTTCGAGCGTGGCGACGACGCCATTCGCGAACGTGAACGTGCCGAATCCCCAGTCCTCCACCGCGATATCCTTGTGGACGAGGTTCGCGACCTTGCCCTCGGCCTGCAAAATCTCGCTGCCGGCGAGCCATCTGAATGCGTCGATCCAGTAGATGCCTTCGTCGATGAACGCGCCTCCGGGCACGTGCGCCGGATCGGCAAACCATCCTGGACGGCCCGAGCTCATCCAGTCTTCGGCGATCGACCAGCGGCAGGTCTGGTGGAGGACCGCGACATCACCAATCTCACCGGCATCGATGCGGGCCTTGAGATCGCTGATGCGCAGACGCGTCATCGCCTGGAATGGCACGCACTGCACGCCCGCGCGCTCGACGGCCTCGACCATCCGATCCGCCTGCGCCAGGGTCATCGCCATCGGCTTTCCGAGGATGATGTGCTTGCCCGCCTGCGCCGCGGCAATCGTCAGCTCCGGCAGCTCCGAAACCGGCGCCGCGAGATGGACGACGTCGACATCGCCACGAGCGAGCAGTTCGCGATAATCTTCGTGCGCGCGGACGCCGAAGCGAGACGCGAAGGCGGAGAGCTGCATGGGGTGATGCCACCACACGGCAACGAGCTCCGCTCGCGGGTACTCAGGCAGCGCCCGCGCCAGGTTGAATGCCGAATACCAATGTCCGAGTCCGAGTACTGCGACGCGCCATTTCTTGTTCACTGCGACCTCTAGAGGAGCCTAATGAATCCGAAACATTGTGCCGCAATCCTGGCTGTGATGTTGACCTGTGCCGTGGTCGAGAGCGCCACCGCCGGTCAAAAGTCGAATAAGCCGCCGAAAGGCTTTACGGCGCTGTTCGACGGGAAGGACTTGAAGGGCTGGCGGGGACGGCAGCCGAATTACAACCCATTCGAGGAAGCGAAGCTCACGCCCGAGGAGCGCGCGAAGAAGCAGGCGGAGTGGAACGCCGAACGGGACAAACATTGGCGGGTCGATACCGCAAAAGGCGAGATCGTCTCCGATGGCCAGAGCCCGCACCTCGCGACGGCGAAAAACTACGGCGACTTCGAGCTGTACGTCGACTGGCTGATGGTCAATCACAACGGCGACTCAGGCGTCTATCTGCGCGGCACGCCGCAGGTGCAGGTGTGGGATCCCGACAACCCGCGTGAGGTGCGCAACGGTGCGCCGAAGGGATCGGGCGCGCTCTGGAACAACAACGATGACAATCCGGGGAAGTGGCCGCTCGTGAAGGCCGACAATCCCGTCGGCGAGTGGAACACCTTCCACATCAAGATGGTCGGCCCGAAGGTGTGGGTGTGGCTGAACGATAAGCTCACCGTGGACGGCCAGGTGCTGGACAACTTCTTCGATAAGTCGCAGCCGGTGGTCAGCGAAGGCCCGATCGAGCTGCAGACTCACGGCTCCGAAATCCGCTTTCGAAACATTTTCGTCAGAGAGCTGAAGGAGAAGTGACCTCGCAGAACCTTGTAGAACCCCGCAGAACCCTGTAGAACGTTTCTTATGAGATTCCGCATCATCGCGTTGTGTGTCGCCGGCGCCGTCGCGACCGGCTACGGCCAGAGCTCGCCATCGAATCGCCCGTGGCCGGCCGAAGTGCAGAAGGTCTCGCCCGATGCGCCGGCGTTGTCGCCCGAGGAGGCGCTGAAGACGTTCTACATGCCCCCCGGCTATCACCTCGAACTCGTCGTCAGCGAGCCCCTCATCCAGGATCCGATCGCGATCGACTGGGATCCGCAGGGGCGTCTGTGGGCGGTCGAGATGCCGGGCTTCGTGCCGGACCTGCAGGCGCCCGAGCCCGACTTCGATCCGATCGGCAAGATCGTCGTGCTGGAGGACACGAACCGCGACGGCAAGATGGACAAGCGCACGGTCTTCGCCGACGGTCTCGTCCTCGCGCGTTCGATCAAGGTCCTCGACGCCGGCGTGCTCGTCGCCGAGCCGCCCAACGTGTGGCTGATGAAGGACACGAACGGCGATCTGAAAATGGACAAGAAGGAGCTGGTGACCGATCAGTACGGGCGCCGCGAGGCACGCGTCGAGCAGAATGCGAACGGGTTCTACTGGGGGCTCGATAACTGGATGCATACCGCCGAGAGCGACGTGATGCTCCGGTTCAGGGACGGGAAGTTCGAAGTTCGGAAGACCCTCGCGCGCGGCGAGTGGGGGCTCACCCACGATGACGCGGGACGCATCTACCGCAACACCAACGAGTCGATCCTCCACGCCGATCTCGTTCCGACGCCGTACTACACCCGCAATCCGAATCTCCTCCGCACCCGCGGCAGCTACGAGCGGCTGGCCGATGACGAGAATCTCGCGAACGTCGTCTGGCCGGTGCGGCCGAATCCCGGCACGAATCGCGCGTATCAACTCGGGATCGATCGCGAGGACGGCACGCTCTGGCGCTTCACCTCGGTGTGCGCGCCGATGATCTACCGCGGCGATCGTCTGCCGGCGGATACCTACGGCAACGCATTCGTCGCGGAGCCGGCGGCGAACCTCGTCTCGCGCGCGATCATCGACGACACCGGGACGACGCTGCGGGTGCGGAAGGCGTACGACAAAGGAGAATTCCTCGCCTCGACCGATGAGCGGTTCCGCCCGGTGTGGGTGTCGAATGCGCCGGACGGCACGCTCTACATTGTCGACATGTACCGCGGCGTCATTCAGCAGCGCGCCGACATCACCGAATACCTGCGCGATCACATCATCAAGCACAAGCTCGAGAAACCCACCGCGCTCGGGCGCATCTACCGTGTCATGCACGACACCACTGAGCGCGACATCGCGACCGCGAAACCCCGATACACGACGAGCCAGCTCGTGGATCTGCTGTCGCATCCGAACGGGTGGTGGCGCGATACCGCGCAGCGCCTCCTCATCGAACGCGGCGATCGAACCGCGTCCGCCGCCATTGCGAAGCTCGCGACCGGCGCGAAGGACGCGCGCACGCGCGCGCACGCGCTCTGGACGCTCGAAGGGCTCGACGGGCTGCAGCCGGACATCGTCGGCAAGGCGCTGGACGATCCGTCACGCGACGTCCGCATCTCGGCCATCCGCCTCTCGGAGAAATGGCTGGCTGAAGCGAACAGCCCGCTGCAGACCGCGATCCTGAAGCGTATCGAGGACAGCGACTGGAACGTCCGCCAGCAGCTTGCCGCGTCGCTGGGCGCGCTGCCGGCGGGACAGCGTGAGACCGCACTCGCCTCGCTGCTCGAGAAGAACGGCGGCGATCCGGTGGCGCTCGATGCCGCGCTCAGCGGCGCCCGGGGCGGCGAAGCCGCGATCCTCCAGAAGCTCATCTCCGCGCCCGAGCAGACGGTGCAGCGCGAGACGGCGATCACCATGCTCGCGGCGACGATCGTCCGTTCTGCGCAGGACGATGGAATCCAGGCGGTTCTGTCGGCGGTGTCGGATGCGAACCGTCCGCAGTGGCAGCGCGCCGCTCTGCTGCGCGGCGCTGAAGTCGCGCTGCTCGGCGCCGCGATGCCCGGCACGCCGGCGCGCCGCGGTGGACCGGCGCTTCCCGCACCACCGTGCCCGACCTGTCCGGGCGCGCGCGGCGGTCCCGGCGGCTCGTACGCGTTTCCCCAGGCACCGCGCCCGGCGCCCGTGTCGCCCCGGCCGACGCGGTTGAGCAAAGAGCCGACGACGTTCACGGCGCTTGCGGCGACGACCACGGACCTCGGACCGCGCGCGGCGGCCGTGCTCGCGAAGCTCGAATGGCCGGGCAAGCCGGGCGCGTCAGCGCCGATCACGCCGCTGACGGCCGAGGAGCAGAAACGGTTCGACGCGGGCCGCGATATCTACCGCAACATCTGCCAGGCCTGCCATCAGCCTGACGGCCGCGGGCAGGATCGCGTCGCCGCCAGCCTGCTCGGTTCGCCGCTCGCGCTCGCATCGCCCGACATCCCCGCGCGCATTGTCATCAACGGCAAGGAAGGATCGATTGGGCTGATGCCGCCGGTCGGCTCGACGCTGAACGACGAGCAGATCGCCGCCGTGCTCACCTACATCCGTCGCGAATGGGGCCAGGACGGTTCGCCGGTCGACGCCGCGACGGTGGCAAAGACGCGGGAGATGGTCGCCGCACGCACGCGTCCCTGGAAGCACGACGAGCTCATGGCGATGTTGCCGCCCGCGGAGAAAAAGCACTGAGATGCGGTTTCAAACCGTGTCGGGCGCGGGTCCTGCCGGCGACAGCCGCAGCCAAGATCAAACAGGAGGATGGGAGAAGGGGAGAAGCTTGTTTTTTTTGAAAACAAGATGACTCCCTTCCTCCCTTCCTCCTGTTGGGTCTACAGATGCGAATGCCGCGTGACGGTGAAAGTCGTCCGCTTGTGATCATGGCGCGGCTATTCCTCATCGTCGCCGCGCTCGTGGCGGTGGCCGCCATCGCGCCGGAGTCCGTCCCGATCTCCTACGAGGACGCGAAGGCCAGCCTCGCGGCACATCCGGATCAACGGCCGGCCGCGCTGCGCGGGAAGAACGACGCCGCGATCGCGGCGGCATGGCCGGCCTGGGTCGCGAAGCACAACGCGGAAATCCGCGCGCGGCTGGAGCGTGGCGACGAAGACTCCATTGTCAACTTCTGGCTGTACGGCACATCGTTCACCGACGCGCCGCGCGCGACCGAGCAGGACGTCGCGCGGCTCGGCAGCCGCGAGAAGATCGCGGAACTGCTGCAGCAACGGCTCGCCGATCTCGTCAAAGGCATCGCCTCGCCCGGCGCCAACGAACGGCTGCAGTTCGCGCGGCGCGTCGTCGAGCGCCACGGGATCAAGCCGGACACGCCGCAGGGGCGCGTACGGACGCACGCCTACCTGATCGAGCTTCGCGAGCGGATGATCGCCGAGACGGAGCGGTATCGGAAGACGCTCGAATCCGCGACGCTGCTGTCGGACGAACGCGCCAAGCTGGACGCCTACGCGACCGCGTATCGCGATCGCGGGCTCTCGTCCGATACGTCGATTCCGCCGGATTTCGCGCTCGACGCCGCGATCGCCGACGCGAAGCAGTCCGGGTTGATCGAGCGTGTCCGCAGCGTCGCCATCGTCGGGCCGGGGCTCGATTTTTCGGATAAGGCGGAGGGCTACGATTTCTATCCCGTCCAGACAATGCAGCCGTTCGCGGTCATCGATTCGCTGGTGCGGTACGGCGTTGCCGACTTGAAGGATCTCGCGGTCGCGACGCTCGATATCAGTCCGCGCGTCAATCAGCACCTCGCGGGGGCGCGCGGCCGCGCGCGCGACGATATGGGCTACATCGTGCAGCTGCCGTTGAGCGACGCGCGGCAATGGGATCCGGCACTCGTCGAGTACTGGCAGCGGTTCGGTAATCGAATCGGCGAGGAGGTGCCCGCGATTCAGCCGCCGAAAGGCGCAGGGAAGCTGCGCGTCCGCGCCGTCGTCATCCGCTACCCCATCATCGAAAAGATGCAGTCGTACGACGTCAACATCGTGCTCGAGCGGCTGACCGACGTGAAATTCGATTTGATCATCGCGACCAACATCCTGGTGTACTACGACGCGTTCGAGCAGTCGCTCGCGCTCGCCAACGTCGCGGCGATGCTGCGGCCGGGCGGGTTCTTTCTGACCAACTACGCGGTGTCGCCCCTGCCGCCCATGGAACCGAAGGCCGCCGGCGTCCTCCCGGTGTTCTGGGATGACCGCAAGAACGGCGATACGCTGTTCTGGTATCGCAGGAACTGACGCTGCCTGGATCCGGGATCCGGGATGCGGGATCCGGGATGCGGGATCCGGGATGCGCCCGCCTCCGCCGGCGGACAACTCACCGCCGGCGAAGGCGGGGGATCCGATCGGACTTTCGACATATCGGATGTGATGGGCTCCAGTACATAATCTGTGGGCTTGCGCAGACTACTCGCCTCCGAGCAGGCCGGGCTCGTCCTGGTCATTTTCGTTCTCGGCACGATCCTCACCGTCCTCGCCGGATCGCATGTCGATCGCCTCAGCGGCGCTGAGGTCAACAACTTCCTCAATTCGTACACGCTGATTCAGACCGCGACCGACGCCAGCTTCTTCGCGGTGATGGCGGTCGGCGCGACGATCGTGATCATTTCCGGCGGCATCGACCTCTCCGTCGGATCGATCTACGCGCTGGCCGGTGTGACGACCGCACTCGCGCTGCGTGCGCTGGGCCCGATGCCCGCGGCACAGACATTCGCGATCGGGCTCGCCATCTCCCTTGCCGTCGGCTTGATCTGTGGCGCGCTCAACGGCCTGATGGTCGTCGTGCTTCGCGTCCATCCCTTCATCATCACGCTCGGGACGATGTGGATTCTGCGCGGCGTGGCATTCGTCGCGAGCCATGCCGAGAGTATCCTGCTGCCGGACGTGCTCACGCGGGTCGCGAAGGCGTCGCTCGGCCTCGCGGCATCGCTCTATCCGGTTCCGATGCTGACGATGATCCTGGTGACCGTCGCGGGGGCGATCTACCTGACGCAGACAGTGCCCGGACGGCACGTGTTCGCGATCGGCGGCAACCCGGAGGCGAGCCGATTTTCCGGCCTGCGTCTGCGGCGCATCCAAATCGGCGTGTTCGTCATCTCGGGTCTGACCGCAGGCCTCGCAGCGTTCATGGGCGCGAGCTTCTACGGCTCCGCGTCGTGCGTGGATGCGACCGGCTACGAACTGTATGTCATCGCGTCAGCCGTCGTCGGCGGTGCCAGCCTGGCGGGCGGGAAGGGGAGCGCGCTGAACGCGATGCTCGGCGCAGTGCTCATCGTGCTCATCCGCCAATCGATCCGGACGCTGCACTTCGATCAGAACTACGAGTGGATCATCATCGGCTGCGCGACTATCATCGCGGTCGTGCTGGATCGTACGAGCGCGAGTTTTACGGCGCGCAGGCTTGCGCGGGCGGCGAAGTAAAGGTGGGGCCCCACGCGCAGTGATAAATGCCATCAAAGACGAGGACTTTCATGCAGACGTCAGTAAGGAAGCTAGCAACCTTCCTCGCCCTCTCGATATCGCTGGTGTCATGTACCAAGGAGGCGGGCGCGCCGGCGACGAGCACGCCTGCGGCGTCGGGGGGGCCGATCAAGATCGCGATGATCGCGAAGAGCTCGACGAATCCCGTGTTTCTCTCCGCGCGCACGGGGGCCGAGGCGGCGGCGAAGGACATGTCGCAAAAGCACGGCGTGCCGGTCGAGATCGTGTGGCTGACGCCTCCCGCGGAGGACGGCCAGGTGCAGGCGCAGCGTATCGCGCAAGCCGTCAACGAGGGGGCGACGGCCGTCCTGATCTCCTGCTCGGACGCCGGCAAGGTGACCGGTGCGATCAACGACGCTGTGAATCGAGGGGTGGCGGTGATGACGTTCGACAGCGACGCGCCGGAGTCGAAGCGCTTCGCGTTCTACGGCGTGGACGACGTCAAGACCGGCGAGGCGGTCATGCGCGAGCTCGCCGTGCAGATGAACGGGAAAGGGAAGATTGCGATTCTCGCCGGCAATCAGAACGCGCCGAATCTGCGGAAGCGTGTCGAGGGCGTGAAGCAGGAAGCCGCGAAGTCGCCGGGCATCTCGATCGCGGGCACGTTCTACCACATCGAGACGCCGCAGGACGCGGCGGCGGAGGTGATCCGCGTGCAGAACGCCTATCCCGACGTCACCGGCTGGGCGATGGTCGGCGGCTGGCCGCTGTTCACGCAGACGCTGCTGTCCGATCTCGATCCGAAGAAGGTCAAGATCGTCGCGGTCGACGCGCTGCCGGCGGAGCTCGCGTATGTCGACAAGGGGCTCGCGCCGGTGCTTCTCGCGCAGCCGACCTACAAATGGGGCTACGTCAGCGTCGAGACCATCGTCAACAAGGTGCACATGAAGCAGGACGTGCCGCAGATCATCCCGATGGAGCTGGTGCGGGTCTCGACGGACAACCTCGGAGCGTGGGCGCGGCAGCTGAGGGAGTGGGGATTCACCGACGTGCCGGAGAAGTACGTGGCATTGCCAAAATTGCCATAATCGCCGGAATTGCCACTATTTCGTTCCCAGACCCTGGTCGACTCAATTCAGGGAACGAGATTTTGCCAGTTCTGGCATTTCCGGCGATTCTGGCAATGCCATGAGCATCGCTGTCCAGTTCGAGCGCATCTCGAAGCGTTTCCCCGGGGTGCGCGCGCTCGAGGACGTCAGCTTCGAAATCGCCGAAGGCTCCTGCCACGCGCTGTGCGGCGAGAACGGCGCGGGGAAGAGCACGCTCGGTAAGATTCTCGCGGGCATCCATCCACCCGACGAGGGGCGTATCGTCCTGTTTGGCAGGCCGGTGGCGTTCCGCGGCCCGGAGGACGCGCTCGCGGCGGGCGTCGGCATGGTCCACCAGGAGCTCGCGTTCTGCGAGAACCTTTCGGTCGCCGAAAATCTGTGCCTCGGATCGCTGCCCGCGAAACGCGGCATGGTGTCGCGCTCAACGATGTATGCGCGCGCGGAGTCGATGCTCGCGGCGATCGGCGCGCAGCTCGATGTCCGTCGCCGCGTCGGCGCGCTGACGACCGGGCAGCAGCAGATCCTCCAGATTGCGTCGGCAGTCGGCACCGGCGCGCGCGTCATCGTGTTCGACGAGCCGACGAGCAGCCTCTCGCAGCATGAGGCCGCGAAGCTCTACGAGCTGATGGCGCGGCTGCGGGGGCAGGGAGTCACGGCCATCTTCGTGAGTCATCGCATGGAGGAGATCTTCCGGTTGTGCGATGCGGTGACCGTCCTGCGCGACGGCAGCCATGTCGCGACCCGCCCGACCAGCGAGCTCACGCAGCCCGCGCTCGTGCAGATGATGATCGGCCGGCCGCTGGAAGAATACTTCCCGTCACACGTGAAGGCGCAGGCGGGCGACGAACTGCTCCGCGTCGAGCATCTGTCGAGTCCGGGGAAGATCACGGACATCTCGTTCATGCTGCGCGCCGGCGAGGTGCTTGGCTTTGCGGGGCTGGTCGGCGCCGGGCGATCGGAGATGGCTCAGGCGATCTTTGGCCTCGATCCCGACGCAACGGGACGCGTCTTCGTCGAGGGGAAACCGATTCGCCTCGATGGCCCGCGCGACGCCATGCGCGCGGGAGTCGGGCTCGTGCCGGAGGATCGCAAGCGCCAGGGGCTCGTGCTCGCGATGACCGCGCTCTCCAACATCACGCTCCCGATCCTCGGCGCACTACTGTCGAAATGGGGTTTCATTCGCCGCCGCTCAGAGCGCGCGCTGGTCGGCACGTACTTCACACGTCTCAGCGTTCGCGCGCCGAGTGTCGACGCCGTTGCCGCCGGATTATCGGGAGGCAACCAGCAGAAGCTCGTGCTGGCGAAATGGCTCGCGGCGCGCTGCCGCGTGCTGATGCTCGACGAGCCCACGCGCGGCGTCGACGTCGGCGCGAAGGCGGAGATTCACGCGCTCATCGACGAGCTCGCCTCACGCGGATCCGCGATCCTCCTGATCTCGAGCGAGCTGCCGGAAGTGCTCAACCTGTCGACCCGCATCATCGTCGTGCGCGCCGGGCAGATCGCCGGAGAGTTGCCCCGGGCAGCCGCAACGCAGGATGCGGTCATGCGACTGATGGCGGGTGTGGTTGAGTAGAGCAGTGCAAAGGTAAAAGGTAAAAGGTAAAAGGTAGAAACCTTTTTCCTTTTACCTTTTACCTTTAGTCAGTTCACAAGTCCTGCAACATATGAAACGCGGTGTTCGCTGCCGGCACGCCGCAGTAGATCGCCTGCTGCAAGACGATCTCCTTGAGATCCTCCAGCGAGAACCCACCTTCTGACAGCGCCGCGCGCGCGTGCATGCGAAACTCGTCGAATCGTCCGAGCGCGATCAGCGTTCCGATGACCAGGATGCGGCGGGTGCGAACGTCGAGACCGGGGCGCGACCAGATCTCTCCCCACGCGTAGCGCGTGAGGAGGTCCTGGAAATCCGCGGTGAGTGGCATGGTCTGCGCCACCGACTTGTCGACGTGCGCATCGCCAAGTACCTGGCGGCGTATCCTGGTGCCGGCCTCGCGGCGCGTGTTGTCATCCATTCAAGAACCTCAGCAGATGCGCGTTGAATGCGTCCGCCTGTTCGACATTCGTGATGTGCGATCCCTCCAGCATCGCCAGCTCCGCGTTCGGGATGCGCGATTTCATGAACTCGCCGTTTGCCGGCGGCGTGACGGGATCGTCGACGGCGGCAACGACGAGAGCGGGGGCGCTGATGGCGGCGATCTCGTCGCGCAGATCCGTGTCGCGCAGTACAGCGCAGCAGCCCGTGTAACCGCCCGCCGGCCCCGAGACCAGCATCCGCACGTGGCGTTCGACGACGTCTGGGTGCGCCGCGCGGAACGCCTCGGTGAACCAGCGCCCCTTTGCACTCTCCGCAATGGCGTCGAGACCGCCGGCCTTCACCTGCTCGATCCGCTCCTGCCAGATCGCCGGCGTAGCGATCATCGCGCCGGTGCTCGCGAGGGTCAGCGAGTCGATGCGCTCGGCGAAATGGATGCCGAGCCACATCGCCGTCAGACCGCCGAGCGACAGGCCGCAGACGTGCGCGCGTGACACGCCGAGGGCATCGAGCACCGCGATGGCGTCGCCGCCGAGCTGACCGATGGTGTATTCCCCCGGCGGCGCGGCCGACTGTCCGTGACCGCGGGTGTCGTAGCGAATGACGTGAAACGATGCGGCGCAGCGCGCGCTCTGCGGATCCCACAGCTCAGACGTGGTGCCGAGCGAGTTCGAGAACAGCAGGGCAGGTGCTTTGGAATTCCCCTCGGTGTGGTACTGGATTCGGCACCCGTCGCTGAGTACGTGCGGCATCTAGCGCCCCGTACTGACCTTGGCGTGGCGCGCGAGGACCTCGGCGATGAATTGAGACGCGGAGCCGAGATACTTCTCTGGCGACAGCGCCTCGTCGATGGCCGCGCGGTCGAGGACGCTGGAGATCTGCGGATCTTCTGCGAGGACGTCGGCGAATCCGCGGCCGTTGCCGACGCGGCGAGCGGCACCCTCGACCAGCGCGTGCGCCTGCTGTTTTCCGAGCCGCGGCGCGAGGCGCATCGCGACCGCCTCGGCCAGAATGAGCCCGCCGCTCGAGTCCAGATTCGCACGCATCCGCGCCGCATCGACCACCAGATTCTCGACCGACTCCGCGATTGCCTCGGCCGCATCCGCGGTGACGCCGACCAGTTCAGGGATCGTGTCCCACTCGGCCTGCCATCCGCCAAGCCCGCGCTCGTGTTCCTGCGGCATGGCGGCGAGAACCGTTGCCACCAGTCCCGGAGCCCGCACGGCCGAGGCGAGCGCGACCGCCGAGTTCACCGGGTTCTGCTTCTGCGGCATCGTCGATGAGCCGCCGGACTGCCCCTCGCGCGCTTCACCGACCTCGGTCTGTGCGAGAAGCGTGATGTCGCGGGCGATCTTGCCCAACGCGCCGGCTGCGACACCGAGCGCGCAGCAGAGCGCGGCGAGCCGATCGCGATGACCGTGCCACGGCAGCGACGGCACCTGCAAACGAAGCGCCGCGGCGATTTTGCCGGCGACGGGAACGCCGCGATCGCCCAGCGCCGCGAGCGTGCCCGAGGCACCACCGAACTGCAGGACGAGAGCGCCGTCCAGCGCGTTGGCGACGCCGCAACGAACGCGATCGAGCGCGTCGACCCACCCGGCGGCCTTCAGCCCGAAGGTAATCGGCGTCGCCTGCTGCAGCCAGGTGCGCCCGGCCATCGGCGTGTTCGCGTGATGGCGCGCGTGATCCGCCGCCGCCGCTGCGGCCCTTCCGAGGTCGTCGACGACGCCCGGCACCGAATTGCGTAGCTGGAGGACCAGCCCTGTGTCGATGACGTCCTGGCTGGTTGCGCCCCAATGGACGTAGTGCGCTGCCGCCGCGTCCGCGGCCGCAACGTGACGGGTGAGCTCCCGTACGAGTGGAATCGCGAGGTTGCCGTCGCGGCGCGCGTCGGCCTGCAGCGCCGCGCCGTCGTACAGATCGGCGCGGCATGCGTCGCGAATCGCCGGCGCCGCGGATCTCGGAATGATGTCCAGGGCGGCTTCGGCCTCCGCAAGCGCCGCTTCCACGTCCAGCATGGCCTGCAGCCGCGCTGCAAACGTGAAATGTCGTGCCGCGCTCATACGTCGAAGAACACGGTTTCCCCGGCGCCCTGCAGCACGATGTCGAAGCTGTAGGCATCGGCGCCGACGCGTTTCGCGAGGAGTGTGCTGCGCCGCGACGCCGGCACCAGCGACAGCACCGTGTCTTCGCCATTCGAGGGCTCGTCCTCGAAGTACATCCGCGTAATCAGGCGGGTCAGAATCCCGCGCGCCAGCACTCCTACCGCCACGTGCGGCGCCTGCAGCCGGCCGTCCGGGCCAGGCACGCGTCCCGGCATGACCGTCCGGAACAGGAACGTTCCTTTGTCGTCGGTCGCCACGCGTCCGAATCCAGCGAAGGCCGCGTCCGCCGTCAGATTTTGCGAGCCGGCGGGATTTCGATATTTGCCGGACGAGTCCGCCTGCCATACCTCGATCAGCGCGTCGGGCAGGGGATTCGCGGCGCTGTCGCGCACGGCGCCCTCAACCGTAATGTGACGTCCCGGCGCGGCAGCGTCGGCGACGATGTCGCCCGAGGGAATCACCAGGCCGAAGTCGAAGAACGGCCCGAGCGTTTGAAAAGGGGTGAGTCCGCGCATCTAGCGCTCCATCGGCGTCGCATCCGGGCCGCGCAGCACGATGTCGAACGTGAAGCCGAGCGCCCACTCCGGCTTCGTGACGTCCAGGTCGAAGTTCGAGATCAGACGCCGCCGCGCGTGTTCGTCCGGGATCGAATTGAAGATTGGATCGAAAGGCATCAGCGGATCGCCCGGAAAATACATCTGTGTGATCAGGCGGCTCAGAAAGCTCGTTCCGAACAGCGAGAAATGAATGTGCGCCGGCCGCCACGCGTTGTCATGATTCCGCCAGGGATACGCCCCCGGCCTGATCGTCGTGAAACGGTAGCGTCCGTCGGCATCCGTCAGCGTGCGCCCCGCGCCGGAGAAGTTCGGATCGAGCGGCGCTTCATGCTGATCGACGCGGTGCGTATACCGTCCCGCCGCGTTCGCCTGCCAGATTTCGACGAGCGTATTCGGGATCGGCCGCCCGCCATCGTCGAGCACGCGTCCCTGCACGATGATGCGCTCACCGAGGGGTTCGCCGGCGTGCTGCCGCGTCAGGTCGCTGTCGCCGGTCTGCATGCGTCCGTACGGATAGGCCGGTCCCGTCAGCTCGGTCAGCGTCTGAGGGATTACGACCAGCGGCTCCTTCGGATGACGAAGGGCGGTGCTCTTGTATCCGGGCGAATCGTTCGGCGGATGCGTTCCGGCAGGAGGTTTCAAGAGCTGAATCCCTAATCCCTAATCGTGAATCCCTAATCGTTGAATCGTTGAATCGTTGAATCGTTGAATCGTCGAATCGTTGAATCGTTGAATCGTTGAATCGTCGAATCGCTGAATCGAACCGCGAATCGCGAGCCGCGAATCGCGAGTCTATTTGTGCGCGTTCTCCGTCTCTGCTTTCACGCGCCGCAGTACTTCCAGCTCATTCGCGGACGGTACAGGCGTTTCACCGACCTTGTCAGCAAATCGGATTCTCCATCCTGTCGCCGCCTGTATTGTGTCTCGGTTGACGCCTGGATGCACGCTGGTGACCGTCAACTCGCGCGTAGCGCTATCGGGCTCCATCACGCACAGGTCGGTGATCACCTTGACGGGACCAGCGGTCGTGATTCCCTGCCGCGCGCGCGAATCGCGGCCCTCACCATGGCCGAGCGACGTCAGGAAATCGAGTTTCTCCACCATCGCCCGCTTCGAGTGGGGCATGACGATGAAGATCTGCTGACAGGAGGCCGCCATTTCCGGCGCGCCGCCGCCGCCCGGCAACCGCACGGACGGCGCATCGTACGACCCCACGACGGTGGTGTTGAGATTCGCGAAGCGATCGATTTGCGCCGCGCCGAGGAATCCAACGGTGATGCGGCCGCTCTGCAGCCAGTAGCGGAAGAACTCGGGCACCGAGACCGTCGTCAACGCGGTCGCACACAGTTCCCCGTCGCCGATTGACAGCGGCAGCACGGTCGGCTTCGCATTGATGGTGCCCGATTCGTAGATCAGCGTGATCTTCGCCGCGTGCGTCAGCCGCGCCAGGTTGCAGGCGGCCGAGGGCAGTCCAATGCCCACGAAGCAGACATCGTCATTGCCGACGCAACGCGCGGCGGTGACAGTCATCAGCTCATCGGGGGTGAAATCAGCCACGTATGCTTCCCGTCCGACGAGAGTCGGATCCCGCATCCCGGGCCCCGGATCCCGGTTTCATCACGTTCTCGGCAATCCACGCCTGGAACGTCTCGCGATCCCGCGAAATCGCGTCCCACGCGACGTAGAACGCGTTGTTGCGCTCGTAGTAGCCGTAGGCATACGAGGGACGCGCGCCTCCGGGCACGACGGCGATGGTGCCGACCGTCCAACGCGGGAGGATGCACGCGTTCGCGGGCGCACCCTCGAAGTCATCGACGACTTCTTCCACCGTGACGACCGACCGTGTCGCGGCGAGCACCGCTTCCTTCTGAACCCCGATGATCCCGTCGATCAGCACGTTCCCGTCGCGGTCTGCCCGCTGCGCATGAATTATGGCCACGTCGGGGCGCATAGCGGGAACCGCGGTCAAGGTCTCACCGGTGAACGGGCAGGTGACCGTGCGGAAGTGTCGGTTGACCTTCGCCAGATCCGCCGGGCAGCCGCGATACGCCGCGAACGGCAGGCGAGCCGCGCCGGCGTCGTAGGCGTTCGCCATCGCGGCGTGACTGTACTCCTCGATCGCGAGCGGCCGCGGCCAGCCGTTCTCTACCGCGTCGCGGAGCCTGTGCAGCGACCCGACGCCCGGATTTCCGCCCCACGAAAAAATCAGCTTCGCCGCGCAGCCGGCGCCGATCAACTGGTCGTAGATCAGGTCGGGGGTCATCCGCACGAGCGTCAGCTCGCGCCGGCCCTGCCGGATCACCTCGTGGCCCGCGGCGAACGGAATCAGGTGGGTAAACCCCTCCATCGCCACGACATCGCCGTCGCGCACCGCATCGGCGATCGCTTCGTCCAGTGAACAGAACCGCGCCATGTCCGTGTCAGTCTATCTGAGCACCCTGTGCACTTTGAGCACCCTCTGCACCGTCAGCACCCTCTGCACCCCCTGCACCGCAGCACCCTCTGCACCCCCTGCACCGCAGCCCCCTCTGCACCCTCTGCACCCCCTGCACCGCAGCACCCTCTGCACTGTCAGCACCCTCTGCACCCTCTGCACCGTCAGCACCCTCTGCACCCTCTGCACCTTGCACGCAGGGCGTGGAAATGTCGTATCCTCTGCTGTCTCGCTGTAAACGATTACAGACCCGTTCCGCTTTTCGAGGTGCTGCATGGTCCGACGAATCAGTGGCGGTCTTCTCATCGCCGGCGCGCTGTCGTTCGC
>JBKPLP010000208.1:0-8960 GCA_046731735.1 Acidobacteriota bacterium
CCGGTCATCGATTTGGTCGACGAGATGGCGAGCTTGCGGGCGTGATCGCCGAAGAGCCGCTTGATGGCGACGGTCTCGAGCTTGTCGTTGTAGGGCGTCGAGGTGCCGTGCGCGTTGATGTAGTCGACCTGTTCCGGACAGACGCCGGCGTGCCGCAACGCCGCCTGCATGACCCGCATGCCGCCGTCGCCGTCCTCAGACGGCGCGGTGATGTGGTACGCGTCGGCGGACATCCCGTACCCCACCAGCTCGGCATAGATCGACGCGCCGCGCCGCTTCGCGCATTCCAGCTCCTCGAGAATGATCACGCCGGAGCCCTCTCCCATGATGAAGCCATCGCGATCTTTTTCGAACGGGCGGCTCGCCCGCTGCGGTTCATCGTTGCGCGTCGACAGCGCGCGCATCGCCGCGAACCCGCCGACGCCCATCGGCGTGATCGCCGCCTCGGAGCCGCCGGCAATCATCACATCCGCGTCGCTGCGGCGGATGATCTCGAAGGCGTCGCCGATCGCGTGCGCCGAAGCGGAGCAGGCGGTGCAGGTCGCGGAGTTGGGCCCTTTGGCCCCGAACCGGATCGAGACCTGGCCGGCGGCGAGATTGATGATCGCGGCGGGAATGAAGAACGGGGAGATCCGACGCGGGCCACCCTCGAGCAGCGCCTTGTGCTCGCGCTCGATGGTGCTGAACCCGCCGATGCCGGAGGCAATGAAGACCCCCGTGCGCAGCGCGTTGTCCGCGGTCACCGACAGCTTCGCGTCGTCGATCGCGAACTGCGAGGCGGCAATCGCCAGCTGAATGAAGACGTCCATCTTCTTGACGTCTTTCTTGTCCACGAACTGCAGCGGATCGAAGGCTTTGACTTCCCCCGCGATGCGTGCCGAAAACTGGGATGCGTCGAACCGTGTGATTGGCCCGATGCCGCTGCGCCCCGCGCAGAGCGCCTCCCAGTTCGCCCCGGTCCCGATGCCGAGTGGCGACACGAGTCCGACACCCGTCACGACGACTCGCCTGCTCAATCCGCCTCCGCTGAAGGTCCGATGGTTACTTCTTCTTGCTGTGGGACTCGATGTACTCGACCGCTTCCTTTACGCGCGTGATCTTCTCGGCGTCCTCGTCGGGGATCTCGATGCCGAACTCTTCTTCGAAGGCCATCACCAGCTCCACGGTGTCGAGCGAGTCGGCGCCGAGGTCATCGACGAACGACGCATCCGGCGTCACTTCTTCTTCGTCGACACCCAACTGCTCCACGATGATGCCCTTCACTTTGTCAGCAACCGCCATTCAATCCTCCATCCGCGCCTTCCGCCTGGAAGCACGCGCTACGTGTACATCCCGCCGTTGACCGCCAGTACGTGCCCCGTAATATACGACGCCTCGTCTGATGCGAGGAAGCAGACGGCCGACGCGATGTCGTCGGGGGTCCCGAGGCGTCGCAGCGGAATTCTCGACGCCCATTCCTCTCGCGCGCTGCCGGTAAGGGCGCGCGTCATGTCCGTTTCAATCATCCCCGGCGCCACCACGTTCACCGTGATGCCGCGCGAGGCCACTTCGAGCGCCACCGCCTTGGCGAACCCGATCAGCCCTGCCTTCGACGCCGCGTAATTCGCCTGGCCCGCATTACCGCTCTGCCCGACCACTGAGCTGATGCAGATGATGCGGCCGGCGCGCTGTTTGATCATCGGCTTCAATGCCGCCTGGGTCAGGGCGAACGCCCCGGTCAGGTTGGTCGCGATCACCGCGTCCCAATCGTCCGGTTTCATCCGCAGCAGCAGCTGGTCCCGTGTGATGCCCGCGTTGTTCACGAGCACATCGATGCGGCCATGGCGCTCGAGCGCTGCCGCCACGAACTGCGCCGCCGCGTCCGGCTCGGTGACGTCCAGACTCACCCACTCGGCCTTTCCGCCGCTCGCCGAGATCTCGCCAGCCACCGGCTTCGCGTTCTCGCCGCGCGCCGCCGCAACCACCAAGGCACCTTGCGCCGCGAGCCGCTGCGCAATCGCGCGCCCGATTCCTCTCGACGCGCCGGTCACGAGGGCGATGCGACCCGACAGATCAATCATACATTTCGGTTACCAGTTGACAGCTGTCAGTTGCCAGTTGTCAGTCGCCAGCCGCCGGCGGCGGGCCTGGAGGGTCTTCAGGCCGATCCTTTCAGCCCTGCGAGAGTCTTCTCCAACGACGACTCGTCTTCGACGTTGAACAACGCGGCGCCGCGATCGATCTGCCGGATCAAGCCGCTCAGCACCTTGCCGGGTCCGAGCTCGACGAACGTCGTGACGCCTTCGGCAATCAGGCGCTTGACGCCATCCTCCCATCGCACGGGGGACGCGACCTGCCGGATGAGCGCCTCGATTGCCGAGGTGGCATCGCGCTTTGGTTCCGCATCGACGTTCGCGACGACAGGAATTCGTGGGTCTGAAGCCAGGAGCGCACGGAGTTGCGGCGCGAGACGATCCTCGGCCGGTTTCATCAGCGCGCAGTGGAAGGGGGCGCTGACCGCGAGGGGAATCGCGCGCCTGGCACCAAACGCTTTCGCACGCTCGCCCGCGAGCTGCACCGCATCGGCGTGGCCGGCGATCACGATCTGCCCGGGGGCATTCAGGTTCGCCGGCGTCACGACGCGCCCGGGATGCTCTGCCGCAACCTCGGCGCAGGCGCGCGCCACGGCGTCATCATCGAGGCCGAGGATCGCCGCCATCGCGCCGGCTCCGACGGGAACTGCTTCCTGCATGTAGCGCCCTCGGGCGCGCACCGTGCGCAAGGCATCCGCGAAGGATAGCGTACCGGCCGCGACATGCGCCGAGTACTCGCCGAGGCTGTGCCCGGCAGCGAACGACGCACGCAGGCCGCGCGACTCGACCAGCGTCCATACGGCAACACTCATCGCCAGGATCGCCGGCTGGGTGTTCTCCGTGAGCAGCAGTGTTTCTTCGGGACCTTCGAAACACAGCGAGCTCAGCGCTTCGCCGAGTGCCGCATCCGCCTCGTCGAATACCCGACGGCATTCGGGAAACCGTCCGGCGAGCGACTTCCCCATTCCAACCTTCTGCGCTCCCTGGCCGGGAAACACGAAGGCAATCATCGAAGGTGTCCCTCCACTCGCTCGGTTCCAGCTGCCGTCGCAGCGCCGATGTCACGCGCCAGTTTGTCGACCATTCCCTGACTCACGAAGCGCGCGGCCATCGCCACGGCGTTCCGCACCGCCTTCGGCGACGAGCGGCCGTGGCCGATGACGCACAGGCCGTTGACCCCGACGAGCGGCGCGCCGCCGTACTCGGCGGCATCGACGCGCTTGCGAAAGCGCCGGAATGCCTGCCGCGACAGCAGATAACCGACCCGGGTGCCGAACGTCGCCGAGAGCTCGTCGTGCAGCAACGTCTCCACCGCATCGACGAGTCCCTCGCTGATTTTCAGCGTGACGTTGCCGGTAAATCCGTCGCACACGATGACGTCAACGTCGCCGGCGTAGACGTGACGTCCTTCGACGTTGCCGACAAAATTGACGGCAGCGCTCTTGAGCAGCTGGTGCGCCTCGCGCGTCAGCTCGTTTCCCTTGCTCTCTTCCTCGCCGACCGAGAGCAGCCCGACCCGCGGCGACGAGCATCCGAGAGCGAGGTGGGCATAGGCCGAGCCCATCACCGCGAACTGCACGAGATGCTGCGGGCGGCATTCGACCGTCGCACCCGAATCGAGCAGCACCGCGGGTTGACGCCGGGTCGGGATGATGGTGGCGAGGGCGGGCCGATCCACGCCGGGAAGACGGCCGAACGCTCCCAGCGCCGCCATCACCGATGCACCGGAGTGGCCGGCGCTGAACATCGCCGCGGCGTCGCCGTTGCGGACGGTATCGGCGGCAACCCGGATCGACGCGCGCGGCTTGCGCCGCAGCGCTGCCGTCGCGGCCTCTTCCATGCCGATGGCTTCGGGAGTGTGGACGACGCGAAGGTCGAGCGCGACGGCGCCGGGATGGCGGGAAAGTTCACGCTCGATTGCGGCGGCGTCACCGACCAGAATCAGTCCGACCTGCAGGTGTCGCGCCGCGACGAGCGCTCCATCAACGATGCTGCCGGGGGCGTCATCGCCGCCCATGGCATCAATCGCTATGCGCAGAACCTATGACTCCTCGACGGGGCGGACCTGGCGACCTTTGTAGTACCCGCAATGCGGACACACCTGGTGCGGCGCCTTTGCCTCGCGGCACTGCGGACAGGTTCCCACCGGCACCGGATGCAGCGCATCGTGCGTCCGGCGCTTGGCGGTGCGCGTCTTCGAATGCCGGCGTTTAGGATTTGGCACGTCTAGTTCTCCTTGTTGCGGTTCAACAGCCCTTTGAGGGGCGCCAGCCGCGGATCTTCCCATTCGGGCTTGCAGCCGCACTCGGCACGGTTCAGGTTCGTGCCGCACTCCGGGCACAGGCCGCGGCACGATTGCGCGCACAACGGCTTCATCGGCAACGCCAGCTGGAATTGCTCCCGCAGCATCTCGATGACATCCAGCGTCCCTTCACGATAGTAGGACGTCGTCAAATCGTCCTCGCGGATCTCGTGTTCCGCGCCGCCCGCGGCGGCCTGCACCTGCGGCACGTAGCGAAGCTCGAACCGCGCATCGACCGGCACTTCAAACGGCTCGAGGCAGCGGCCGCAGAGCATGTCCAGGCGGGTGATCGCTCGTCCTGTGACTCGAAACGCATCGCCGCCCGCCCGCTCGACGTCCATCGACAGCTCGACAGGCGCGGCAACCCGATAGTCTTCGTCCTGCGGGTCGAACAATGACGGCTGGAACGTCCGCTGGAAGTGCTCCCGGTGGCCGTGGAGCTTGCTGAGATCGAGGAGCATGGGTCTACTGGCGCCCGAAACTGCGGGCGGCAACCCGTCATTTTACCAAGTGTGCGGGTTCACATCCAGTCTCATGCGCGGACCTGCGGAATCATTGGGAATTCCTGCCGCCGGCAGCCGCTCGATTCGATCTCAACAGCATCGAGGGCGTTTTGAGGGTTTGTAGCGGACGTCGAGGGAACTGCAGGGGCGATGTGGTGTGTGGCAGCCGACCAGCACGCGCGCGACCCGCGAAGTTACCGCCGGCTGAGTAGCGTTACTTCGACACGCTTACACGTTGCTTGCGTTGGTTGCTCTCGGCGCCGTCCAGCCGCCGTGCGGCGTGCGGGTCCGCCTCGGTGTGGCAGTAGGCGCACCGCCACTTGCCATCGCCGTCCTTGTGGTGCTGGCGGTTCCCGCGGCAGACGGGACACCACTCGTCCCGCCAGGCCTCTCCTGTCTTGGTCGTGTCGTCCATGGGACCGCCCTCGCAAGAATCACGCCGGGGTCGGTGTCGATAGCGAATTCGCTCCGCCGTCCTACACCTTGATATCCACCCAGGACTTGGGAATGAAAAGCTGTTCGTACAGGCTGACGGCGTAGCGGTCGGTCATGCCCGCGAGGAAGTCGCGGGCGGCCGCGTCGAGCCCCTCCTCGGCGATTGTTCGCTGGTCGAGAAATTCGGCCGGCCGCTCACGGACCTTTTCCCAGAGACCCCCGAGAATTCCGCCCGCTTTCTTGAACTCGGCGGTCGCGATGTCGTTTTCGTACACGGCGTCGAACAGGAAGCTGCGCAGGCCGACGGTCGCTTCGAGAACCGCCTCGCTCATGCGTATCTCGGCCAGTCCCCCGTCCAGGCTCTGGACGACGACGTCGGTCACCATCCGGCCGATTCGTTCCGACGAGCTTGCGCCGAGCACCGCCACACGCTCGGTGGGCAGGTCTTCTTCGCGCAGCAACCCCGCACGAACCGCATCGTCTATGTCGTGGTTGACGTACGCGATGATGTCGGCGACCCGTGCGATCTGGCCCTCGATCGTGCTGGCGCGATGTTCAGGGTCCGCCCCGACCGGCATTCCGCTCTTCCCCTTCGAATGGCGTGCGATTCCGTCGCGCACTTCCCACGTGAGATTCAGCCCGGCGCGGTCGTTCTCCAGCACGTCGACGATCCGCAGGCTCTGCTCGTAATGGTTGAACCCGCCGGGAATCAGCTCGTTCAGCACCCGCTCTCCGGCGTGACCGAACGGCGTGTGGCCCAAGTCGTGACCGAGCGCAATCGCTTCGGTCAACTCCTCGTTGAGCTGCAGGACCTTCGCGATGCTCCGCGCGATCTGGGAGACCTCGAGGGTATGCGTCAGGCGGGTCCGATAGTGATCGCCGGTCGGCGCAAAAAACACCTGCGTCTTGTGTTTCAACCGCCGGAATGCCTTGCAGTGGATCACGCGATCGCGATCGCGCTGGAACGCGGGACGGATCGGATCCTCGGGCTCCGGCCGAAGGCGCCCCTTCGTATCGGCGCTCTTGGCCGCCTGCGGCGCCAGGATCTGCTGTTCGCGCGCCTCGAGTTGTTCCCGGATACTGGTCATTCATCACGCCGGCGTGAAGGCCGGCATCCCGATGTCACGCCGGCTTAAAGGCGGCACTACCGAGGTAAATCTCGTGCCAGAAACTCCGTCCGTGCGCGAGCGATCCGACTCCGAGGATCTCCGCAATCGTCTGTCCCAGATCCGCGAACGTCTGCCGGGTACCAATGTCGAGATCGGCCCTTACCGACGCGCCGGTGAGGAGCACCGGCACGTATTCGCGCGCATGATCGGTGCTCGGGGTCGTGGGATCGTTGCCATGGTCGGCGGTGACAACGAGGAGGTCGCGAGGGCCGAGCTGCGGCAGCAGCTCGCCGAGACGCACGTCGAATCGTTCGAGGTTCTGTGCGTAGCCAGCCACGTCGTTGCGATGACCGTACTGCGTATCGAAGTCGACCAGGTTCGCAAAGATCAGCCCGTTGTTGATCCCGGACATTGCGCGGATGACTTCATCCATGCCGTGTTCGTCGCTCGTCGTATGAATCGCGGTCGTGATGCCGCGGCCGGCGAAGAGGTCCTCGACCTTTCCGATCGCAATCACTGGTTGCCCCGCATCGATCAAAGAATCGAGAAGCGTCGGGGCGAATGGAGTAAGGGCAAAGTCGCGGCGATTCGCCGTGCGTTTGAATGCGCCGGCGGCGCCGACAAACGGCCGCGCGATTACCCGACCGACGCCCATTCCTTTCCCCGCAAGCTCGTATGCGATCTCGCACCAGCGATACAGCTCGGAGACGGGAACGACGTCCTCGTGTGCGGCAATCTGAAAGACGCTGTCGGCCGAGGTGTACACGATCGGCTTGCCGGTCAGGATGTGCTCCCGTCCGAGCTCCTCGATGATCGTGGTCCCGCTCGCGGCCTTGTTGGCCAGAGTGCCGCGGCCGATCCGGCGCTCGAAGTCGTCGATCAGCTCGCGCGGAAAGCCGTTGGGAAACACGGGAAACGGCCGCTCCAGCACGAGGCCCATCAGCTCCCAGTGGCCGGTGACCGAGTCTTTTCCCGGCGACGCTTCAGCCATTCGCCCGTACGCGCCAATGGCCGCCGCCTCCGGATCGGCGGGATTGATCGACGCCACGCGCGCCAGGCCCAGCCGGCGCAGGTTGGGCACTGACAACGGCACACGCGTCGCGATGTTTCCCAGCGTGTCGCTGCCCTCGTCGCCGTAGGTGCGCGCATCCGGAAGCGCTCCACAGCCGACGCTGTCGAGCACGATCAGAATGACTCGCTTCGGGAGAGGCGTGTCCAATCAGGCTTCGTGCGAAGAGTAGTAGTTGCTCATCGGACGAGGTGAGCGGATGGCAGCGATGGCGTGCTTGAAGATCATGTGATCGGCGCCGCCGTACTCGACGATGACGGCGAAGCGATCGAAGTTTTTCACCCGGCCTTCCACATCGGTCCCGTCCATCAGGCGGATCTGCACCGGCAGCTTCTCACGGCGCGCGTAGTTCAGAAAAACATCCTGAATGTTCGGCTGAGCGGAGGCAGGCTTCGACTCACGGGTTGTTGGCATCGCGGCAAGTCTCCATGGCCGAGAGGACACGGGCGAGCTCCTCCTGAGTCTCCTCGCGATCGCCCGCGGCGTGAATCCACTGTAGATTAGGCTCTTTCCTGAACCAGATCAACTGGCGCCGCGAGTACTTTCGGTTCTCGCGGACGATCAACTCGCGCGTTGCCAGCTCGTCCCGCACGCCGTGCAGATACTCCAGCGCCTGACGGTATACGAGGCCGGTGAATGGGTGTGCGGTTTCGGGAATGCCGTCCGCAAGGATTGCGCGAATCTCATCGAGCAACCCGTGCTCGAACTGGGCGTCGACCCGCGCGGCGACGCGCGCCGCGGTCAGCTCCTGCGGAATCCGCAACGCAAAACTGACCACCTCGTACTCGGGGAGCGGCGGCTGCGTTTCGGCGAAGTGTGCGGTGATCGGGCGGCCGGTGAGGAAGTACACCTCGAGCGCGCGCACGAGCCGCTTTCGATCGCGCGGCTGAATACGTTCGGCAGCCGCGCGGTCCACCCGGTTCAGCAGCGTGTGGAGCCTTTCGACGCCTTTCAAATCGGCGATCCGCTCAAGCCGCGCGCGCATGGCGGTATCGCGGGCGGGCCCGGGGAAGAAGCCGCGGACGAGCGCGCGGTAGTACAGCCCGGTCCCGCCAACCAGGATCGGCAGCTTGCCGCGCGTCGTGATGCCGCGGATCACAGCCGATGCCTCGCGCGCATATCGTGCCGCCGAGTACTCGTCGGTCGGCTCGGCAACGTCGATCATGTGGTGTGGAATGCCCTGACGCTCGTGCATCGGCACTTTGTCGGTTCCGATATCGAATCGCCGATACACCGCCGTCGAATCGCAGCTGACCACTTCGCCCGCGAACCGCCTGGCCAGCGCGATGCCCAGCGCGCTCTTGCCGGTCGCCGTCGGGCCGACAATCGCCAGCAGGCGCGGCCGCGCCATTACCGTCCCGCGATCGCGCGCACCACCGCGAGCGCCGCCAAGGCGGCGAGCAGCAACAGCAGCCCGATCTGCTGCGTCCGCGTCGGCTGGATCATCGGTACGGGTTTTCGTTGAAATAG
>JBKPLP010000209.1:0-14689 GCA_046731735.1 Acidobacteriota bacterium
CGGCTCCCCAAATCGGAAGGAAGTCGCGGAAGCCGTCAGGCGCGGACGGGCGAGGCCGCGGCGGCATCGGGGCCGAAGAAGTCCGGCCTGACCTCGACTGCCTGGAAGGAAGCGAAGGCCCTCATCTGGGCGCGCCGCGGACGGCTCGCACTCGGTCTCGCGCTGATGCTGATCAATCGCGTGGCCGGCCTGGTCTTGCCGGCCACGTCGAAGTGGCTGATCGATGACGTCATTGGCAAGCATCGCGCTGATCTCTTGATGCCGCTGGCGCTCGCGGCAGGCGCCGCGACGCTGGTCCAGGCGGTCACGTCGTTTGCGCTGTCGCAGGTGCTCGGCGTCGCGGCCCAGCGCGCCATCACCGACATGCGACGCCGGGTCGAGGCGCATGTCGCGCGGCTGCCGATCAATTATTTCGACTCCACCCAGTCGGGGGTGCTGATCTCCCGCATCATGACCGACGCCGAAGGCATTCGGAACCTCGTCGGCACCGGCCTCGTGCAGCTGACGGGCAGCGTCGTGACCGCCGTGTTCGCGCTCGCCTACCTCTTCTACCTGAACTGGCTGCTCACGTGCATCACCATCGTGGCGCTGGGAACATTCGGCGGTGCGATGGCGCTGGCGTTCAACCGGCTGCGGCCACTCTTCCGCGAGCGCGGCAAAATCAACGCCGAGGTGACCGGACGGCTGAACGAAACGCTCGGCGGCATCCGGATCGTGAAGACGTACACCGCCGAAAAGCGCGAGGAGCTGGTGTTCACGAAAGGCGTCCATCGCCTGTTCCGGAACGTCGCGCAATCGATTACCGGGGTCTCGGGCATCACGGCGTTCTCGACGATCATCATCGGCGTCATTGGCGTGATTATGATCGTCGTCGGCGGCCGGTCGATCATGGCGGGCCGCATGACGCTCGGCGACTTCATGAACTACATCCTCTTCACCGGGCTGATGGCGGCGCCGGTGGTGCAAATCGCGTCCATCGGCACGCAGATCAGCGAAGCGTTCGCCGGCCTCGATCGTATCCACGACCTGATGACGATGAAGACCGAGGACGATGAGGACGACACGCGTGAGGCGCTGGGCCCGATCGACGGAGCGATCGCGTTCGAGGACGTCAGCTTCGAGTACAACGAGGGTGTGCCGGTGCTGAAGCGCGTCAGCTTCCGCGCGCCGGCGGGAACGACCACCGCGCTCGTCGGATCGAGCGGCTCGGGCAAGAGCACGCTGATCAGTCTGGTCATGGCGTTCAACCGTCCGAAGAGCGGCCGAATCTTCGTCGACGGTCACGATCTGGCCGGCGTGCGCCTGCGCGACTACCGGTCGCAGCTCGGCGTGGTGCTTCAGGACAACTTCCTGTTCGATGGCACGGTTGGCGACAACATCCGCTACGGCCGCATGGACGCGACGATGGACGAAATCCGCGAAGTCAGCCGGATCGCCCATGCCGACGAATTCATCGAAGGATTCGAGAAGAAGTACGACACCGTGGTCGGCGAGCGCGGCGTGAAGCTGTCGGGCGGTCAGCGCCAGCGGGTCGCGATTGCGCGGGCCATACTGGCGGATCCTCGCATCCTCGTCCTCGACGAGGCGACCTCGAGCCTCGACAGCGAGAGCGAGGCGCTCATCCAGGACGGCCTGCGGTCGCTGCGCCACGGCCGCACGACGTTCGTGATCGCGCACCGGCTGTCGACGATTCGCAGCGCGGACCAGATTCTCGTGCTCGAGCACGGCGAAATCGTCGAGCGCGGCACGCACGCGCAACTGCTCGCGCTCGGCGGCCGCTACCGGACGCTGTACGACAAGCAATACGAGCTGGAGTCGGATCGATTCGTCAACCCGGGCGAGGATTTCACGCCCGAGCTGCCGAAGGCGAAAGTATCCGTCCCCGTACGCCCGGATCGATCCCTGTAGGAGCCTATGCAGTTCATTTACACAATGAAGGGGTTGGGGAAGGTTCATCCGCCCGACCACGTCGTGCTGAAGGACATCTGGCTGTCGTTTCTGCCGGGCGCAAAAATAGGCGTCCTGGGTCTCAACGGCTCGGGGAAGAGCACGCTGCTCCGCATCATGGCGGGGGAAGATCGGGATTTCGTCGGGGAGGCGTGGCCCGCCGATGGAACCAGCGTCGGCTTCCTTCCCCAGGAGCCGCGCCTCGATCCTACGAAGGATGTGCGCGGCAATGTCGAGGAAGGGGTCGCGGAGATCAAGGCCCTTCTCGCACGCTACGACGCGATCAACGCGAAGTTCGGCGAAGAGCTCTCCCCCGAGGACATGGACAAGGTCCTCGAAGAGCAGGGCAAGGTGCAGGACCGGATCGAGGCGGCCAACGGCTGGGACCTCGACTCGCGGCTCGAGCTCGCGATGGACGCGCTGCGTCTGCCGGCGCCCGACGCGGCGGTCAGCACCCTGTCGGGCGGGGAGCGCCGGCGCGTGGCGCTCTGCCGCTTGCTGCTGAAGTCGCCCGACCTGCTGCTGCTCGACGAACCGACGAACCATCTCGATGCCGAGTCGGTGGCGTGGCTCGAACGGTTCCTGAAGGACTATCCCGGGACCGTCGTCGCCGTCACGCACGACCGCTACTTCCTCGACAACGTCGCGGGATGGATTCTCGAGCTCGATCGCAGCACCGGAATCCCGTGGGAAGGCAATTACTCGTCGTGGCTCGACCAGAAACAGAACCGCCTGGCGCTCGAGGAGAAGGCGGAGTCGAAGCGGCAGCGCACGCTGGCGCGTGAGCTCGAATGGATCCGCATGTCGCCGCGTGCCAGGCAGGCGAAGGGCAAGGCCCGTCTGAACGCGTACGAGGATCTGCTGAAGGAAGAGACGGCTCAGAAAATCGAGCAGGTTGAAATCTACATCCCGCCGGGCCCTCGCCTGGGAGACATCGTCATCGAGGCGCGCGGCGTGCGCAAGGCGTACGGCGATCTGCTGCTGATGGACGACGTGAGTTTCACGCTGCCGCGCTCCGGGATCGTCGGCGTCATCGGACCGAACGGCGCGGGAAAGACGACGCTGTTCCGGATGATCACGGGGCAGGAACAGCCCGATGCGGGCACGCTGCGGCTCGGCGAGACGGCGCAGATCGGCTACGTCGATCAATCCCGCGACGCGCTGTCCGCCGACAAGACGGTCTGGGAAGAGATCACCGGCGGCCGCGACGCGGTGGAGCTCGGGAAGCGCGAGGTTCCGTCACGCGCGTACGTGTCGTGGTTCAACTTCAAGGGACGCGATCAGCAGCGCAAGGTCGGCTCGCTCTCTGGCGGCGAGCGCAATCGCGTGCACCTGGCGAAGCTGCTGAAGGGTGGCGCGAACCTCCTGCTGCTCGACGAGCCGACCAACGATCTGGACGTCGACACGCTGCGCGCGCTCGAAGAAGCGCTGCTCAATTTCGCGGGGTGCGCCGTCGTGATCAGCCACGATCGGTGGTTCCTCGACCGCATCGCCACGCATATGCTCGCGTTCGAAGGCGACAGCAAGGTGGTGTGGTTCGAAGGGAACTACCAGGACTACGAGGCCGACCGTCATCGCCGCCTGGGCGCGGAGGCGGATCAGCCGCATCGGATTAAGTACAGAAAGCTGACAAGGTAAGTAAAAAAGGTAAAAGGTAAAAGGTAAAAGGTAAAAGGTAAAAGGTAAAGAGCGCCGATGCCGCGACTGAGAGCGTTTTACCTTTTACCTTTTACCTTTTTCCTTATCTGCAACTGTAGAGGCGCAGCGAAGACTCCGCCGACCTACCTGTCGATCGCCACCGGCGGAACCGGCGGCGTGTATTACCCCTATGGCGGCGCGATCGCGAAGCTGCTGAACGAGAACATCCCCAACGTGCGCGCGACGGCGGAAGTCACGGCGGCTTCCGTCGACAACCTGAAGCTTATTCGCGATCGCAAGGCGGACATCGCCTTCACGCTGGCTGACACGCTGGCGGACAGCATCGCCGGCCGCGGGGCGTTCAAGGAGGCGCCGGTGCCCGCGGCGAGCCTCGCGGTGCTGTACTCCAACTACACACAGATCGTGACGACGGCCGCCGCGGGCATCCGCAGCCTTGCGGATCTGCGCGGCAAGGTCGTCTCTACGGGAGCGGCGGGCAGCGGGACGGAGGTGATTGCGTTCCGCATTCTGCGGGCGGCCGGCCTCGATCCCGACAGGGACGTGCAGCGGCAGGGGCTCGGGGTGACCGAATCAGCGGATGCCTTGAAGGATGGCAAGATCGCTGCGTTCTTCTGGAGCGGTGGCTTGCCAAGCGCGGCGGTGCAGGATCTGTCGCACACGCCGGGGATCGCGGTCTCGCTGGTGCCGTGTGCCGATGTGCTGCCAGTGCTGCGGCGCGACCATGGCGAGCTGTATTTCCCGCTCGAGGTCCCGGCCGGGGCGTATCCCGGTGTGCAGACGCCGGTGGCTGTCGTCGGCGTCGCCAATGTCCTCGTCGTCCATCGCTCGATGCCGGACGAGCTCGCCTACCAGATCACGCGCGTGCTCTTCGACAAACAGTCCGAGCTCGCCGCGATTCACCCGGAGGCGCGCCATCTGTCGGTCGGCAGGGCGATCGAGGGATCGCCGGCCGAATTCCATCCTGGCGCGCTGCGGTTCTATCACGAGCGAGGCGTGAAATAGCAGTACCTGCTCTCCTCAGCTGTTGGCTTCGCCGTCACCGCCGGCGAGTTTCTGCTGGCGCAACGCGGCAGCGCCCAGCATTCCGCCCATGCCCATCGATTCCACGGCGCTGCTCGGGATGAGCATCAGCGCTCCCTTTTCTTTCAGCCCCTCGTACAACATGTTCATCGCGCGCAGGTGAAGCGCGGTGGGATTGTCATGGTACGACTTCGCCGCTTCCTGGAACGAGTGTGCAATCTCGAGCTCTGCCTGGCCGAGGATGATGCGCGCTTGTTTCTCGCGCGCCGCCTGCGCCTCGCGCGACATCGCGTCCTGCAGCGCGCCGGGGATGACGACGTCGCGCATTTCGACCGATGAGACGGTCACGCCCCACGGGTTCGAGCGCTGATCGATCAGGTGCTGCAGCTCCGATTCGATCCGCTCGCGCCCACGGAGCAGGTCGGTCAGCGTCGTGCGGCCGATGATGTCGCGCAGCGCGGTCTGCGCGGCCCAGCTCACCGCCTGCGCGTAATCCTGCACCTCGAGCGCCGCCTTCTGAACGTCGTGCACCATCCAGAACAGCACGGCGTCGACGTTGACGGGGACGGTATCGGACGTCAGCGTCTGCTCCGCGGCGAAGCTGGTGGTGATCGTGCGCTGATCGATCCAGGACGATACGCTGTCCATGAACGGGATGACCCAGAACAGGCCGGGACCGCGCAGTCCCGTGAAGCGTCCGAGCCGCAGTACCACGCCGCGCTCCCATTGAGCCGCCACTTTCGGGGACTGCATCAGCAACAGGCCCGCCACGATCATCGCGACGAGCGGTGCAGGATTGCCGGCCGCCACCATCCACGCGAGCCCCGCGAGCGCGCTCACCAGCAGGATGGCGACCGCGACGACGTTGAGTCGCGGTGCCGGCAGGCGTGGCGCCTCCTCGGAACGACGTCCGAAAACCACGGGGTTCATGTCGGCTCCTCTCTCTCCAGTTACGTCCGTCCCGCGCCGCGATGGTCGCGGAGCGCGGCGAGCAGTTCGTCCACGTCGAAACCGGCCCGGTCGGCGTCCGCGAGCACGCGCGTGACGAAGGCACGCAGACGCCGTTCGTGCTCGCGCGGCGGGTGCGCCTGCGCCGGCGTCGCGGTCACGAAGGAGCCGACGCCGCGCCGCGTCTCGATCACGCCGGCCCGCTCCAGCTCTGCGTACACCCGCGCCACCGTATTCGCGTTGACGCGAAGTTCGACGGCAAGTTGCCGGACGGTCGGCAGCTGTTCGCCCGGTTGCAGCCGCCCCGTTGCGATGCCCGCCCGAAGCCCGCGTTCCAGCTGCGCATAAATGGGCGTCGCGTCGTTCGGGTCGATGTTCACAATCCCCGCCACATGAACGATTGTACTAGGACAATAATACAATATCAAGAGCGCTCTCCGTTCGGAACTGACGCTCGCCGTTCGGAGCTAGCGCTGGCCGTTGGGAGCTGACGCTCTCCATTCGGAGCTGGCGCTGTTCGTTGGGGTGCGCTGTCGGTTATCCGTTAACGTGTAGCCGTGGAATGCGACCTCCCGGTACCGGGCGATGAAGCCGCGAAGCGTGAAGCCGGCGGCTTTCCGGGGCGCCTGGCCACGGCGCTGTGCATCGGCTTGTCGCTCTATGCCCTGTACTGGGTTCTGTTCATCGTCCAGCCCCAGGTGTATCGCGTCAGCTTCCTGCTCGTTGCGCTGGTGCTGACGTTTCTGCTCTTTCCGCTGCGCAAGGGAAGCACGGCACCGGTGTCGCTCGCCGACTGGATCTTGATCGGCGCGACGATCGCGGCATTCGCGTGGCCGCTCGTCGACTTCAGCGAGTTCATTTACCGGTCGACGGAGCCGACGGCGGTCGATCTCGCGCTCGGCGCCGTCGCCGTGCTACTCGTCCTCGAAGCGGCGCGCCGTTCTGTCGGATGGATCCTGCCGGCGACGGCGGCGGGGTTTCTCGTCTATGCGTACGCGGGACCCGCGTTCGATCGAATCGGCCTGCCGCTGCTCGCGCACCGCGGCTACGGAGCGGGACGGCTCGTCGGCACGCTCTACATGACGCTCGAAGGGATCTTTGGCGTCCCGCTCGACGTCACCGCAACCTACATCATCCTCTTCACGATCTACGGCGCCGTGCTCGAGTACTCCGGCGCAGGAACGTTTTTCATCAACTGGGCGCTCGCGGCAATGGGACGCTCGCGCTCCGGCGCCGGCCCGGGCCGCACGGTCACGCTCGCGGGCTTCCTGCTGGGGACAGTATCGGGCAGCGGCGTCGCTACGACGGTCATGCTCGGTTCCGTCTCGTGGCCGCTCCTGAAGCGCGCCGGCTATAAGCCGGATACCGCAGGGGCGATCCTGTCTGCCGCAGGCATCGGCGCATTACTCTCGCCGCCGACCCTCGGTGCCGCCGCGTTCCTCATCGCCGAATTCCTGCGGATTACATACCTGCAGGTTCTCGTCATGGCCACGTTGCCCACGCTGCTCTATTACCTTTCGATCTTCCTGATGATTGAAGCTGACTCCCGGCGGCTCGGCACGCGTCCGGCGGCCGCCCACACGCCGTCGTTCGGGGTTCTAACGAAACGATACTGGTATCACTTCACGTCGCTCGTGGCCATCGCGGTGCTGATGTTCTCCGGCATGTCGGCGTTTCGTGCCGTGTTCTGGGCAACGGTGCTCGCGTTCGCGCTCAGCTTCGTTCGCCGCGAAAGCGCGCTGACGCCGCGACGGCTTCTCGCCGCCTTGCGCGCGGGAGGTGCCGGCGTGCTCGGCGTTGCCGCGACAACGGCGACAGCGGGCGTCATCGTCGGCGTCGTGACGCTTACCGGCCTGGGGTTGAAGATCGCCGGCATCATCGTGGCGCTCGCCGGAGGCCGCCTGTTCCTGACCGTCGCCTATTCGGCGGTCGCCGTGTGGCTGCTCGGTCTCGCGGTTCCCGTCACCGCGTCGTACATCATCGCGGCGGTGATGGTCGCTCCGGGCCTGACGCAGGCGGGGGTTCCTCCAGTCGCCGCGCACATGTTCATCTTTTATTACGCCGTGCTCTCCGAAGTGAGCCCGCCGACCGCCTTGTCCCCTTTCGCTGCCGCGGCGCTCACCGGCGGCAATCCGTTCCGCACGATGATGCTGACGTGGAAGTACACGCTGCCGGCGTTCCTCGTCCCGTTCGTGTTCACGCTCAGCCCCGAGGGAATGGGTGTGCTGCTGCAGGCGCCTGCGCGCGACGTATTCACCGCTTCCTCGACGGCCGCCATCGGTGTCGCCGCGCTCGCTGCGGGCCTCGGCGGGTGGATCCGCGGGCCGGCGGCACCCATAGAGCGGATGGCGCTGATCGTGGCGGGACTCCTCCTGTTCTACGCCGCGCGTGCCGCGGATATCGCAGGACTGCTCATTACTGCTGTGGTTCTGGTTTTGCACTGCGTCAGGATCGCAGGCAAAACATGACACCTACAGGTAATCGCAACCGTCTTAGCTTCAATGACTTGCGCGCCTCGTCGAACACCGGGTCGACCGGCGCCTCGCTGGAGCCGACAATTTGGGACCGTCGAAAATTGGCACCGGTGCCAAAAATTGGCCATCACCCGGTCGATTTTGCGCGGTCCGATGTCGGTGCATATATGACGCGCTCCGAATCATCCCGACGGGGCGAAGCGGGCTTCACGCTGATCGATATGTTGTTCGTCGTTGCGCTGGTCGGGCTACTGGCATCTCTGGCGATTCCCGGGCTGATGAAGGCGCGCGGCGCCGCACAGGCCTCGTCTGCAATCGGCACGCTGCGCGTCGTCAACAGCGGTGAGCTGAGCTTCGCGATCACCTGCGGCCTTGGATTCTATGCGCCTGATCTTCCGACGCTCCGCATTCCACCGCCTGGAAGCATCGAGCCGTTCCTGAACGACGACATGACGGCAGCCGCGACTTTCACCAAGAGCGGGTACAACTTCAGCCTCGCGGGGACGCCGCTCGCGGGCGCTCCGGCGAGCTGCAACGGCCTGGGAGTCGGACAGGCAGCACCGGGCTACGCGGCAGTCGCCGATCCGCTCGATCCGAGCATCACCAGATACTTTGGCACGAACTCCGACGGCGTCACGTTCACGCACACCGCATCGCTGGCGATGACGATGCCGGAGACAGGTTCTCCGCCGGCTGGGACGCCCATACAGTAAGAACCGAATCCCTAATCCCTAATCGCGAATCCCTGATCCGCGGATCCAGTGAATCCAGTGAATCCAGTGAATCCTTGAATCCGTGGATCCCGCATCCCGCATCCCGGATCCCGGATCCCGGAGATGGTATCGTTAGCCTCGATTCTGGAGGCTATTGATGCGATCGGCTCGGTGCCGTCCTCTTCTCATCTCCCTTTGCATTCTCAGCGTCAGCGGCGTCGCGGTCGCCCAAACGCCGCGCACTGCGCGACCGCCGGCGGTCACGACGCCGAAGCAGCATTTCGGGTTCAACATCGGCGATGACTACCAGCTGGCGACCTACGATCAATTCGTTGACTACTGGCAGAAGCTCGATCGCGAGTCGGACCGGATGAAGGTCGTCGAAATCGGCAAGACGGCCGAAGGACGCCCGCAGCTGATGGCGATCATCACGTCGCCGGACAATTTCAAGCGACTCGATCGATACAGGGAAATCTCGCGCCGTCTCGCGACGGTCGATGGCATCAATGACGATCAGGCGCATGCCCTCGCGAAAGAAGGAAAGGCCGTCGTGTGGATCGACGGCGGGCTGCACGCGAGCGAGGTGCTCGGCGCGCACCAGCTGATCGAGACGGTGTACCAGCTGGTCAGCCGGAACGATCCGGAGACCTTGCGGTTCCTGAACGATCTGATCATTCTCGCGGTTCATGCCAACCCTGACGGCATGCAGCTCGTGTCGAGCTGGTACATGCGGCGGCAGGATCCTGCGCGGCGGTCTACCACAGGGCTGCCGGTGCTCTACGAGAAGTACGCGGGGCACGACAACAATCGCGATTTCTACATGTCGAACCTCCCGGAGAGCATCAACATGAACAAGGTGCTCTACGCGGAGTGGTTTCCGCAGATCGTCTACAACCACCACCAGACCGGTCCCGAAGGCGCGGTGATGTTCGGCCCCCCGTTCCGCGATCCCTTCAACTTCAACTTCGATCCGATGGTCCCGATCGGTATCGATATCGTCGGTGCGGCGATGGTCGATCGCATGGTGGTCGAGGGGAAGCCGGGCTACACCAGCCGGAAGGGGTCGACTTATTCGACGTGGTGGAATGGCGGGCTCCGCACGACCCCTTACTTCCACAACATGATCGGGCTGCTCACCGAGACCATCGGCAACCCCACGCCGGTACGCATCCCGTTCGTCACGTCGAAGCTTCTGCCGGACTCGAACCTGTACTTCCCGATCGAACCACAGCAGACGTGGCATTTCCGGCAGTCGATTGATTACTCGGTGACGGCGAACTACGCCGTGTTCGACGTCGCATCGCGCAACAAGGACCGCTTCCTCTACAACATCTACCAAATGGGGAAGAATTCGCTCGACCGTGGCAGCCGTGATACGTGGACGATGACGCCGCGGAAGATTCTTGCGGCGCAGGCAGCGCTCGACGGTGGCCGCGGCGCAAATCGCGCAGAACGCGGCGGCAGTTCGGGCGATACCGCCGTCGCTGCGGACGAACCCTCGTCAGGCGGCCGTGGACGCGGCGCGACCGTCGAAGAATTCAAGACACTCCTGCGTAATCCTGAGGCGCGTGATCCGCGCGGCTTCATTCTGCCGGCCGATCAGCCGGACTTCGCGACGGCGACAAAGTTCGTGAACGCACTGATCAGGAATGGCGTCGTCGTGCATCGTGCCACCACGCCTTTTGCGGTCGCCGGAAAACACTATCCGGCCGGCTCGTACGTCGTGAAGGCGGCGCAGCCGTTCAGACCGCACGTGCTGGACATGTTCGAGCCGCAGGATCATCCTGACGACATTCCATACCCTGGCGGTCCGCCGACGCGGCCGTACGACAACGCGGGATGGACTCTGGCCTATCAGATGGGCGTGCAGTTCGATCGCGTGCTCGACGGTTTCGATGGGCCGTTCGAGCGAGTGAACGGGCTGCAGCAGCCTGCCGCTGGCCGCGTCACGCAAACGTCAGCGGATCCGGTGGTGCTCGGTCACGGATCGAACAACGCCTTCGTCGCCGTCAACCGGCTGCTCGCGGCCGGCCGCGACGTGCGCTGGCTCGGCGGTGACGGGAAGTTCTATATCGTCGGGGCGAGCGCCGGGGAGCTCGAGAAACTTGCCTCAGAGCTTGGCGTGAGCTTCACGACGGGACCTGCGGGCACGGCTGTTGGCAACGCGCTCCGACTGCGACGGCCACGAATAGCGCTCGCCGATCAATACGGCGGATCGATGCCGTCCGGCTGGACGCGCTACGTGCTCGAGCAGTTCGAATTCCCGTACGAAATCGTCTATCCGAAGTCCATCGCCGCGGGAAACCTCTCGAGTCGGTTCGACGTCATCATCTTTCCGTCTGGCGTCGGTCCCGCACTGCCGGCCGCCGGCCGAGGCGAACGCGGCGGGGCCGGCGCGGGCGGCGGAAGGGGAAGCGCCGCGCCGGTCGACGAGACCGACATCCCCGAGCCGTATCGGCCGATGCTCGGGTCGTATACCGTGGCGCAGACGATGCCCGCGTTGAAAGCGTTCGTGGAAGGCGGCGGCGTGATCGTTGGCGTCGGACGATCGGCGACGAACCTGTCGCAGCTGTTCGAGTTGCCCGTCTCCAATCATCTCGTCGAACGGTCCGCTGACGGCAGCTCCCGTCCGGTGCCGGTGGAAAAGTATTACGTTCCAGGATCCGTGCTTCGTGTGGCGGTCGACAACACGGCGCCCGTCGCGCACGGTCTCGAGAAGCACGTCGATGTGTTCTTCGACAACAGCCCCGTATTCACCCTCGCTCCCGATGCCGCCCTGAAAGGAGTGCGGCCGATCGCGTGGTTCGATACCGCGCAGCCGTTACGAAGCGGGTGGGCGTTCGGCCAGGGTTATCTCGAGGGGGGCGTCGAAGCGATTGACGCGACGCTCGGCAAGGGAAAGCTGCTCCTGTTCGCGCCGGAGATCACCTTTCGCGGTCAGCCGCACGGCACGTTCAAGTTCCTGTTCAATTCCATCCTGCTCGGTTCAGCGCGGCCCTGAAAGGCGCGCTGTCCGGGCGCCGCCGCGCAAGCGCGCGGCGGCGGAGGACGTTAGAAGTTTCAGGCCTGAGGGTTCGACGGCGATTTCGTCTTCTTCGATCCGCCCTTCGATCGGCTCGTGGATTTCCGGGCTGCAGTGCGGCGGGCAGATGCCGCTTTTGCTGATCGGCCCTTTTTCCGCTTGCCCTTCGGTGCGGCCGCCTTGCGCGCACTCTTGCGCCCGCTCGCGATGGCCTTTGTTATCCGGCGTGTCGCCACCTTGGCCTGGCGAGTGGTCCGCTTTGCGGCGCGCTTGACCGTTCGACGGATGGCGCGACGCGGCTTCGCCGTCCGCGCGGCCGCGCTCGACGCCGCTTCCGTCGCGGCTGCGGCTGCGGTCGAGGCGGCGCCGGCTGCGCTCTGAGCTGTGTCGACCACGACGCGGGTTGCCGAACCGAGCGCGCTGCCAACCCTCTCCGCGGCGTCGGTCAGCAGCCCGCCATCGTCCTGTTCGTCGTCGTCAACCACGTCATCGAGGTCCAAATCTTCGTCCATAGCATCTCCTTAAGCTTGGGGTCGACCGGGGTCAGACCGGGTGTGACGCCGGGTTTGACCCCGCAGCGCAGCGCATGTTAGCAGAGCGCCGTGCAATTCGCGCGGCCAATGTACAGTGCTAACGAGAGGCCCCTCTGCCGACCTATCACCCCCGGATTCTCGAAGAGCTCGGGCGTCACGGTCTCGTCCCTGCCGCCGACACGCAGCCGGGACGGCTGCGCGACGCGGTACGAGACTTATACAAGTACGAGATCCGAAAGCTGCGCGACGGCGTGGTCGCGGGACAGATCCCGAAACAAGAGCTCGCCGGGCAGGTGATCCAGCTCCGAAAGCGCTACTGGCTGCTTTCAGTTCCTACGGAATTATGGGTAGAGTCAGAGGATGAAGGATTTTGAAAAGCTTGGACTTTTCTATCTCGGCCGTGAATACGACATCGCGGCAGGGAAGGCGCTCGAGACTCCCGTTCTTTACGATTCGCGCGATCTGGTCACGCACGCAGTCTGCGTGGGCATGACCGGCAGCGGAAAAACAGGATTGTGCCTGTCGCTCGTCGAAGAAGCGGCGATCGACGGAGTTCCGGTGATTGCAATCGATCCCAAAGGGGATCTGGGCAACCTGCTGCTGACCTTTCCGAATCTCGCCCCGGAAGACTTCCGTCCCTGGATCGACGAGGATGAAGCCCGCCGCGCGGGGATGACCCCCGACGCGTACGCTGCGCGTCAGGCCGACACATGGCGAACCGGGCTCGCCGAGTGGGGCCAGGATGGTGCGCGCATCGAGCGCCTCCGCAAGTCCGCCGAGTTCGCGATCTACACACCGGGCAGCACGGCGGGTCTCCCCGTGTCGCTGCTCGCATCCTTCGCGGCGCCCCCCGCCGCCGTCCGCGACGATGCGGAGATGCTGGGAGAGCGTGCCGGGAGCACGGCTACGAGCCTGCTGTCGCTCGGCGGAGTCGACGCGCCGCCACGCAGCCCGGAGCACACGCTGGTCTCGAACATTCTCACGGCGGCGTGGAAGAGCGGGCGGGATCTCGAACTCGCGGCCATCATCGAGCAAATCCAGACGCCGCCCTTCAAGAAAGTCGGCGTGGTCGATCTCGATACGTTCTTGCCGCAGCGCGCCCGGTTCGATCTCGCGATGAAGTTCAACGCCGTGCTGGCCGCCCCAGGCTTCGAGCGATGGTTCGAAGGGGAGGCGTTGGATCCGGCGCGCCTGCTCTACACGGCGGACGGACGCCCGCGGGTCGCGGTATTCTCGATCGGGCACCTCGGCGACGCGGAGCGGATGTTCTTCGTGTCGCTCCTCCTGAACCAGGTCGTCGGATGGATGCGCAGTCTGACCGGCACGTCCAGCCTGCGCGCGATCGTTTACATGGACGAGATCGGCGGGTATTTCCCTCCGGTCGCCAATCCGCCGTCGAAGGGCCCGCTGCTGACGCTGCTCAAACAGGGACGCGCATTCGGCGTGGGTGTTCTGCTCGCGACGCAGAACCCGGTGGATCTGGACTACAAAGGGCTGTCGAACATCGGCACGTGGTTCATCGGCAGGCTGCAGACCGAGCGCGACAAAGCGCGGCTGCTCGACGGCCTCGAAGGAGCGTCCGCCGCCGCGCTGGATCGCGGGGAAGTCGACCGCATTCTTTCGTCGCTCGACAAGCGAGTGTTCCTGCTTCACGACATTCACGAGAAAGGGCTGCTCACGTTCGAGACGCGATGGACCATGTCGTATCTGCGCGGTCCGCTGTCGCGCGATCAGATTCGTCAGTTGATGGCCGGTAGCCCGGCCGGCCGTGAAGCCCGGCCCCACCCCGTGAAAGCCGAACCCGCGGTCAAAAACACGCCAGCAAAGCCGGTCGACTCCTCAGAGCGGCGGCCGGTCGTACCGCCGGGCGTTGAGCAATTCTTCCTTCCGCCGGCGGCAGCATCGAAGACGGCCGTGTACTCGCCCGTCGTGCTCGGCGCGGCGCGCGTGACATTTACCGATGCGAAGCTTGGCGTGGACGCGACGCGCGACGTCGTCTACACAGCCCCGATCGACGATGGCCCGGTTGCCGTCGACTGGGTGAAGAGCACGAGGCTGAACATCGGTGTGAGCGATCTGCGCAGTGACGCGGAGGCCGGCGCGTCGTTCATGCCGCTTCCCGCCCCGGCGTCAAATGCCAGGAACTACGCCGTCTGGGAGAAAGCCTTCAAACAGTGGCTGGCACAGAACGAACGAGTCGAGGTGTTACGGCACCGGGAGACAGACCTGACGTCACGCGCCGATGAAAGCGAAGGGGAGTTCAAGGTCCGCGTGCAGGATGCCGCCCGGGCATCACGCGATCGCGCGGTCGAGGACGTGCGGCGCAAGTACGCGGCGCGTCAGGCGGCGCTGGCGGAGAAGGTCCGCCGCGCG
>JBKPLP010000210.1:0-29676 GCA_046731735.1 Acidobacteriota bacterium
CCCGCCGGGGCGCACGTTCGGCACAGGAACAGATCGTCGCGCGGCGGCATCACCGCGCCGCCGAGGAGCGGTTCGGCGCAGCCCGCGCATGACGTCAGTGATGGGTACACGCCCTGCAGCCGCAGCAGCCAGTACTCGAAATACCGCGCCAGCGGATCCACCGGCACGCCCGCCGCGATCGCCTCGGTCATCGACGACCCGAGCCGGTACAACCGTTCGTCGGCGTGCGCCTCGGGCGCCCACTCGTCGATCAGCTCCGCGAAATATCCGACATGCCCGAGCGCTTCGCCCGCGGGTCCGGACAGCGGCGAGCGCGTCGGCTCGACGTAGTTGATCCGCACCAGGTCGCGATGTTCGCGCTCATAGTAGGCGACGCCCGCGCGGGTCATCGGTTCGAGCGCGCCGATAAAGCGCGAGCGCACGCGTCGCGCGCCTTTCGCGACGCCGCGCTTCTTGCCGCGGTCGCGCGTCAGGAAGACCACGATCCGATCCGCCTCGCCAAGCTTGTAGGTACGAAGGATCAGCGCCTCGGACGTGTAAACGGGCACCCCTCATTTTACTGGTAAATGCAGGTATTTGATGAAGATCGTCCCGAGCCCGAGGAACGACGCGAAGCCGAACACATCGGTCAGCGTGGTGATGAACACCGACGACGCCAGCGCCGGATCGATCTTGAGCGCGCGCAGCATCAACGGGATCAGCGTCCCCGCCGTCGCCGCCACGAACATGTTGATGACCATCGCGGCCAGCAGGATCGCGCCGAGCCAGATATCACCCTTCCACAGCCACACGACGATCGCCGCGACGAGGCCGCACGCCAGCCCGTTGCCGAGGCCGACCAGCGCTTCTTTGACCAGTGCCTTGCGCGTATTCGCCCAGGTCAGCTCACCGAGCGCGATCCCGCGGACGATGACGGTCAGCGTCTGCGTCGCGGCGTTTCCCCCCATGCCGGCGACGACCGGCATGAAGACCGCCAGCGCCGTCGCCTGCGAGATGGTGCCCTCGAAGAGCGCAACCACTGACGCCGCGATGAACGCGGTGACCAGGTTGACCTCGAGCCACGGCACGCGCTTGCGTAACGATTCGCCGGCCGTTGCGAATACGCGATCGTCGCCGGCCACGCCGGCCAGGCGATACACGTCCTCGGTGGCCTCGTCCTTGATGACGTCGATGACGTCGTCGACGGTGATGACGCCGACCAGCTTGTTCTCCTCGTCGACGACCGGAATCGCGAGCAGGTTGTACGAGGCGACCTGCCGCGCGACTTCTTCCTGGTCCGTGTCGACGCGGACGCTGATGATGTCCGTCGTCATGATCCGCTTGAGCGGCGTCTCGGGCGACACCAGCAGCAGCCGGCGCAGGGAGACGACGCCGACGAGATGCCGGCGGACATCGATCACGTACAGGTAGAACACCACTTCGACGTCGCGCGATCCCTGGAGCGCCGTAATGGCTTCGCCCGCGGTCATGTCCTCGGCGAGGGCAAAGACCTTCGGGTTCATGATGCGGCCGGCGGTCTGCTCCTTGTATTCGAGCAGGTCGCCGACGGCGTCCCCCGCCGGGCGTTTCTGCAGCAGCTCGAGAACCGCGTTCGACAGCGCTTCCGGCAGGTAATCGATCAACGCCGCCGCGTCGTCTGAGGGCAGTTCCTGCGTCAAGCGGACGATCTCTTCCGCGGAGCGGTCCGCGAGCAGAGCAGCGCCCTTCTCCGGTCCCAACTCGCTCGACGCCTCCATGGCCAGCTTGGAGTTGCGCTCGGCGAGCAGCGTGAACGCCGCATGGCGATCTTTTTCCGGCAGCTCCGAGAACAGCTGCGCGAGGTCGGCAGGGTGCTGCTTCTGCAGCAGATTCACCAGGTTGGAGGTCGCCCCCATGCGCATGAGGCGCTTCACGGAGTCGAGCACGACATCGAGCTTGCGCTGGGGCATAAGGAGGTGTCCGACGCTATGAGTGAGAACCACTCAATTTAACAGGGATCGGAGAAACCGCGTAAAAAAAAATCGCCACGATGGCAGGAGCGGCCATCGTGGCGTGAGCGTACGTAGGGCGGGCCTTTATGGCCCGCCTACTCTTTTCTAATCCCCGACTCCCTCAACGTGTAATCGGGCGGCAGCGTGAACAGCGACCGATCCGGCTCGGCGCGGACGATGCTCTGGAGTCGATAAACGTTCTCCCCGGTGCGCGGATCGCTGTGCTTGGTGAGCACGAGCAGCTGCAGGTCGGGCGAGAACCATTGCTCCGACACGATCTTGATCGGCTGCAGATTTCCGATCGCGTTCGCCGGAATCGTCCACGTCGTGCGCGTGCCGGTCGCGGCCACCCCTTCCACCGTTTGCCGGCCGAGATCTTCCTGGCTCGTTTGGGCGGACCCGCTCATCATCTCGCCCTTGTAGCCCGGCGGCGGTGGGGGTGGGGGGGGCGGGGGCAGCGGTACGGGCGTCACGATCGTTCCGCGGCCGCGCAGTGCCGGCTCCTCCTCGCTGGCCGCCTTGAGTTTGGCGGCGTCAACGTCCCGGGCCGCCTTCAACTTGGCCGCGTCAACTTCCGTCGCGCGTTTGTCGGCTTCGGTCGGCGGAACGCCTTTCTCGTAAACCTTCGGAACCGCGATCATCATCGAACCCCGATAGGCCGTGCGCGTCTTCGGGTCGAGCACATAGCTGGCGTGCGCAACGGGGTCAACGATGGCCACGTTGACCACATCACCGTTCTCGGCCACCTCCTCACGCCGCGTCCGCCCTTCGCTGTCGCGATAGACCCGCGTCACAGACTTCTGAACGATCCGGTTGCCATCGGCCAGCATCTGTGTCGATTCGTTCACCGCTTCCGCCGTGTACGGCGCGCCCGGCGTCACGCGGGATTCCACCGCGATCTTCTTGGCCATGACCATCTTCTCGAGCAAGACCCTCTCGATCGCGACGGGCTCTCCCCCGCCCGGCGTGCGCGGCTTCGATTCCTGCGCATGCGCGTCCGCCACGACGGCAAGACTGATTAGACCTATCCAGACTGGTTTCATTGCTGGCTCCTTGAAGAGTTCACGAGACGGATTGCGCGGGCCAGGCCGTCCTGCCCGAGCAGCACATCGGCCTCGACCGGCTGGTTGCTTGATGCCCGAGAGATGTCAACGCCGTACGATGGCAGTGCGGTCACCGGCAGCGCCACGCGGACTATGACGCCGCTTTCGAACTGCGGAAGTCCCGCAGCCGCGGGAACGGGAACGAATCCTGCCGGTCGAATGACCGGCGGCAGGCTGGTCCGGGAGCGACGCGAAATCCGCGGTGCGACGGCCCCGTGGGCGGCGCCCGGCTTCCGACCGGTCGCTGCGGCGGCGGCAGACTTCGGGTGGGCCGGATCGGGGCTGCCGGACGTCAGGCCTGCCGCGTCCGTAATGCCGGCCTTCGCGACCGCCATTATGTCGGCCTGCGTAACCGGCTGACGCGTAAACCACACCGCAACGCCGACGGCGATGATGATTGCCGCGGCCGCCGCAAGCGCAACGAGCCGGCGCACCCGCCGGATCGGTTCGTTGGCGACCCTGGCCGTGCCGAACGCACGCTCCAGCTCCGCCTCGATGCGCGCTGCCACCACTTCCGGCATTGTTGCGGCACGCGCGAGCTCACGAATCGACTGCTGATACTCCTCGGAGGTCATGCCAGACACCCTTTGATCATCGAGCGGCGAACACCGTCCGCGTCCCGCATTTTCGCGGTCAGGAGCGCCCTCGCGCGGTGCAGCCGCGATCGCACCGTGCCAACCGCACAGTCGAGCGCGGTTGCCGCATCCGCGTAACTCAGTTCCTGGAGGTCGCAAAGCACAACAACCTCTCTGTATCGCACCGGCAGCTTGAGAATCGCTCGCCGCAGCGCCTCGACGTGCTGCGCCGCCGCGATCTCCGCAACGAGATCGCGTTGCACCGCGGGCACCCGGCGGCACGGCTCATCGCCGTCCGCGAGACGAACGATCCGGCCGTCCTGAGCCAGCCGCCGCCGCGCGTGGTTGCGTGCGATCCCGCACAACCACGCGGTCACCGTCGAGCGGCCGGCCTCATACCGCCCGGCGTCGCGCATCACTGCGAGAAACACATCCTGCGCGATGTCTTCCGCCACCGCGGCACCCCCGGTCATGAAGAGAGCCACGCGGTAGACCTCGTTCCGCCGGCGCCGGAACAACTCGGTGAAGGCGTCCTGATCGCCGGCGGCGATCCTCGACATCAGCGCCTCGTCCAGCGCCCCATCCGGTGGCTCGACAGTCATGCGGTGTGGCATTCGACGTCCACATCTTCTATTCAGTTGGGCGCGGGCGAAAGTTCCAGTTCATGCAGGAGCTAATCGGCGGCGCCGGATCGGCCGATACACCCCCTGGGTTTCGGTAGCCGCGAACCTGCCCCTGCCCGGGGCACCGTCCGTTCGACCGTTGACAAGGAGGCCGATGACCTCGAGCGACCTGCCTGTCGCGCTGCTCGTCGAAGACGACGTCGACGTGCGGAACCTGATGGCGCGAATGCTCACATTTCAAGGGTTCAGCGTGCTCGAGGCGGGCAATGGGGCCGAAGGGCTGAGCGCGCTGCACGCGCATCCCGAAGTTGCCGTGCTCGTGACGGATTTGGTGATGCCCGGTGTGGATGGATACGAACTTCTGGAGAAGGTCCGGGACTTCAACTTCGACGTGCCCGCCGTCGCGATGACCGCCACGCTCTCGCTGTCGGAAGAGCAGGAGAAACGCCTCGGTCCCGCGCCCCTGCTTTATAAGCCGTTCACGCTGGAGAGCCTGATTGCCGCAATTCGGGCCGCGCGATTCGGCCAACCCGACTTCAGCTACGAAGTTGAACCCGCGCGCGGAATCGTCTCGATGCGGACGGCGGCAATGCCGAGCGTTGAAGAGAAGATTGCGACGATCCACCGCGTGTGGGCAGACCCGATCTATCGCCGCGGATTCAGCATCATCGTCGATCGACGCGGGTACGACGAAGTGCCTTCGGTGGATGATATGCGCGCGTTCATGGCCTACCTGGGCGCTCACGACCTCAGGGTCGATCATGCGTCAAGCTGGGCGTTCGTTGCAGACCGCCCGAGCGTCTGGCGTTTCTATCGCTCAATCGAACCCGCCGCCGCGCAGAAAGGAGTGATCATGCGCGCGTTTCAGGACTATGACGATGCGGTTCAGTGGGCTGCGGAAGAGCAGCAGCGCCGAACCGCCTGAGGAAGGTCCAGGCTCGGTTATATGGCTTCTACGAGCGTCAGCGCGAACGTTTCACCATCGTCAAACCACTGAGTCGGACTGCCGAATCCTGCGCCGGCGAGCAGCTCGAGGATCGCCGCAGGGCGGTATTTGTAGGAGCTCTCGGTCCAGATCCGCTCCCCTTCTTCCAGCGTGATGGTGATGCCGGCGCCTGGAATGTGCACGCGCTGGCGGCGGCGCGCGCGCAGGTGCATCTCTACACGCGATTCGAGGGCGTTCCACACCGCTTCGTGGTCGAATTCGCCGATCTCGAAGTCCCCCTGGAGTTCCCGGTTGATCCGGACCAGCAGATTGCGATTGAAGGCGGCCGTCACGCCGAGCGGATCGTCGTAGGCAAGGTTCAGCTGGTGCGCCGGCTTAACCAGGTCTGCGCCGAGGAGCAATGCGTCACCTTGCAGGAGTGCCATCCGGATGTTGCGGAGCAGCTCCGCGGCGCCCGGCGGATCGAAGTTCCCGATATTCGATCCGAGAAACAGGACGAGCGTACGCCCGGCCTCCGCCGTTTGCGCTGCGGCTTCGGCCAGCCCCACCTCGTACGACGTCGCATGACCAGTCACCCGGACGCGGTCGAGAGAAACCAGCGCCTGCGTCGATGCGCGGAGCGCGGTTGCCGAGACGTCGACCAGATGCACGTCGAGCGCGGAACGTCGTGGCGCCGAGGCCTGCAACAACGTCTGGAGCTTCTCGCCACTCCCCGGGCCAAGCTCGACGATCGTGGACAGCGATGCCAGCCGGCTGAGGATCTCGCGTCCGTGCGCCGCGAGCAACGCCAACTCCGCTCGAGTGATCCCGTACCACGGAAGGTGACAAATAGCCTCGAACAGCGCGGAGCCGAGTGGATCGTAGAGGTAGCGCGACGGCAGCTGACGGGGATTCTGCGTCAGGTAGTAGCGAACATCTTCGGCGAATTCCGCGCGCTCCTCACTGGCCGCAGTGCGCGCCTCGAGATCCTGGGCCGTTTGGCGGGCGGTCACCGGACGCTCCTCGCGCAGCGGAACGCGGCATACACGTACGGATAGTGCGCGCGAAACCAGTTTCGGAATGTCGGCCGGAGCAGCTCATGAGCCGTCGCCGGCGACGCGCCCTTCATCACGTAGTGTTCGCCGTCGAAGAAGTCTGCGGAGTATTCCGGATACGACGCCATGGCGCGGAATCCCGCAAATGGCCCGAACGGCGTGCTCGTCCACTTCCAGCCGTTGCCGACGAGATCGTCGGCGCCCCATGCACTCCGGCCCGCGGGATGAGTGCCCACGGGCTCCGGATCCCAACTGCGGAAATCGAACACGCCGTGCTCCGGTCCCGGCTCCGCATCGCCCCATGGATGAATCCGTTCGATTCCGCCGGGCGTGCCGAATGCGGCGCGCTGAAACTCCGCCTCGGTTGGGAGTCGCGCGTCCCGCCATTTTGCAAACGCCGCCGCTTCCGCGAAGCTGACGTAGACAGGCCAGGAGAGCGGCAGCGCGACGAGATCGAACATTCCGCGCCACCGCCACGCGCCGTCGTGGCGCTCCCAGAACAGCGGATGGGTTACGCGCTCCCGCTGAATCCACGTCCAGTCCTGCGGCCGCCACCAGCGCGAATCTGCGTAACCGCCCGCCTCGACGAATTCGAGAAACGCGGCATTGGTGGTGTCGTGCCGCTCGATCGCGAACGACTCGACCTCCTCCTCCCGTGCCGGAAACTCGTTGTCCCACCCGAAACGCGCCTTGTCCCTGGGGACGCCGAGCGTCGCGCGGCCGCGCGGCACCTGAATCCATTCCTGCGCGGGCAGCCGCCCATCGGTCTGCGGCGCATACGCGCCGGGACGTCTTTTCTGATCGAACGGCAGACGATGCCACATGTAGAGCAACGTCTCCTGGTGCATCGCCTCATGTTCCAGGATCGCGAACGCGGCCTCGGCGCGATCGAGCAGCGGATGGCCCGGACGATCGAGGTCCGCGTGCTCCAGCGCGTCGAGAACGCGGCGGTCGGCTTCCGCCACGAACGACGCCACGACGTCACGCCTCGGCCACGGCGAGGCGGATCCCTGCGACGGATCAGCGGTGTCGTCGGGATCGATGCCGCGAGCAAACAGCCGTTCGAGGCGCTCGTCGATGCTCGGCCCGCCGAGCGCCCTCTTCACGAGTGTGTTGAAGCTGAAGGCGGGAAGGTGGCCATCGTAAAAGAGGATTGGATGGCGAAGCGCGATCGGCTGGCTGTAGTACGCCTCGTCGCTGAGCAGGTCGAAGATCTGCCGCGACCGCTCGCGATTGCGGCGATACCAATCGGCAAACGAAGTCCCCGCTGCGTGTACCGTGTTCGTGGCTTCCATTCTCACGCGCGTCCTCAATATTCGGCAAAAGCGTCGTCCGGAAAGCAGTACAACCACCGCTCGCCCGGCTCGGCCGACGCGACGACCGGATGCTGACTGACCCGCGCGTGCTTACTGGCATGCCGGTTGGGCGACGAATCGCAGCATCGGGTGGTTCCGCACGTCTGGCAGGTCCTCAGGTGGACCCAGTCTGACCCGATCTTCACGCACTCCTCGCACTCATGGCGGTTCGGCTGTTTCACCGAGGTTATCTCACCCACGTGTGCGCATGCGCCCTTCATATTCCTACCTTTTGACTCCGTTCCAGCACCGATCGGTTCCAGCCGGCAAGACCCGCCGCCCGGTCGTATGTGCTCTCCAGGAATGCCCGCAACTCGTCCGCGGGCGACGAGGCCGCGCGAACCGCTTCGTACGGGAGGATGAATTCCGACAGGTCGACATGGTAGTAAGCGGCGGCAGGGCTTACCGTTGCACTCTTCAGCCCCGCCGGCTCGGGGGCCGCGTACGCATAAAACGCAGCCTCCTGCACCGGGCCGCTGCCCGGCCAGAACCCGTGGCTGATGACCGCGTGCGAGTACGCCTCGCGCGTGATCGAATCGGCCTGCGGCCGTTCCGGCGCACGATCCCCGGAAAACCTCGTCACCGCGACATCGAAGCTGCCCCAGAAGAAATGCACCGGACTGCATTTCCCGATGAACGCGCTCCGGAAATTCTCGAACACCGGTTTCGTCGCGAGCAGTATCTCGTGGAACGCCCGTACGGGCCCGGGGTCGTACGCGTGGTGAACCGTGTCCTCCTCGAACGGGATCGGATCGGGAATCTCGACCGGCGTGGTCCAGATGCGCACGCGAATACCGAGCTCGTGCAGCGCCTTCATCACTTCGGCATAGAAGTCCGCGACCGTCATCGGCCGCAGCGCGATTTGCCGCTCCCGCCCGTCGGAGGTGCGGATCAGGAGCCGGTGATCGATGAAATCGAACGACAGGGTAACGGCGAGAACCCCCACCGTCATCGTCGGCGTCGAAAGTCCGGTTGGCGTGATCTGGAAGGCGATGTTCCAGAAGTGATTGGTCAGCGGTGTCAGCGCGAGGCAGATCTTCCCGATGACCTGCGTCCACATGTGCAGCGTGGCATACGTGTCGCGCCACGCCTCGAGCGGAAGCGCGGGCCACCGATCCGGCATCCCGCGATTGTGTCACGGATCGCGTCGGACGCTCGGCGCCGGTTGCCGCAGAGCCGGACCTCGGCTTACCCTCGTGCAGGCAGCGACCGTGATCGTCCGATTTGACAACGTGGGATATCAGTACCCCGGGCGTCCAGCCGCGCTGGTGCGCGTCAGCCTGTCGGTCGAGCCTGGTGAAATCGTGGCGCTCGTGGGGCGCAGCGGTGCGGGAAAGAGCACCCTGCTGAAACTGGTGAACCGGCTCCTGCTTCCGACCTCAGGCAGCGTCGCGGTCGAGGGGCGCGACACACGCGAGTGGAACCCGATCGCACTGCGGCGTCGAATCGGCTACGTTTTCCAGGACGTGGGACTGTTTCCGCATATGACTATCGAGGAGAACGTGTCGATCGTGCCGCGGCTCGAGCGCTGGCCGGCCGACCGGGCGCGCGTGCGCGCCCAGGAACTCCTGAACCTCGTCGGCCTCGATCCAGGTGCGTTTGCGTCGCGGCGGCCGCGGGAACTCTCAGGGGGCCAGCGGCAACGCGTCGGCGTCGCGCGCGCGCTGGCGATCGATCCGCCCATCCTCCTGATGGACGAGCCGTTCGGCGCGCTGGATCCTCTCACCCGGGCAGAGGTCCGCCACGAGCTGGCAGTAGTGCAAGAACGCCTGCACACGACCGTCATCGTGGTGACGCACGATATCGCTGAAGCGTTCGCCCTCGGCACTCGCGTCGGCGTGATCGACGGGGGCGAGCTGCTCGCCTTCGGTACGCCGGTCAGCGTTGCGCAGTCGTCCGATCCTCGGATACGCGCCTTCGTCGCGGCACAACCCCCGCCGCCTCCTGCCTGAGCAGCGATGGCGGTCTGGCGATTCTGGATGGCGCATCGCTCGGAGCTCGGCCTGCTGATCGAGCAACACGTGCTCCTCGTGTTCGTCTCGACGCTCGCGGCGATCGTCGTCGGAGTTCCGGCGGGCGTCGCGGCTGCGCGCCGGCCGCACGCTGGCCGGATCATTCTGACGATCGCGAGCGCCGCACAAACGGTGCCCAGCCTCGCCCTGCTCGGCTTTCTCCTGCCGCTTCCTTTCATCGGTGGCATTGGGCCGCGTACGGCGCTCGTGGCCCTGGGCATCTACGCGTTGCTCCCGATCGTGCGCAATACCGTCACCGGAATCTCCACGGTGGATCCGGCCGTCATCGAGGCAGGCGTCGCGATGGGCATGACCGGCCGGCAGCTGCTCTGGCTCGTCCAGTTTCCGCTCGCGCTGCCCTCTATCGTGGCGGGCATTCGCGTCGCAACGGTGATTGGCGTCGGGACCGCGACAATCGCGGCGGCGATCGGCGCCGGCGGGCTGGGCGAGTACATCTTCCGTGGCCTGGCGATGGTCGATACCACGACGATTCTCGCCGGCGCAATTCCAGCGGCCGCGCTCGCGCTCGCCGCCGACGGCAGTCTCGCATGGCTTCAACAGCGGATGACGAGCGGCCGTATGACTCCGACAAACGCCGCACGTGCGGTGGCTGCGACTCTCGTCGTCCTCGCGGCCGGCGCGGCAATCGCCTACGCCGCGCGCCGCGATGAAACGATCGTCATCGGGTCGAAGAACTTCACCGAACAGGTGATTCTCGGCGAGTTGCTGGCGCAGGCGATCGAAGCGGAAGGAGGCGAGGTTACGCGAAAGTTGAACCTCGGGGGAACGTTCGTGTGCGACCGCGGGACTCGCGCCGGCGAGCTCGACGGCTACGTCGAATACACGGGCACGGCGGTTTCCGCCGTGTTCCACGAGACGGTGCCCCGCGATTCACGCCGGGCCTTCGAACGCGCCCGCGAGCTCTACGCGAGCGCCGGCGTGACGGCGCTCGACCCGCTCGGCTTCAACAACACGTTCGCGGTGCTCGTGCGTGGGAACGACGCCGGCGCCCGCGGACTTCGCACGATCGAGGACCTCCGCTCGGTTGCGGCACAGTGGACACCGGGCTTCGGCCACGAGTTCCTGCAGCGCGACGATGGATACCCGGGGCTGGTGCGGACGTACAGGCTCCGCTTTGCCTCCCAGCCGCGCGCAATGGATCTGTCGCTGATTTACCGGGCGCTGGCCGCCGGTCAGGTCGATGTCATCGCGGGCGACGCGACGAGCGCGATGATCGACGCGCTACACCTGACGCCGCTCGAGGATAACCTCCATTACTTCCCACCCTACGACGCGTTTCCGGTCGTCCGTACGGCGTCGTTGCTGCGCCACCCCGAGATCGGCCGCGCCCTGAAACGGCTCGCGGGCCGGGTCTCGGACGCCGACATGCGCGCGATGAACGCGGCCGTCGACGTCCAGCATCGCGACGTGAACGCGGTGGTCCGGGATTTCCTGGCGAGAGTCCAATCCGCTGATCGTCCCGCGTCTACCGGCCAATAACCGACGAGCTCGAGTAAATCGTCGTGTCCTGCGTCTGAAAGCGCGGCCGTTCCCGTCAACGCAGTCCTCCGGAGGAGCCTGCGAGAGTGAAAAGCGTCCTCATTTTGTCCTCAAGAGAACGGGCCGGAGCGACGTCATTAAGCACTTTTCAGCGTCAGAAACCGCAATACAGGTGGCAGGGTGCTGGCCCGCGTCATCCGTGCCGATACGTCGATCACAGGAGGGCACAGTCGTTGCTTTGTGAAGGGATGGTGAGAGTCCGTCTTACAAAGAAGCTGGCAGATCGAATGGATGGGGTTGACGTGTCCCCGCATCGCGTCGGCGACATTCTCGAGCTGCCGGCGGCGCAGGCGCGACTGTTGGTCGCGGAAGAGTGGGCGGTCGACCGCGAGCGGCGGCGTGCGGCGAATCGCGTGGAAGTGGACCGGCGGCAACGATCGGACGTTCGCGCCTGGGCGAACGGCGACGACAATCTCGAATCGGCGTAATCGCCGACCTCCCTCCTTCACGAACTCTACGTCCATCGCGGCAGTGCTCAGGCGGGGATCGGCCACCATGTATTGGGATGGAAGTAAATAATTGCATCCCTGCATAGCAGCCCGACGGCTCAGCCGTACCGCGACCGCGCGCGCGGCGGTCAGCGTGCGGCCTCGAAGGTGATCACATACTCACTGCGTCCCTTCAGGACGACGACCGTGGCAGCGTCTGACGCGCTGTTGTCGGTGCGTATACCGTTCGGAATAATCGACGCGATACGCTGCGGACGAGGCGGCCGGATGCGGACCTCCGAATCCAACTCCGGTCTCAGACGCACTTCGGTGGCGCGGCCGTCCTGCCACGCGAGATCAACGCCGATCGCGCCGCGGGCGCGCAGGCCCGTGACCGATCCGGTGGGCCATGCCGACGGAAGAGCGGGCAGGAGCGCGATCTCGCCCGCGTGACTCTGGAGCAGCATCTCGCACATCCCGGCGGTCCCGCCGAAGTTCCCGTCGATCTGAAATGGCGGGTGAGTGTCGAACATGTTCGGCAGCGTCGAGCGCGAGAGCAGCGCGACCAGGTGCTCGTGCGCGAGATCCCCTTCCTCGAGCCGCGCGAAGAAGTTCACGATCCAGGCTCGGCTCCACCCTGTCCCGCCCCCGCCAGCGGATAGTCGTCGATCGAGCGTGACGCGCGCCGCTTTCGCGAGCTCCGGTGTCCCGCGAGGCGTGATCTGGTTCGACGGATGCAGCGCAAACAGGTGCGAGATGTGGCGGTGTCCGGGCTCGCGCTCGTCATAATCCTCGAGCCACTCCTGCAGCTGGCCATGCCGGCCGACCCTGAAGGGAACGAGCCGCGCGCGGGCGGCATCGACACGCGCGCTGAAGTCCTTGTCGGTCCCGAGAATCTCACTTGCCTCGATGACCCGCGTGAACAGCGCGCGGGCGATCTCGGTGTCCATGTACGGCCCCATGGTCAGTGCCGCGACGACGCCGTCGGCCGTCTTGTACTGGTTCTCCGGTGAAATGGAGGGGCCGGTAATCAGATGCCCCTGGCCGTCGTCGATCATGTACTCGAGCAGGAACTCCGCGGCCTCCCTGAGCGCCGGGTAGGCACGCGCGCGCAGAAACTCGCGATCGCGCGTGTAGTCGTAATGGTCCCAGAAGTGCAGCGCCAGCCACGCGCCGCCAGTCGGCCACACACCCGACTTCACGCCGTCAATCGGCCCGGCATGTCCCCACCCATCCGTGTTGTGATGCATCACGAATCCGCCGGCACCGTAGATTGCCCTGGCGGCATGCCGTCCGTCCTCGCGCGCCTTGTCGACGTGATCGAAAAGCGCCGCGGTCGTCTCTGACAGGTTGGCCACTTCCGCGGGCCAGTAGTTCATCTCGGTGTTGATGTTGATCGTGAACTTGCTGTCCCACGGCGGCGCCAGCGAGTCGTTCCAGATCCCCTGCAGGTTCGCCGGCAACGTGCCGGGACGGCTGCTCGAAATCAACAGGTAGCGCCCGAACTGGAAGTACAGTGCCGCGAGCGCCGGATCCTGTCCGCCCGCCTGCACGCGCGCGAGCCGTTCATTCGTCGGCAGATCCGGTGCCGTCGCGCCGAGCTGAAACACCACGCGCTTCGCGAAGCGCTGGTAATCGACGACGTGCTCCGCCCGCATCTGATCGTACGGACGCAAGGCGGCCGCGTCCAGCGTCCTCCGCGCAGCGGCGAGCGGGTCGTCGTCGCGAAACGTCGTCCCGGCCGCCACCAGCAATGTCACGGCATCGGCGCCGTCGACCGCCAGAAAAGCGCCGTCCGCGCGTGTCTGTCCGCCCTGCGCGACGACGCGCGTCATGCCAATGAATCTCACACCGGTTTTCGGCTCGTCCTTCTGACGATCGCCGACCGGCAATGCCTGACCCTCGAGGATGATGTCGCGGCCTTCGACGCGGACCGTGGCATCGCGCTCGCGGCCCATCGTCGCCAGGAAGCTCAACGCACGCCCGCGGCTGGCCGTGAGACGGATTGCAATCACCTGATCGACGGCGCTGGAGTAGATCTCCCGGCTAAAAACCGCATCGTCCACGCGGAATTTGACGCGCGCGATCGCCTCGTCGAGATCGAGTTCGCGCCGATACTCCGACACGTCGCCCGCGAACTTGGACTGAATGAGCAGATCACCCAGCGTCTGGTACGGGGGCATCCGCCGCGGCAGCGAAATGAGAGCCTTGTCGGCGAGCGCCTCGGCCTCCGCAAACTTTCGTGCTGCGAGCAGTCTCCGGATTTCAGGAACCGCCTTGGCAGCGGCGGGATTGACGCGGTCCATCCTCTGTCCGGCCCAGACGCTGTCCTCGTTCAACTGCAGCCGCTCGGCATTCAGTCCGCCGAACACCATCGCACCCAGCCGCCCGTTGCCAATCGGCAGCGCGGCATTCCAGTTCGCGGCGGGAGCGGTGTACCAGAGAAGGTTGTTCATAAGAACGAATCCCTCATCCCTAATCGCGAATCCCTAATCCGGGAATCCCTAATCCGGGAATCCCTAATCCGGAATCCTCGAAATCCCGAATCCGCGGTTTCAAACCCGATACGCGGGTGACCGCGAACGGGGCCGCCCCGGTTCAGCTCGACCCGCGTCAGCCGTCGTGGCGCCTTTCGCGGGTCGAGTGAACTGGGGCTGTTCGCGGTCAGGACCCGCGCGTGATACGGGTTTGAGACCGTATTCACCGCCGCCGCTTCGCCGGCCGCCTGCTCGACCTCGGCACCCCGATATCGTCGAGCACGCGATCGTTGTCGCGCCAGTCTGGATTGACCTTGACCCGCAAGTCGAGAAATACCTTCGTGCCGAAGAACTTCTCCAGGTCCTGCCTCGCCTCGGTGCCGATGCGCTTGATCATCTCGCCGGCGCGGCCGATCACGATTGGCTTCTGCGATTCCGTCTCGACGTAGATCGTGCAGTAGAGGCGGAGCAGACGATCGCGCTCCTCCTCGTTGAACTCGTCGACGACCACCGCCGTGGAGAACGGCAGCTCCGCGCGCGTGTGTTGCAGCACCTTTTCACGCACGGTCTCCGACACGAACGTCCGCTCGGGCTGATCCGTCAGATAATCCTGCGGAAACCCAGGCTCCCCTTCGGGAAGGAGCTCCAGCAACACCTTCTCCAGCCGCTCGACGCCGTCGCCGGTGGCCGCCGAGAGCGGCACGATTGCGGCAAAGTCGTGCCATCCCTGCGCCTTCTCGATGAGCGGCAGCAGCTTCGCCTTCGCGACGAGATCGATCTTGTTCAGGACGAGCACGGCGGGCGTCTTCAGGTCCGTGAGGAGGTTCGACACGAACTCGTCGCCGTGCCCGGGCTTCGTCGAGGCGTCGAAGAGGAGCACGATGACGTCGACCTCGCGGAGCGTTTCAACTGCGGTGTCGACCATCCGCACATTCATCCGGTGCATCGGCCGGTGAATCCCGGGCGTATCGACGAACACGATCTGGCCTTCCGGGTAGTTCTTCACCGCCAGAATCCGGTTGCGCGTCGTCTGTGGCTTGTCCGAGACGATCGCCACCTTCTCGCCGATGATGCGGTTGAGGAGCGTGGACTTGCCGGCGTTCGGCCGGCCGATGAGCGAGACGTAGCCGGTCCTCGGCATGCGGTTACCGTTCGAGATTCAGCGTACCGCGCTCGGGCTGCGGCTCAGCGGCGAGCCGCATCCGCACCTTGTGGATCCGCCGGCGCTCCGCTTCGAGCACCTCGATGTGCAATCCGTCGATGTCGAACTCTTCGCCGACAGACGGCACGCGTCCGACCCGCGTCAGGACGTAGCCGCCGACGGTCTCGAATCCGCCTGGCTCGATGGTAACGCCCAGGCACTCGCGCAGCTCGTCGATATTGACCTTGGCGCTGAAGACGAACGTCCCGTTTCCCTCGTCGACCACCGGTTCCGTTTCCACGTCGTACTCGTCTCGGATCTCCCCGACGATTTCCTCCAGCAGATCCTCGATCGTGACCAACCCCGCGGTTCCGCCGTACTCGTCGACCACGATGGCGATCTGGACCTGCTTTCTCTGGAACTCCTTGAGCATCTCGGACACGCGTTTGGTCTCCGGCACGAACGTCGCCGGACGGATCAGCCGGGCGAGGTCCGGCTGCAGCCGCGCGTTCGCCGACTCCGATCCGGACAGACGAATGAGATCCTTCACGAACACGAAGCCGACGATGTTGTCGAGGTTCTCGTTGTAGACCGGAATGCGCGAGTACTCCTGTTCGCGGAAGAGCGCGCGCAGCTCGGCGAACGTCGCATCCGCGCGGATCGCGACCATATCGGGGCGCGGGGTCATGACCTCGCGCACCAGCGTGTCGCCGAAATCGACGATCGACTGCAACAGGCGCCGCTCGTCCCGCTCGATGAGCCCCTGCTCTTCTCCCTGCTCCAGATACTCGCGCGCGACCTCACCGGCCGGGGCTTCGTCGGGGGCCACGTTCGTGCTGGCGGCCTCGGGACGGCGGGGATCGACCGCGATGAGACGAACGAGACCGCCGGTGAGCGGATGCAGGAGGCGCGCGGCCCAGTCGAAGGGCGGGAGCAGCACTTCGAGCATGCGCTCGGGATCCCGGCGGACGATCAGCAGCGGCAGAAAGTGTTCGCACGCGAGGATGAAGATGGCGACGAAGATCAGGAGGATCCCCACTGACTGGAAACCAGTGCGTCCCGTCAGGATGGCGATGAACATCGTCGCGAGCGAAAAGATGATGCCGAGGAGCAGGCGCGCGGGTACGAACAGCTGGATGGGATCCTCGAGGTAGAAGCCGAGGCGATCGGCCCGTCCCCCGCGCTCCGCCATCAGCCGCAGCGACAGCCGCATCAGCGCGCTGAACGCGGTCTCGATGGTGCCGACATAGACGGCGGCAATCGCCAGCAGGAAGAGCAGCAGGGGGATCATGTCGCGCGCTCGATCAGGCCGCTGGTCAATCCGCCCTTCGCGCGCAGGCGCGCTTCCGTGCGTGCCATGCGCCCCGCATCATCGGGATCGTCGTGATCGTAGCCAAGGAGATGCAACAGCCCGTGGAGGGCCAGGACGCGCAACTCGGTCGCGTACGAATGTCGCGCCGCACGCGCTTGCCGCCGCGCGACCCCCGTCGCGATGACGATGTCTCCGAGCGATGCGTCGGACGGAAACGACAGCACGTCGGTCGCGCGGTTCTTCCGGCGGTAGGTTGCGTTCAGCGTGCGGATCCGGGCGTCGGTGACCAGCGCGATGCCGACCTCGCCGCGCACCCGCGCGGGCGCCACCGACACGAGCCAGCGTGCCAACCCGCCGTCTTTCACGCGTCGTCCCCGGCCGTCCGACACGGTGACGACGAGTTTACTGCCGGGATCCACCGTACGCTTCGTATGCTTTCACAATCTGCTGCACCAGCGGGTGGCGCACGACATCCTTCTCGTCGAAGTGGATGAACGAGATGCCGTCGACGTTGCCGACCACCTTCATCGCTTCGACCAGGCCGGACTGCCTTGCGGTGGGCAGATCGATCTGGGTGATGTCTCCAGTGATGACCGCTTTCGAGCCGTAGCCCATGCGCGTCAGGAACATCTTCATCTGTTCCGACGTGGTGTTCTGCGCCTCGTCCAGGATGACGAACGCGTCGTTCAGCGTGCGCCCGCGCATGAACGCGATCGGCGCCACCTCGATCGTGCCGCGTTCGAGGAGGCGGTCGGCACGCTCGATTTCCATCATGTCGTAGAGCGCATCGTACAGCGGACGCAGATACGGGTTGACCTTTTCCTGCAGATCACCGGGCAGAAAGCCGAGCTTCTCGCCCGCCTCGACAGCCGGGCGGGCGAGAATGATCCGGCTGATGCGCTTCGCCAGCAGGTAGGCGACCGCCTGCGCCATCGCGAGATAGGTCTTGCCCGTCCCCGCGGGGCCGATGCCGAACACGATGTCGTGCTGATCGATCGCGTCGAGGTAGCGCCGCTGGTTGACGCTCTTCGGCATCACCTGCTTCTTCCCCGACGTCCGTGCGGCGCCGCGCAGGAAATAGTCCGCGAGCTCGACGTTCTCGTCCTGGGCCACCAGCTGTGACGCGGTTTTCACATCGCCCTTGCCCAGCTTGTAGCCTCCCCGCATCAGCGACGAGAGCTGCTCGAGGACCTTCTCCGCGAGCGCGACGTCCGCCGCCTCCCCTTCCACGATGAGTTCCTGCCCGTTCGTGCGGATGCGCACGTTGAACAGGCCTTCGAGGTGTTTCAGGTTCTCGTCGTAAGTGCCGAAAAGCGACTCGGCCCCTTCGTCAGGGACCGCAATTTTGCGGACAACGGTGGCAGGAGGGATGGGCGTCTCCTTCAATAAGGCGCTGCTCGATAGCCTCATCGGGATCGTATCACGGGCTCAGGACTCCGGGCTCGGGGCCTCAAGGCTTGGGGTTCAGGTGGAGTTCACGGAGCTGCTTGTCGTTCACCGCCGACGGCGCGCCGGCCATAAGGTCCACGGCTTGAGCGGTTTTGGGGAACGCGATGACGTCACGAATCGACGGCTCGCCGCACAGGATGGCGGCGATGCGGTCCAAGCCGAGCGCGATGCCGCCGTGCGGAGGAGTGCCGAACTCGAGCGCGTCGACGAAGAAGCCGAACCGCAGCTTCGCCTCCTCATCGGAGATCCCCAGCAACTTGAAGATGAGCCGCTGCAGCGCCTGGTCGTGGATTCGGATGCTGCCGCCGCCGATTTCGCTGCCGTTCAGCACCAGATCGTAGGCGCGCGCCCGGGCGCGCCCCTGGTCCGTCTCGAGCAGGTGACGGTCGCTCTCGAGCGGCGCCGTGAACGGGTGATGCATGAACTCGTAGCGTTTCTCCTCCGCGATCCATTCGAACATCGGGAAGTCGACGACCCAGAGGAACGCGAAGGTGTTCGGATCGAGCAGGTTCTCTTTCTTCGCGACGTTCAGCCGCAGTTGTCCGAGCAGGCGCGACGTCGCTTCGTGTGGGCCGGCCGCCATCAGCATGAGATCGGCAGGTCCCGCGTCGGCGGCATCGAGTGCCCGTCGAATCGCATCCTCGCCCGCCGCTTTGAGTGCCGAGCTCTGCACGGCGGCGTCGGACCGGCGAGCCCACACCAATCCGGCTGAGCCGAGCTGCTTGCCCTGCTCCACGATTTCGTCGAGCTCGCGCCGGGAATACCTGCTCGCGCCCGGCACGGCGAAGCCCCGGACCTCGCCGCCGGCGGCGATGGCATTTCGGAACAGCGAGAATTCCGACGTGGTGAACGCCGCTGACAGGTTCCGGATCTCCATCCCGACCCGCAGGTCGGGCTTGTCGGACCCGTATTTGGCGATGGCTTCCGAATACGGCAGCCGCAGAAACGGCCGCGGCGCCGTCTTGCCGATGAGCGCCATCAGGCGCTCCATCAGCGGCTCGAGCGTCGCGAACACGAGATCCTCGGTGGCGAACGCAATCTCGAGGTCGACCTGCGTGAACTCGGGCTGCCGATCGGCGCGCAGATCCTCATCCCGGAAGCACTTGACGATCTGGAAGTAGCGATCGAGTCCGGAGATCATCAGGATCTGTTTGAAGATCTGCGGCGATTGCGGCAGCGCGTAGAACTCGCCCGGGTGGACCCGGCTCGGCACGAGGTAATCGCGCGCCCCTTCGGGCGTGGACTTCGTGAGCATCGGCGTCTCGATTTCCAGGAAGCCGTGCTCGTCGAAATACTGCCGGATGGCCATCGTCGCACGGTGCCGCATGATGATGTTGCGCTGCATCCGCGGCCGGCGCAGGTCGATGTAGCGATACTTGAGCCGCGTCTCCTCCGCCACGTCGCCGTCGTCGCCGATCGGAAAGGGGGGCGTCTTCGCCTCGTTCAGCAGGCGAACCTCGCGCGCGCTCACTTCGATCGCGCCGGTCGCGATCTTGGAATTGACGGTCTCCGGCGCGCGGTTTTCCACCGTGCCGATGATCGCGACGACGAACTCGGAGCGCAGGCGCTTCACGTCGCCCACCAGCGCTTCGTTGTCGCGCGTGACGACCTGCGTGATGCCGTGGCGATCACGCACGTCGATGAAGACGAGCGAGCCGAGGTCGCGGACGCGGTGCACCCAGCCGAGGAGGACCACTTCCTTGCCGACGTCTTCGGCACGCAGCCCTCCACACGTGTGGGTGCGCGCAAGGGTTCCGAGGGGCTCGATGTTCATACGGCTTCGCTTAACGGGATGCGGGATCCGGGATCCGGGATCCGTCACTGCCGGATCCAGATCGTGGAATGCGGGTTGCGATTTCCCTTGCGACGGTGGCACGCGGAATCGATTCCTGCGTACCGGTCGTCAGGTCCTTGATGGTGACCTCGCCACGGGCGATCTCGTCGCTGCCGAGGATCGCCGCGAACGGAATCAGTTTCGACGCCGCGTATTTCATCTGCTTTCCGAGTTTATCCGGCTCGGGATACAACTCGACGCGCAGGTCCGCGGCGCGCAGCTCCGCGGCAACCTTCAGCCCCTCGGGGATCGACGCGGGGTCGAAGAGGGTGACGAGCACGTCTGCCGATCCGCGCTCGACCGACGGCGGAAACATCTTGCGCTCCCCCATGACGACCAGGATGCGTTCGAGCCCAAGCGAGAACCCGCATGCGGGAACGTCCTCGCCGAGAAACATCCCGATCAAGCCGTCGTACCGGCCGCCCCCGCCGAGGCTGCCGGCGAGATCGGGAACGCTCACCTCCATGATGGCGCCGGTGTAATAGGAGAGGCCGCGCGCCAGAAAGGGTGAGAACTGAATGTGGCCCGCGGCGGCCGTGGCCTTGCAAAGATTCACGATGGCCTCGACGTTCTCGTAGGCGGCGGCCCCTTCAGCGTCGGGGGACGAACCCCATTCGGCCGGTGCGACGGGGTCCAGGACGGCACTCGCGGCCGCGCTGGGTACACCGCGGGCCGCCATCTCCTCGAGCACACCAGCGCGCCCGATCTTGTCCAACTTGTCCAAGGCCACGAGCGCGGTCGTGTGCAGCGACGGGTCGATGCCCGAGCGGTTCAGCGTCGCCGTCAGGAGCTGGCGGTGATTGAGGTGAATCGTGAAGTCGGTGAAGCCCAGCTTCTGCAGAACCTCGCTGATGGCGGCCAGCATCTCCGCCTCCACCAGCGGCGATCGCGACCCGATCGCGTCGACGTCGCACTGGTAGAACTCGCGAAAACGGCCGCGCGCCGGACGGTCCGCGCGCCATACCGGCTGTATCTGATACCGCTTGAAGAATTTCGGCAGCTTCCCGCGATACTCGGCGACGACGCGCGCGAGCGGGACCGTGAGGTCGTAGCGCAACGCGAGGTCCGTTTCGCCGGATGCCTCGTGCTCGCCGCGCCGCAGCACTTTGAAAATGAGCTTATTACCCTCTTCGCCGTACTTGCCGGTCAGCGTCTCGATGTTCTCGAGCGCGGGCGTCTCGAGCGGCTCGAAGCCGTATCGGCGATAGACGCTCGAGACGACGTCGATCACATATTCGCGGCGGCGAATGTCTTCGGGCAGGAAGTCGCGCATGCCGCGCGCAGGACGGGTTGCCTGAGGCATCGGATCCAGCGATCTTACCCGTTCGACTCGCCCGCTTCAACGCGCTCGCTCACCAGCTACCAGCTACCAGCTACCAGCTATCAGCTGCCAGCCGCCAGCGTGCGTGCTGGAAGCTGGCAGCTTCGCCTTGAGCTTCGCGATCTTCGCCTCCGCAGCCTTGCGGAGCTGCGCCTTGAACTGCTCGTTGATCGTGTCGGCGGGAAGCAGCTCCAGGCACTTCTGCTCCGCCGCCAGCGCCAGGTCGGTCTCGCCACGCGCGATGTAGCCATCGGCGAGGCTGTCCTGCGCGTTGGCGGACGTAGGGTACGCCGCGGCGTTCACCCTGAAGAGCTCGACGGCGTCGTCCTGGTCGGCGCGGTCAGCGCTCTGAAGTTTTGAATACGCGAGCAGGTTGAGCGGGAATTCCGGGAAGAGGAACGCGTGGGGATCGCGCTGGCGCGCCTGGCGAAAGAGTTGCGCGGCCCTGGCCGCACCTCCCCGCTGATTTGCCGCCGCCCAGAACTCCGAGATCGGCGTCTTCTTCGGCGTGAACGACGCCGCAGGATTCGCGGGCGCCTTGATCAACGTGTCCTCGAACCACACCACAATCTGCCGCGGCAGCTCCGGATGCGGCCCGAAGATCTCGGTGCCATGGCGGCCGTCCTTGAAGCCGACGAACCTGTTGCGCGGATTCCCGGTGATCTCGGCGAGCCAGCGCATCATCTCGGGAAAGTGCGGATCGTACTGGTCGTCCGCGGCGGCGGCCGTGAAGATCGGCAGCCATGCGTGCGTCAGGAGGTAGTTGAGGCCGTCGGCGTTTGCCGGATCGATATCCGGGGGACCCGCGAGGAGCACGAGCGACCGCACTTCCGGATGGCGCCGCGCCAGCTGCACCGCGTTGTTCACGCCGCACGAGCCGCCGCCGGCGCCGATCCGATCCTTGGAGACGCCGGGCTGGCCCTCGAGCCATGCCAGTGCAGCGTCGAAATCCACCGGCCACTTCTGATTCAGCTCGCGCTGCACATCGGGAGCCGCGCCGTCGAACCTCGGACCGCCGCTCTCGCCGAAGCCGCGATTGTCCACCGTCAGCGCACTGATGCCTGCCGCCGCCAGCTGCTGCGCAACCGGCTGCCACGATACCCGCGTCGTGTTGCACATGTGCAGCAAAATGACCGCGGGCTGCGCGCTTCGTTGGGGCAGCGCTTGCGCGGCGAAGTACGTGCCCCTCAGCCGCGTGCCGTCCGGAGCGGTGATGTCGACATCACGCGGCGCCGGCTGCGCCGCCGCAGACGAGGTAACCAGCAGGAGCAGTGCCAGCGATTTCATACAAAGACTCCACGGGTCCCGGATCCCGGATCCCGCATCTCGGATCCCGGATCCCGGATCCCGATCTATTTCTTCACCGTCGGATATTGAATCCCGAGCTGCTCCAGGTAGGTTTTGTACCTCGTCGGGTCATAGTAGTACTTCTTCATCTCCGCACGGTACTTGTCCATCGTGCCCTTGTTCAACTCGATCGCGGGTTTGTCCTCTGGACGAATCAGCGGCTCGTACTTGATCTCCTTCGTCTGGACATTGCGGAGGTAGTCCCACGCCGCCTGGACGAGCGCCGGCTTCGTCAGAAGATCGATCATGGTCATCGCCTGGACCTTTGCACCGGCGGTCACGCCTTTGTGCGCAATCGGTGTCGCCATCGCGATCGCGTTCGCCCAGTTGTGCCCCGGCAGTCCGGGGATGTTCGCGGGATACCGCAGCGTAATCGTCGGCACGTTCCACGAGATGTCGCCGATGTCGTCCGAACCTCCGCCGGTGTTCTGCGTCGCCGGTCCCTGCAGCGTTTCGGGTGGTTTCGTCGTGAGTCCGGTCTCGCGGGACCCCACCTCCTTCTGGACCGCTTTCGCGAGGGTCTGGTCCGCCTCGGTCCACTCGGGGACACCAACGCGCTGGATGTTTGCGAACGCCGCCTCCGCCACGCTCTTGTTGAAGTGTTGCGGCCACGCGGATCCGAGCACGCGCGTCGGCAGGAGCTCCGTCCCCGTCATCATCGCCGCACCCTTCGCGATCGCATCGCCGATCGCCCAGAGCTCCTTGATCTTCGGATACGTGGTCTGGCGAAAGTAGTACCAGACCGACGCCGAGCGCGGCACGACGTTCGGCTGATCGCCGCCGTCGGTGATCACATAGTGCGAGCGCTGCTCGAGCGGAAGGTGCTCGCGCCGGAAGTTCCAGCCGATGTCCATCAGCTCGACGGCGTCGAGCGCGCTGCGCCCGCGCCACGGAGAGCCGGCGGCGTGCGCCGTCTCGCCCCGGAAGGTGTATTGCACGGACACGAGGCCGGTCATCGACGGACGGTCGCCCCACGACACGGCCATCGTGTCGTCCACGTGGACGAACAGCGCGACGTCCACATCCTTGAACAGTCCGGCGCGGATGAAATAGGCCTTTGTCCCGACCAATTCTTCGGCAGTGCCGGACCAGATCCTGATCGTGCCGGGGAGCTTGTCGCGCTCCATGATTTTCTTCACCGCGAGCGCCGCCGTGATGTTGAGCGGCACTCCGGAGTTGTGCCCCTCGCCATGTCCCGGTGCACCTTCGATCATCGGGTCGTGATACGCGACACCCGGCTTCTGCGATGCCTGCGGGATGCCGTCGATGTCCGAGCCGAGCGCGAGGACCGGTTTTCCCGATCCCCAGGTGCCGATGAACGCTGTCGGGATGCCGGCGACTCCTTCTTCGACCGCGAAACCGTTTTTCCGCAGTATCTCGATCAGGTAGCGGTTCGTCTCGAATTCCTGGAAGCCGAGCTCACCAAAGCTGAACACGGAGTCCACCATCTGCTGGGTGAACGTCTTCATCGAGTCGATGTCCGTGGCCGCGGCGCGCTTCAGGGCGGCGACGCGCGGCTCATCCGGCGCCACGGGCGTCGGAGCGGGGGCCGGTGGCTGTCCCTGACGTCCGCCGCGCCCCTGCGCGAGCGGCGTGGCTACGAATCCAATGAATGCAACGAAGATCAGCAGTCTGCGCATGCGCGAAGCATAGCAAAAGGAGGCATACTTAGACGTTCCATGGCGCTTCTCGATCGTTTCGCGCGGCCGCTGCGCAGCCTGCGGCTATCGGTGACCGACCGGTGCAACCTGCGCTGCCAGTACTGCATGCCGGAGCCGGATTACGTCTGGCTCCCGCGCGAGAGCCTGCTCACGTTCGAGGAGATGGGCGCCCTCGTCGACGCGTTCACGCCGCTCGGAGTCGACCGCGTCCGCATCACCGGCGGCGAGCCGCTGCTGCGACGGGATCTCCCGGTTCTCATCGAGTCGCTCGCGTCGCGGCGCGCGATCGCCGACCTCGCGCTGACGACCAACGGCGTGCTTCTGCGCTCCCAAGCACATGCGCTGCGCGCCGCGGGCCTCCATCGCCTGACCGTCAGTCTCGACACGCTGCGCCCAGACCGCTTCCATCGTCTGACACGGGTCGATGAATTGAAGTCGGTGCTGGCCGGGATCGATGCCGCTGCCGCGGCCGGTTTCCAGCCGTTGAAACTCGACACCGTGCTCATTCGCGGCGTCAATGACGACGAAATCATCCCGCTGCTCGAGTACGCGAAGGGGATCGGCGCGGAGCTCCGGTTCATCGAGTACATGGATGTCGGCGGTGCGACGCACTGGACGGCGGGCGCCGTCGTCTCACGCCACGAGATGGTGGAGCGGATCACGTCGCATTACGGCGGCGTCTTCCCCCTCGACGAACCTTCTTCCGCTCCCGCGGATCGCTTCCTCCTGCCGGACGGGACCGCCTTCGGGATCATCTCGTCGACGACGGAACCGTTTTGCGCGTCGTGCGACCGCAGCCGCCTCACCGCGGATGGCGTCTGGCTGTTGTGTCTGTATGCGTCAACCGGCACCGATCTCCGCCGTCCGCTCCGGTCGGGAGCGACACGTGAAGAACTGCAGGGCCTGATTCAGGCGATCTGGTCGATGCGCGCCGACCGCGGCGCCGAAGAACGGCTCGGCATGGATCGCGAGACGACGCTCATCCCGATCCGCACGCTCAAGCGCGATGCTCACCTGGAGATGCACACGCGCGGCGGCTAGGGCGCGGCGGCTACGCCGCTGCGCCAATCCCCCATCCCTCATCCCCCATCCCCAATCCCCAATCGTTCAATCCGCCAAGCGAGAAATCGGCAGCCGGCAATCGGCGATGCGGCGCGTCACAAACCGCCCGCGCCGCCCGTTGTATAAGTGATGGCGACCAGCAGTCTCGCCGTGGCGTTCCCGTCCCCTCCCCGTTCGCCGGTCGTGACGACAACGAAATCGCGTGATGCGGTGGTCGGCGAGCTGTTCGACGAACACGCCAACGGCATCTATCGGCTCGCCCTGGCGATGCTCCACGAAGCGCAGGCCGCGCAGGACGTCGTCCAGGACACCTTCGTCAAACTGATCGCCCACATCGATGGCGGCGGCGTGCTGCCGAACGCGCGGGGGTGGTTGTACACGGTCGCGGCGCACGGCTGCAGGGATCGTCAACGAGGATTGTCGCGATGGCTGCCGTGGATAGCAGGCCGTGACACGCGGCCGGCGAGGGAAGCGCCCGACCTGCGCGACGGAGCCGCGACTGTCTTGACGGCGATCCGAGCGCTGCCGTCGCGTGATCGACTTCTCATTGGCCTGCGGGCGCAGGGCCTCTCGTATCGTGAGATTGCGGACGCCGCGGGAATTCGCCCGACGTCGGTGGGCCAGCTGCTCGCGCGCGCGCTCGATCGACTCGAAAAGAAGCTTCACTGACCAACGGAGAAAGCCATGTCAGCGTGTTTGAACGAATCCGAACTGCAGGCGGTCGCGGACAACGAAGCGGAAACCGCGCACCGTGGTCACGTCGAGCAGTGCGCGGTGTGCAGCGAGAAGGTCGCTGCGCGGCGCGCCTTCACGAATCGGCTGGTCAACGCGATGGCCTCCGTCGAGATGGACGGCGGCACGCGCGGGCGCATGCGCACGCGCAGCGTCGACGCGCCGGCGACCGGCGCGACGACGCTGAGAACCGTCCGAAGAACTTGGCGGTGGGCTTGGAGCGTGCCCCTCGCGGCCGCTGCGGCGCTCCTCACCTACTTCGTCGTCGTTCCCGGTATCGACCGCCGGACGACGGTCTCGGCGGCGGAGATTCTCGGCCGATCGCAAGCCGCCTTGTCCGCCCCGGTCTCTGGTCTCGAATTCCTCCAATACGACCTCGAGATTGGCGGGGCGCTTGGCGACCTCCTTCCAGCGGAACAGGCCGGCCGCTTCACGGTGCACGAATTGATCGATCACGACCACGAGGGACGTTACCGCATCGTGAAACTCTCCCCCGATAGCCGGATCGTCGGAGGCGCGGCGGACGACACACTCCGCGGCACACGGACGCGATACATCCGCGTCAACGGCCGCGGCTTCCTGCTGCGCTTCGAGGGCGCCGCGCCTACCGCACTGTCGCTTGTGGCGCTGAAGAAGAGCGCGATGCAGATTTTCATCGGGCTCATGCAGATGAGCACCGCGCAGTCCATGCGGGAGATCGATCGCGCTGGTGAGCACTGCTATGAGGTCACGATCCCGGCCGTGAGCGTGCCCGCCGCGGCCCTGGTGTCGCTGGATCGGGCGCGCGCGGTCATCACGTCGGCCGATTCGCGTCTGGTGGAGTTCTCGGCGGCCGGAACACTCTCGGGACAGCCCTTCACGATTGACTTCGCGCAACGCATCCGGATGCTCGACGTCTCGGGCGCGGAAGCCGCAGGAGTCCCATTGTCTGAAACCTTCGAGCTGACGGCTGAGCCCGGTGACGTCGTCCTCGAAGGGGATGCAACGAAAAATCCCGTCTGGGACGTGCTCACACGCGTGCTCGACGCGGTGCCAGCGTCGGCGAGCGTCGCGCCGGCAAGGCACTAGATGCCCGACGCGATTCGCACCGAGTCGCTGACCAAGTACTACGGCGCCGTTGTGGCCATCGAGGGCCTGGACCTGGCGGTGAACCGCGGCGAGGTCTACGGTTTTCTCGGTCCGAACGGCGCCGGCAAGACGACGACCATCCGGATCCTCCTGGACCTGGTCCACGCCACGAAGGGACGCGCGCTGATCGCCGGGCTCGACTGCCATCGCGACAGCGTCGAAGTGCGCGCACGTGTGGGATACCTGCCGGCCGAAATGCCGCTCTACCGCGAGATGACCGGCGCGGCATATCTCGACTACCTCGCCGCCCTGCAGCGCGGTCCAATCGACGCGGCGTGGCGGCGGCGCCTGCTCGCCCGGTTCGACGTCAGCGACGTGGATCTCCGGCGGCGGCTCGACGATCTGTCGCATGGCATGAAGCGGAAGTTCGGCATCATCCAGGCGCTGATGGGGCACCCTCCGCTGCTGATCCTCGACGAGCCTACTTCCGGTCTGGACCCGCTGATGATCGAAGCGTTCGCGGAAACCGTGCAGGAGCTGAAGACGGAAGGGCGGACGACCGTGTTTCTGTCGTCGCACGTGCTCTCGGAAGTCGAGCGATTGTGCGATCGCGTGGGCATCATCCGTCGCGGCTCGCTGGCGCGGCAGACGTCGATCGCCGATATCAGGCGCGAGATGCCGCGGCGGGTGCGGGTGTTCTTCGACGGCGCGGCGCCGCCGCCGCCGGCGCGGCTTGCCACTGCGGTCCGGAAGAGCGACGGCCGCCACTGGGACTTCGAGTGGCAGGGACCGCTGCGCGAGGCGCTGGACGCCATGCGCGGGCTGAATGTCGCCGATATCGAGATCGAGCCGTTCAAACTGGACGACTACGTCCTGCAGCTCTATGCGGACCGGCCGGCGGGTCGCGCGTAATGCTGTGGACGCTCGTTCGGCGCTCGCTCACCCGTCAACGGGCTCTCATCCTCGGCCTGGCTGCGCTCCTCTGCGGCTTCCAGGTTCTTCTCATCGTCATCGCCACGAACTATCAGCGGCAGGGCCTGTTCGGTCAGATGGCCGCGCTCGTCCCGCCGTTCGTGCAGGAAGCGCTCGGTGGGCTCCTGATCGCATCGTTCGGCGGCACGGTCGCGCTCGGGTTCTTTCATCCAGTGGTAATGCTGGCCCTCTCGTGCGGGGGCGTCTATCTCGCCAGTGAGCCCGCCGGTGAAGTCGAGCACGGGCTCGTCGACCTCGTGGTCGCGCGCCCCGTGCCCCGCCATCTCCTGATCACACGCTCTGTGCTGGCCTACGCTGGGGCAACCGCGTTGATCGTGTGTCTGATGTTCGTGGCCAACCAGACGGCGGTTCGCCTGCTGGCACCCCCGGGGGTGACGCTGCTCGCCCGATCGCGCCTCATGTGGGTCGCGGCGAACCTGCTCGCGGTCGTGTGGTGCCTGGGCGCCGCATCCCTCGCCATCGCCGCTGGTTCGCGACGACGCGCTGCGGCCGCAGGGAGCATGTCACTGATCGCGGTGGCGCTCTACCTGCTGCACTTCGCCGCCGCCGCGTGGACGAGGCTCGGCATCCCGGCGCGCATCTCGCCGTTCCACTATTACGAATCGATGCCGACGCTGCTGGGCTCCAGCCTGCCGGTGCGGAATATCACGGGGTTGCTGGTTGCCACGGCGATCCTGTTCGTCATCGCCCAGGTGGTCTATGCGCGGCGGGACCTGTGAAAGGTGCAATCCCCTCGATCAGGACTCAACGACACCCACTGTCACGCTGTCTTCGCTGGCAAGATCGAACAGGAGGAAGGAGAAGCGCGGCTGCCGTTGATTGTGGGAATATGCCGCGTTATCGCTCGACGCGAAAGGCGAGATACATCAGCGTGCTCTGGCGCTCGATGAGCATCACGGCCGCGGCGCTGGGCTTCAGTACGGCCATCGCTGACTTCAATTCCTCGACCCCGTTCACCGGTTTTCCGTTCACCGCGTAGATCACATCTCCCGGCTGGAGGCGTCCCTGCTGCGAGTATGGCGTTTCGGGCGTCACGCGCGCCACGACCACTCCCTTGTCACGCCTGATCGTCGGCAGCAGTTCGGCGATCTTCGCGGTCAAGTCGAGACCGATGATGCCCAGGTCACGGATCACCTGCTGCGTGCTGATCAGCGCCTCGAGCTGGCCCGTGTCGTTCTCCCGCTCGACGACCGGTACGCGGACCGTCAACGTCCGCGTCCCGCGTCGGACCTCGATGGCCACCTGCTCGCCGACACCGCGTGTGTAGACGTTGATGCGGAACTGCCGTCCGTTCTCCATCGCCTTGCCGTCGAGAGAAAGCACGATGTCGCCGGGTTCGAGGCCGGCCTTTCCCGCGGGGCCGTTGGCGGCGACGTCCGCCAGGATCACGCCGGCGTCGAACGTCAACCCCAGCGCTTCCGCCATCAGCGGGGTAATGGTCTGCGTGTTGACGCCAATCTCCCCGCGTCGCACGCGGCCGTACTTGTGGATCTGACTGAACACATTGCGCACGATGTTGCTCGGCGCGGCGAAGCCGATCCCTTCGCTGCCGCCCGACTGCGTGTAGATCAAGGTGTTGATCCCCACCAGCCGCCCTTCGGTATCCACGAGCGCGCCGCCGCTGTTTCCAGGGTTGATGGTGGCGTCGGTCTGGATGTAGATCATCGGATCTT
>JBKPLP010000211.1:0-10071 GCA_046731735.1 Acidobacteriota bacterium
GAATAGCGAAGCTCGTAGAACTCGAGGTCGGTCAGCACCCCGATGCGCCGCCAGAGGCGCGCGTAAAAGAAGACCGTGGTCACGCCGGTCAGCAGGAAGGCCCACCACACCCAGTTCGCCGCGATACCTCCCTCCCGAACCAGGTTGGTGACCAAGTTCGGCGTATCCGTGCTGAACGTCGTCGCCACCATCGAGACGCCGATCAGCCACCACGGGGCGGCACGCCCGGAGGTAAAGAATTCCGCGGTGCTGCTTCCCGCGCGCCGCGCGAGGAGCAACGCCGGGACGAACGAAATGGCGATGGAGAGCGCGACAATGAGCCAGTCGAGGGATGTCAGCCTCACGCGGCGACTCCCCGTTCCGGCCGGTGGACGCGCTCAATCATGCGGGCGTATCTTACTGCACGTACGGTCCGCCTGACGGCGGACGGCTGATTGGACGAGGCATCCATGTTCACAACCCTCGAGCAAAGCTGGCGCGACTTGCAGTTTGCGGCGCGGAACCTGGTCCGGACACCAGGGTTCTCGGCCCTCGTCGTCATGTCGCTGGCCGTGGGGATCATGGCGGCGACGGCGATGTACAGCGTGCTGCACGCAGTCGTCCTGGATCCCTTCCCGTACAAGGACGTCGATCGATTGATGAGCGTGCGCGTCGCCAATACGGCCGCGCGCGGCGGACGGACCGGCTACTCGGTCGACCAGTTCCTCGAAATCGCGGAGCGCAACACGATCTTCGAAGGGACGATCGCGTCGACGATCAGCGACGTGCTCTGGTCCGGCGAAGGCGACCCGCAGCGGTTGCGCGGAAATCATGGCCCGTTCAATACGTTCGACGTCATGGGCGTGCCGCCGCTCCTCGGACGCACGCCCGACGCGAGCGATGCGCGCCCCGGCGCGCCGCCGGTCGTCGTGCTCGGATACCGCTTCTGGCAGCGGCAGTTCGGCGGCGATCCGAACGTCCTCGGACGCCAGATGCGCCTCAACGACAACGTGCGCACGGTCATCGGCGTCATGCCGAAGCGTTTCATGTGGCGGGGCGCCGACGTCTACATTCCGATTGCGTTTCAACGCGGTCGCGTGATCGAGGGCGTGCGCAACGTGCACCTCCTGGGCCGCCTGAAGGCCGGCGTCACGGACGCGCAGGCGGAAGCCGACCTGCGGCCGATCATCCAGGACCTGAAGCAGCGGGAGCCGGCCGCCTTTCCCGACTCCTGGCGCGTCGGCCTGCTCTCGTTCAAGAACACGTTCCCGAGCGGGATCACTGGCGACATCTGGGTTTTGTTCGGCGCCGTCTCGCTGCTGCTCGTGATCGCATGCGCAAACGTGTCCAACCTGCTGCTGGCGCGCGCCGCGTCGCGCCAGCGCGAGATGTCCATGCGCGCGGCGCTCGGCGCCAGCCGATCGCGGGTGATCAGGCAGCTGCTGACGGAAAGCCTGCTCCTCGCGCTGCTCGCCGGCATGGCGGGAAGCGCGTTCGCGTATGCAGGCTTGCCGCTGATCCTGGCGCTCGTGCCGCCGGACACCATCCCCGATGAATCCGAGATCGCGGTCAACGGCGCCGTGCTGATCTTCACGCTCGGCGTGTCGGCGCTCACGTCCATCGTCTGCGGTATCGCGCCGGCGCTGCACAGCTCGCGCCGCGATCTGGCGGCCGCGCTGCGCGAGTCCGGCCGCAGCCTGGCCGGCGGCTCGCGGCAGGCGCTGCTGCGTAAAGGCCTGGTCGTCGCCGAAGTCGCGCTCGCGTTGATGTTACTCGCCGGATCCAGCCTGCTGATTCGAACGTTCCTCTCGCTGCGTGACGTCGATCTCGGTTACCCGCCGGACCGTTTCCTCCTGCTGCGCGTGCCGCTTTCGGCGGAGCGCTACGCCGACGCCGCGCGGCGTAGCGCATTCTACGACGACCTCCTCGAGCGCATCCGGGCGCTGCCCGGCGTCGCGGCCGCCGGCGTGAACAGCGGATTGCATCCGTTGGGCAACATGTGGTCGACGGCCGAGATTTCCGGCGCGCAGCCGACTGCCGACCCGGTGGTCGTTCATCACGTCGACGCGGGCTACGCGTCGACGATGGGACTGCGGCTCGTGGCTGGACGCCTGTTGACCGCGGACGACGTTCGAAGCGTGCGGCCGCTCGCGGTGGTCAACGAGCGGTTCGGGCGCGCCCGCCTGGGCGGACTGCCTCCGGTCGGGCAATCCGTACGCCTGCCGAGACTGGCGCAGCCGCCGCTGAACGTCAAGAACCCGCAGTTCGACATCGTCGGCATCGTCGCCGACACGCAGAACAACGGTCTGAGCGAGCCGATCATGCCCGAGATCTACGTGCCGTTCACGGCGGCCGGCATCGCGAACTGGGTTGTGATCCGCGCCAACGTCGAACCTGGAACGCTGACGCGCGCCGTGTCGAACCAGGTGTATGCGATCGACAGGAACCAACCGGTGGCGAACGTGATGACGCTCGAGACGCTGCTGAAGGAGGAGGAATACGCCAGACCGCGCTTCAACCTTGCGCTGCTGTCGGTGTTCGGCGGAATCGGCCTCGTGCTCGCCGTGGTAGGCGTCTACGGCGTGATGTCGAATGCGGTCGCGCAGCAGCGGCAGGAGATTGGCGTGCGGATGGCGCTCGGGGCCAGCAGCGCGGCCATCGCCCGGATGATCCTTGCGCGCGGTTCACGGCTGCTGGGGGTCGGACTGATCGTCGGTCTTGCCGGCAGCATCGCGATGGCGCGGCTGCTCGCCCACAAGGTCTGGAACATTTCGGCGTTCGATCCGCTCGCCTTCGCGCTGGTCACGCTCCTCGTGCTCGCCGCCGGCATCCAGGCATGCCTGTGGCCTGCGTGGCGGGCGTCGCGCATCGATCCGCTGATTGCATTACGAGAAGAATGAATCCCTAATCCCCAATCAGGAATCCCTAATCGGGAATCCCGGATCGTGAATCATCGGGAATCCCTAATCGTAGCCCTGAGCGTCCGTGGGTGGGATCCAGCGATTGAGGACTCGCTGGGATTCGGCGGTGCCGATTCAGGGATCAGAAGATTCCAAGATTAGGGATTCCCCGATGAGCGATTAGGGATTTCAGTAGCGAATGGTTACGAGGGACACCGCTTGGCGCGGCAGCGTAAGTGTCAGCTGCAGCTGCCCGCGCTCGACCCGGTGGCGGGCCGGCTGACCGAGCTGCGCGAGCTGTCCTGTCTTCTCCAGCTGGGAGTACTGCTGCGCGGTCGGCGGCTGCGGCGACCCCATGGTCTTCCACGCCTCGTACGCGTTGCCGTGCTGCTGGTCGACGCGGTACTCGGTGATCGTCGGCCGTCCATCGGCAGCGCCGTCGATCGTCAGCGACACCTGTCCGGCTGCTGCCGGCAGATCGTCATCGTGATAGTTCCACACCAGCACCCACATGTCGCGGCCTGACCGCGTGGCGAGCGCATAGACGTCCGGCGTGTCGCGAACGCCCGCGTCGCGTATCGTCTGCACGTCCGCCGCGCTGGTGCTCTGAACCGCAAGCCGATCGCCGCGCATCATTCCCAGCATCCGGAACACGTTCAGCACCGGCTTGTCGATACCGTTCGTCGCGAGGTCGCGAAAGCCGGCGAAGTATGGCTGATTCTCGAACTCGAAAGCCCAGGTCACGGACCCCAGCAGGTTTACTTTATGCAGATCCGCCAGCTCGTAGGTCCGCGCGATCTGCGCGGCGGTGTAGCTCGAATACATGGTTCCGTTGCGATACGCGTTCTCCGGGTTGGTCCGCATCGAACAGGCGGCGCACCCCTCGGGATCCGATTCGCCGATCACGATCGGCAGATTGCGCAGCTCGGGAAACGACGCGACGATCTGGAATCCGTTGGAGATCGCCTTCAGCTGATTGCTGATCCCCATGCGGACGTGTCCGTCCACGATACGCGGGGATCCTTTGGCGTGGAAGGTGATGAAGTCGAGCGGCGCGCCCCGCTGTCCGGTGGCGTAATTCGTGCCGCGGACACAGTGCTCGAGGAAGTCGCGGAAGATCTGCTGCGTGCGCGCGCCATTCGGACCGGTGACCTCGGGTCCGCCGACGCGCGCGGTCGGCAGCGCGCGCTTGACGCCGTCAGCCGCGTAGTCGTACAGCTTCTGGAATTCTTCCGGCGTGCCGCGCCAGTAACCGATGTCCGGCTCGTTCCAGACTTCCCAGTACCAGCTTTCGACTTCCTGTTTTCCGTATTTCGCGACCGCGTGTTTTACCCACTCGTGCACCAGCTCGCCCCACTTGGCATACTCTGTCGGCGGATACGCCCACCCGGTGTAGATGCGGTTGTAGTCGACGCCAGGCGCCCACTCGTGCTTATACGGAACGGGCTTGCTGGAGAGCGCCTGCGGCATGAATCCGATCTCGACGAACGGTTTCATTCGGCGCTCCATGTAGGTGTCGAAGATGCGGTCGACAATAGTCCAGTCGAACCGGGGCCGGCCGTTCTCGTCTTCCGTGTACGCGTTCGTCGATCCCCATTTCAACGCAGGCGTACCATCGCCCGTCGTCAGCAGGTTGTGCGTGCGGACGAAGACGGGCGCTGGGCTCAGCGCGGCCAGCTCCGACAGGAGCTTGCGGCCATCTTTCATGTAGGTGTAATTCGGCTCGTCGTGACCGAAGAACGCCCACATCGTCGTCATCGCGCCAAGTCGCTTCGAGGCATCGACGTGGATGGAGATAGAGGGTGACTGCGCCGGAGCCCAGACGCGCGTCAGCGCCATGAGCGCGACGGCGACCAGCCATTTACTTAGTCGCGCCAAATGTAAACACCGTCTTCGATGAATACGTCTGCCCGGGCTGGAGAATCGCCGAAGGGAAGTTCGCGTGATTCGGCGAATCAGGATAATGCTGCGTCTCGAGACAGAATCCGCTCCGCTGCTTGTAGACTCTGCTCCCCTTCCCCTTTATGGAACCGTCGAGGAAGTTGCCGGAGTAAAACTGCACACCTGGCTCGGTGGTGGCAATGTCCAGAGTCCGGCCGCTCTTCGGTTCGACGACCCGCACCGCGTGCTGCACACCGGTGCCGGTCCGGTTCAACACCCAGTTGTGGTCGTAACCCTTGCCGTTTTTCAGCTGTGCGTTGTCCGCGTTGATGCGCGCACCGATCGCGGTGGGCTTCCTGAAATCGAATGGCGTTCCCTCCACGGTCGCGAGCTCGCCGGTCGGGATCAGCGTATCGTCTACCGGCGTGTAACGGTCCGCATCGATGGTGAGCTGATGTCCGAGGATGTCGCCGTCGTCGGCTGCCAGGTTGAAGTAGCTGTGCTGCGTGAGGTTCAACGGCGTCGCCTTGTCCGTGGTGGCCAGATAATCGACAATCAGCTCGTTTTTTTCAGTCAACGTGTACGTTACGCTCGTCTGCAGGTTACCGGGATATCCTTCTTCTCCGTCCGGGCTCGTGCGCGAGAAGATGACGGCGGGACCCTGCGCCCCTGTTTTCCACGCTCCCTTCCAGACGACCTTGTCGAACCCCTTGTTGCCGCCGTGGAGGTGATTGGGCCCGTTGTTGGTCGCGAGCTTGTAGGTCTTTCCATCCAGCGTGAACTGCCCCTTGGCGATCCTGTTGCCGTAGCGGCCGACGACGGCGCCGAAGTACGGCGAGGCCTTGAGATAGCCGTCGAGCGTCTCGTAGCCAAGCACGACGTCGGCGAGCTTTCCGGCGCGGTCTGGAACCTTCAGGCTCGTGATGACGGCGCCGTAGGTCATCGCCTTCACCTCGACGCCGCTGGCGTTCGTAAGCGTATAGATCTCCACCGGCTGTCCATCCGGCATCTTCCCGAATGGCGTGTGTGTCACGTTGCGCCTCGATTGACCCGCCAGACCGATTGGCACAGATAGAAGAACAACACACAGCAGAACACGCATCCGCGATCTCCAGGTCCGCCTGAAGGCGGACACTACCGGACTTATTTCTCGACGACGTCAACCAGGCCGGCGTCGGCGAACTGGCCGCCTCGTACCTGCTTGACGTGCATCGCGAGCGTGTTGGTGCCGCTTTTCAGCAGCGCCTTCGCAGGATCACCGAGCCGAACATACGAGTAACCGCTCACCGCGCCCGGCAGCGTCGCGACTTTTTCTCCGTTCAGATACACCTCCGCATCGTCGTCATGGAACACGCGTAGATGCGGATTGGTCGGCGGGCTGGCGGGGAGCTCGAACGTGCGGCGCATCCAGATGTCGGACGTCTCCCACGGCGTGCCGACGCGGCGCGCGTTGCCCGGGCGGCCGAAGCCGCCTGGCCCGGAGCTCCAGCTACGGTCGTTGAAATCGACGCGGAACCACGCGTCGGCAGGTGCCTCGGTTGTGTAGCGCCACGGCTGCGGTGCGCTCTCGGACGTTGCGACTACCTCGCGTACGGATGGCGGCGATGACAGTTTCGCGTGCAGCTCCTTTGCATCGGGGGGCAGCTTGACCACGGCGCGGTCGTACGTGAGCATCCCGTTCACCTCGATCTCGACGTCGGTGGTCTGCGTGTATATCGCGGCCGACAGTCCCTCACCAACGAGAATGCGAAGCTGGTACATGAGATCGCGATACGCCTGGCCGAGATCCTCAGTGGTCTTGTAGCTGCGGTAGCCCCAATTTCCCTTCTCGATCCACGTATGCCCCTCGAGCGGCAGTCCGAGTCCGCCGAACTCGCCGAGCACGGCGGCCCGTTTCTCCTCGAGCGGCGGACGAATGGGATTCGGGTACGAGTGCACGTCGGAGACGTCACCGACCCCTTTGTCCGTCCAGCCGCTCGTGTTGTTCACGAGGCGGCTCGGATCCTTCTGCTTGATCCACGCCACGTACTTCTCGGTGTCGTGCTGGCCCCACCCTTCGTTGAAGGGGACCCACATGATGATCGAGGGATGGTTGCGCCGCGCGTCGATCATGTGCTCGAGCTCGGCCGCAAAGATGCTCGGATCTGAGGGCGGGGCCTGTTCGCTGGTACTGAGCATGCCGCTCGGCATGTCCTGCCAGACGAGCACGCCGAGCTTGTCGGCGTGGTAGTACCAGCGCGCGGGCTCGACCTTCACATGCTTTCGAATCATGTTGAAACCGAGGCGCTTGGTCATCTCGATGTCGCTGCGCAGCGCTTCGTCGGTAGGCGCGGTGTAGAGACCGTCGGGCCACCAACCCTGATCCAGCAGACCGTATTCGAACAGCGGCTTGCCATTGAGGAAGAGCCGATTCGCTCCGGCGGTGTCGCGCTGGACCGCGATCGTACGGATGCCGGCGTAGCTCTGCACCTCGTCGCCGCCCAAGGTGACGCGAAGGTCGTAGAGGAATGGCGAGTCCGGAGACCACACCTTCGCCTGCGGCACGCGCAACACGATCGGCTGACCGGCCGCGCCGGAGCCCTGGGCCACGACGCTCGTGCCATCGCGCGCGACGACGCGCGCGCTGCCCGCGGGCGATGACGACGGCGTCACCGTGACCGAGATCGTACCGGCCGCCGCATCGGTCCCGATGAGCAGATCCTTGATGTGCTGCGCTGGTACTGTCTCGGTCCACACCGTCTGCCAGATGCCCGTTACCGCCGTGTACCAGATGCTTCTCGGCTGCAGCACCTGCTTGCCCCGCGGCTGCGTTCCTTTGTCGGTCGGATCCCAGACGCTGACCACGAGCTCCTGATCGCCGGAGGGCCTCAACGCGTCGGTGATGTCGAACGAGAACGGATCGTATCCGCCGGTGTGGCTGCCCACGTCTCTGCCGTTGAGGAACACGTGCGCTTCCCAGTCGACCGCGCCGAAATGCAGCAGGAGACGCGATCCGCGGGCGAGCACCGGCGCCGGAAACGTGCGTCGGTACCAGAGGCGCTGCTGGTCCGTCACGGCGGTGGCGACGCCGCTCAATTGCGACTGGATGGCAAACGGAACGAGGAGGCGGCCCGAAAACGTCTGCGGCCGCGCGGCCGCCTTGTCGGTGATCGCGTAGTCCCATTCGCCGTTCAGGTTCGTCCAGGCCGCGCGCACCATCTGCGGGCGTGGATATTCGGGCAGGACCTTCGTCGGCGTGACGTCAGCCGCCCATTTCGTTCTCAGTTTCGTGGGCGGAGCTTGGGCGTACGCCACGGAAGCAATAAGCAGAACGCTGATCACCGATGCCATGCGTCTCATGCGCGGTATCTTACAACCATCCTCAATCAGCGGGAGTCGGTGTCGGGATGCGGGATCCGGGATGCGGGATCCGATCGGATCCCGCATCACGCGTCCCGGATCCCGGCGCGCGGCCGCAGGATTCAGCTCACGCTCTCCGCGCTGTAGCGGGCGATCAAACCGCTGCGCACCGCGTGCCGATACACGCGGGTAAAGATGGCGCACGCGATCAGCAGGCCGGCGACGGACAACGCAGCGCCGCCGAGGAGCGACGACGGCTGGAAGGGCCGTCCGAGGACAATGGCGCGCATGCCTTCGAACACATAGGACGGGGGCAGCAGCCGGGCAATGACCTGCATCCACGCCGGCAGCGTCGCAATCGGATAGAAGACCCCGGCAAAGGGGGACAGCAGCGCGGGGATCGGCCAGATGAACCATTCCGCCGAAGGTCCGAGCCGCAGGACGACGGAACATCCGACGATCCCGAGCGCGATCCCGAACAGGAAAAGGATGAGCAGAAACGCGACGAGCGCCGTGCCGTAGGCGAAAAACGACAGCCCGAACACGGCCATCGCCAGACCGAGCATGATCACCAACCCGACCGCGCTCGTCATGATGCTCGATACCACGAGGGCGCTCAGGTATTCACCGATCGACAGCGGACTGGCGAAGACGTTCAGGAAATTACGGGACCAGACGTCTTCGAAGAACGCCATCGTAACGCCGTGCATGACGCGGGTGAAGAAATCCCACATCAGCACCGCGCCGAGCAGCACCGGCACGAAATCGAATCCGGCGGCGGTGACGGTGTTCAGGTACTTCGTCATGAAGCCCCACAGCACGATGTCGATCGCCACCCAGATGAAGAGCGGGACGAGGCGCGAAATGCTGCCGCGAATCAGGTAGACCTGCCGGAGCACGAGCGCGAGCACGCGCCTGCTGTCCACGCTACGCCCCCAGCGTGAGCGGTTCGCGCGCGACGGCGATGAACAGCTCCTCCAGCGTATCCTTGCCGTGCTCGTGCGGCAGCGTCTTCGGGTTGCCTTCGAGCAGCACGCGTCCATGCGACAGGAACAGCACACGGTCGCACACGCTCTCGACCTCGTACATGTTGTGCGACGTCCACAACACGCCGCCGTCACCGCTGTCGGTGAAGCCTTTGATCCTCCGCCGGACGTCATCGGCGGTCGCGGGATCGAGTGACGCGGTGGGTTCGTCGAGGAGCAGCAGCCGGGGCTGGTTGACCATCGCCTTGGCGACGGAAACCCTCGTCTGCTCGCCCGACGAGAGCACACCGCACTTCACGTGACGGAATCGCTCCAGATCGAACTGTTGGATGACCCGGTCGATTCTCGTGGCCACGTGCCGGACGCCATACAGCATCGCGAAGATGCGGAGGTTCTGCTCGACCGTCAGGTTGCCGGGCAGCGGCGCGTAGACGGCGGCAAAATTCGTGCGCGCCAGTGCCGCACGCCGGGCCGACGCCAGCGGCCGCCCGTCGATGGTGATCGCGCCGGCGCTCGGCTCGAGGACGCCCAGAATCATGTTGATCGTCGTGGTTTTGCCGGCACCGTTCGGCCCGAGCAGGCCGACGATTTCGTGCGGGGCCACGCTGAACGACACTCCGTCCACCGCCACGGTATCGCGGAAGATCTTGCGGAGATTGCTGACGGAGAGAATCGACATAAAAAAAGGCGGGGCATAAAGCCCCGCCCTACCTTCGCCTTCGATCTTACCTGTAGGCCGGGGCTTTACGCCCCGGCACGCCGGCCTACTTCTGCTCCTTGTGCAGCACTTCCTGGACCGGCGGCTTTTTCTTGCCACCGAGCCCCTGAATCTGCAGCACGGGCCCCACCGGCTCCTCCTTCAGCACATGCTGGCGATAGAGCGCCGCCATCCGCGCGTTCTCCTCGGCCTTTTTCTTCGCGTCGGCCTTCGCGCGCAGCTTCTCTTCGCGCGCGGTCTTCGCGATGCCAGCTTCGTCGAGGTCGTG
>JBKPLP010000212.1:0-6552 GCA_046731735.1 Acidobacteriota bacterium
AGCTCGACGATCTGTTCAGCACGTTCGGCAGCGCCGGAATCGAGGTCGTGGATTCCGAGCAGAAGTACCGCGAAGACAAGCTGCTCGATCGAACGGGCGAAGGGGCCGAGGAGCTCGAGCTCGACCTCACCCCCGGCGCGCTGGACAAGACCAACGATCCCGTCCGCATGTACCTGCGCGAGATGGGCACGGTGCCGCTGCTCACCCGCGAAGGCGAAGTCGAGATTGCCAAGCGCATCGAGCGCGGCAAGCTGGCCGTCATCAAATCGATCTCCCGCACGCCGACCGTTGCCCGCACGATCATGCAGATGGGCGACGCGCTCAAGGCCGACGAACGCAGCATCCGCGAGCTGGTGACGTTTGTCGACGAGGAGCTCACCGACGAGAAGATCGACGACCGCAAGAAGCAGGTCATGCGCCAGATCGAAGCGGTCCGCAAGGCATGGCAGCAGGTCGAGAAGTGCAAGGAGAAGCTCGAGAAGACGCCGAAAGGGGCGACGACGCGCGACAAGCGGAAGTACCGCCGCGTGCGCTGGGAGTCGCTGCGCTCGCGTGTCGAGCTGTCGAAGTTGATCCGCAAGATCGAGTTCACCGAGAACATCAAGCGCCGCCTGATCGACCAGATCAAGGAGCAGGTCGAAGCGGTGATGCGCGTGAAGCGACAGATCGATCACATGGAGCGGCAGCTCAACCCGAAGAACAAGAAGGCGAAGCTGAAGGAAGACGACCGGAAGAACCTCTCCAAGCAGCAGAAGGACCTCAAGGTCCAGGTCAAGTCGATGGCCGACGAGCTCGAGGAGACGCCGGACCAGTTGACCCGAACCCTCGAGACGATCGCGCGCGGCGAGGTGCAGGCGGAGCAGGCGAAGAAGGAGCTCGTCGAAGCGAACCTGCGCCTGGTCGTGTCGATTGCCAAGAAATACACGAACCGCGGCCTGCAGTTCCTCGACCTCATTCAGGAAGGCAACATCGGCCTGATGAAAGCCGTCGACAAGTTCGAGTACCGGCGCGGGTACAAGTTCTCGACCTACGCGACGTGGTGGATTCGCCAGGCGATCACCCGTGCGATCGCCGACCAGGCGCGCACGATCCGCATCCCGGTCCACATGATCGAGACGATCAACAAACTGATCCGCACCTCGCGCGCGCTCGTGCAGGAGCTCGGCCGCGAACCGACGTCGGAGGAGATCGCGAAGCGGATGGACATCCCGGTGTCCAAGGTCCGTAAGGTCCTCAAGATCGCGCAGGAGCCGATCTCGCTCGAGACGCCCATCGGGGAGGAGGAAGATTCGCACCTTGGCGACTTCATCGAGGATCGCCAGGTGGTCTCGCCGTCCGATGCGGTCATCAATCTGAACCTCAAGGAGCAGACCGACTCGGTGCTGAAGACGCTCACGCCGCGTGAAGAAAAGGTCATCAAGATGCGGTTCGGCGTCGGCGACGGCAGCGAACATACGCTGGAGGAGGTCGGCCAGAGCTTCGCGGTCACCCGCGAGCGAATCCGGCAGATCGAAGCGAAGGCGCTGCGCAAGCTGCGGCACCCGAGTCGCAGCCGTAAACTTCGGGCGTTCCTCGAAGGACGGACGTAATCCCGCCGCGGCCCGTATCGATGCTGAATGTGCGATGACGAATGCGAAAGCGAGGTTTTTCGCATTCAACATTGAGCATTTAGCATCGACTGCGATAGTCTACCGACGGGCCCATAGCTCAATGGTTAGAGCTGCCGGCTCATAACCGGCCCGTTCCAGGTTCGAGTCCTGGTGGGCCCAGCTTTCGCCCGCGTGAAACCTGCGCGAGCTTCGGCTAGGCGGGCTCAGTGGGTCTGACAGATTCACGGCCTGCCTCGCCGTAGCCGCGGAAGCGGCGAAGGCGGGCGAAGGCGGACCACGCCGGCCGTAAACAGAGGGACGGTTATCTCCTTTGAATGCATTCTGATCTCCAACATCTGATCGAGCTCCAGGACCTGGACCTCGCGGCCGAGCGCGCGAGGCGCCGGATCGCGGAGATGCCCGTCGCGCAGCAAGCCCTCGACATCCGGGTCGCCGAGAAGAACGCCGCCGTCGCCGCGGTCAAAGCCCGCATCGCTGCAGACCAGACGGTCAGGCGCGAGGTGGAAAAAGAATTGGCCGCGGTCCAGAGCCGGCTGTCCAAGTTCAAGGGGCAGCTGATGGAAGTGAAGACGAACAAGGAATACCAGGCGATGCAGAAGGAGATGGCGGTCGCCGAGCATGAAGTGCGCGCGCACGAAGACCGGCTTCTCGATCACATGGAGCGCGCGGAGACGTTCGCCGCCGAGCTCAAGGCGGCCGAAGCGGAGCTGAAGGCGGAACAGGCGGAGGTCGCGCGCGAGCAGAAAGCGCTCGATGCCGAAGGGGCGCGGCTCGAACAGGAGCTCGCCCGGCTGACCGACGCCCGCGCAGCCGTGACTGCCAAGCTCTCGCGCGAAGCGCTGATGCTCTTCGAGCGCATCGCCCACGGCCGCAAGGGGGTCGCCGTCGCGGAAGCGCGGGACGGCCTCTGTACCGTGTGCCACGTCCGCCTGCGGCCTCAGGTCTTCAACGAGGTCAGGCGCAACGACGGGCTGCACCAGTGCGACAGCTGCACTCGCATCCTCTATTACGTTCCGTCCGCGGCGCCCGGCACGGCGCCGCAGCCATCCTGACGCCCCGAATGATCCTCGCCTACATAGACGGCGGCGCCCGCGGCAACCCGGGCCCAGCCGGTTACGGTGTCCGCATCGAGTCGCCCGATGGTGCGGTGGTCGACGAACTCCACGGCGCCCTGGGTATCGCCACCAACAACGTCGCCGAATACAACGGGCTGCTCGCGGCGCTGCAGTGGGCGGTCGATCGCGGCGAGCGCCGCGTTCACATCCGCGCCGACTCGGAGCTCCTGGTCAAGCAGATGCGCGGGGAATACAAAGTGAAGAACCCCGGCCTGCAGCCGCTTTACGTACGGGCGCGGCTTCTCGCGGCACAACTCGACGAGGTGAAGTTCGAGCACGTACGCCGGGAGTTCAACACGGAGGCAGACCGGCTGTCGAATCTGGGGATGGACGACTCGGAGAAGCAGCTCAAAGGCGTGGAAGGCCCCTGATCACGCCGACCATTCGGCCGGCATTCTCCTTTTCCGCCCGGTACGAATGGAATACGTCGGCGTGCGTCCGGGTGCAGAGCCGCGCCACGTGGACATGCTCAGGCCGTAGGCCGGCCGCGATCAGCTGATCGGCATTCGCGGTCCACAGATCGACGTGCAGGCGCCCTGAGGGGCCATCGCTGAACCAGCGCATGAGCATGCGCGGGTCGTGCGGGGCGGTGCTGAACGCCTCCGCCACCTCGTCGCCGACTTCCGCGCAGCACGGACCCAAACAGGGACCAACCGCCGCGATCAGATCGCTCGGATCCGATCCGAACTCTCGCGTCATCGCCCGGACGGCGGCGCCGGCAGCGTCCTGGACGGTTCCCCGCCACCCGGCGTGTGCCGCGCCGACGACGTGAAGACGGCGGTCCGCGAGCAGCACGGGCGCGCAATCGGCAACGCGTACGCCGATCGCGCTCGTGGGGTCGTCGCTGACGATCACGTCCGCCTCGGGTCTCACCCAATCGCCGCTGCGATCCCGCCGCGCAATCGCCACGTCGTTGCGGTGAACCTGGCGGATGAGCAGCAGGCGCGGCGCCGGCACTCCGATGGCATCGGCGACGCGCGCCCATTCCTCAGGATCGTCGCGGAGCCGCAGGTCGCGCGCGGTGAACAGGTGATCGGCGACGGCCAACAGTGGACGGCAGCGCAGCGCGGATCCCCAGGGCGCTTGCGTCCACTCGAATCCGTCGCTAGGCTGGGGCAGGGTCATGACCATCATCGGGCTCGGCTTCGACGCTACCGACATCCCGCGAATCGCACAGGCTGTGGATCGCTACGGCGACCGGTTCCTGCACCGCGTCTTCACGGAAGGCGAGATCGCCTATTGTACGCGGCGCCGGGACCCGGTGCCGCATCTCGCCGCTCGCTTCGCCGCGAAAGAAGCGGGCATGAAGGCGCTCGGCACCGGCCACTCGCGCGGCGTGCTCTGGAAAGATTTGGAAGTCGTACGCGTGTCCGGTCCGCCGCAACTGCGGTTGCATGGGGGTGCCGCCGCTCGCGCCGAGCGGATCGGGGTGCAATCGTCGCTGTTGACCCTCACTCACTCGGAAGCGCTCGCGATGGCACAGGTGCTCCTCCTGGGCAGATAGGCGACAACCGCGGGTGACATATTCGCGGCCGTCCGCCGCCAGGCTCCTCGTGCTCTGACCCCGCCGCCTTCCTAACCCCAGTCATTTCAGCCGCATTCGCGCACAGCGTGCAATCGCTCTGCGGCGGCACTCCGCTTGCGGTTGTCTGTCTTAGAGACGGGCGGTCCTGCCGGCCGTCAGGGAGAACACACACATGACGATCAAGATTGTGCCGAACGACAAGGGCAATCCGCCCGGAAAGCTCGCGGATGCTGAACTGCATTTCTCGCAGGGGCCGCTCGAGGGGTTGAAGCTGATTGGCTTCGGCGTGTGGGAGCGAAAAACCGGCAACGGGCGCAACGTGACATTTCCAGCGCGCCAGTACTCGGTCAATGGCGAGCGGCGCAGCTTCTCGCTGCTGCGGCCGATCACTGACGCGACGGCGCAGGACCGGCTGCGTGATCTCATTCTGCAGGCGTACACGGAATACGAAACCGAAAACGCGGTGGCGTCCTAACCGAGGACAGGCAGGAACTTCGCGTTTTCGCGCTGGCGCTTTGGCGGCAGCGTCCACTCGGCGCGGAGCGACTTGTCGAACTCCGACTGGAAGAAGGAGGTCTTCATGCCGCCGTCGATGATGTCCCACGGGAGGACCGCGTCGCGGCTGCGGTCGCGGAAGATGTAGAAGTCAGCGTCCAGCCCTGTTTCCGCGACGGCGGCGCGCCACTGTCCGCCATTGCGCTCGGCAGCTTCGATTGTCGCCGCGACGCGACGGTCGCCAAGCGAGAGCAGCGCCTGATAGTACGAGTGCCGCTCCGACTTGATGTTGAAGTACACGTTGTCGAGACCGGCGAGCAGCTGGCGCAACCGTTTGCCCTTCGCGTCGGTGATGGCCGGATCTTCCATCGCCAGCCACTGGTACGCCGTGCCGGGTTTGGGAATGAGCGGGTTGACGCTGCCGACGATGCGCCCGAGCTGGCCGCGGGCGCGGCCGTACTTCAGCATCACCTCGCGCATGCGCACGGTCAGATCGCGTATCGCCAGGAGATCGTCGTCTGTCTCGGTCGGCAACCCGATCATGTAATAGAGCTTCAGGTTGTCGATGCCGTTCGCGAAGATCAGGTCCGTCGCCGCGAGGATCTCGTCGTTCGTGACGGTCTTGTTGATCACGCGCCGCAGCCGATCGGATCCGGTCTCCGGCGCGATCGTGATCGACCGCTCGCCGCTCGCACGCAGCAGCTTGACGATCGGTTCGGTGAGGTCGTCGAGGCGCAGCGATGCCGGGCTGATCGAATAGCCCATGTCGAGCAGGCCGGTCAGAATGCGTTCGATCTCCGGGTGATCGCACAACGCAATCGATACCAGGCCGGCACGGCCCGCGTGCGCCCGCGCCTGGCGCGCAAGCTCGAGAATACGGTCAGCCGGGAACGAACGAACGGGCAGGTAGTTGTAGCCGGCCCAGCAGAAGCGGCAGAGATTCGCGCAGCCGCGAACGACCTCGATGAGGAAGCGCGATCCAAACTCGGTGTCGGGCGTGAAGATCGACGTCGCGGGCGGATCGAGACGATCGACGCTCTTGACTGCCGCCTTCTTCACGACCGGCGGCGCACCGGTTCCGGGCTTCGGTTCGAACGCGCGAATCGACTCGTCATCGGCGTAGCGGACGTCGTAGAAGGACGGGATGTAGAAGCCCGACTCCGTCGCCAGGCCGCGCAGCAATTCGGCGCGATCGGCAGCGGCGCGAACGTGCCGGGTCAGCGACGGGATGAGCACTTCTCCCTCGCCCGCGGCAATCACGTCGGCGAACAAGGCCAGCGGCTCTGGATTGACGAAGGTCACTGCGCCGCCGATGACCACGAGCGGGTGCTTGCCGGTGCGGCTGTCGGCGCGCGGCGGAAGCCCCGCCAGGCGGAGCATGGTCACGACATTGGTGTAGTCCCATTCGAACGAGACCGAGAACGCGAGGATGTCGAAGTCGCCGACCGGGGTCTGCGATTCGAGCGTCAGGAGCGGCGTGCGGCTCTCCAGCTGCGCCTTCAGTTCCTGCTTCGCCGGCAGAAACACACGCTCGCACACCACGTCGTCCAGATCGTTGAAGAGCCGGTACACGGTCTGGTAGCCGAGGCTCGACATGCCGACGTAGTAGGTGTTCGGGAACGCGAGCGCAACCCGGACGCGGCCGCCGTGCGGCTTGCGCACGTAGCCGACCTCGCGCGCGAGCACGTCACGCGCGCGTTCGCGGTGTTGCCAGTTCTTCATTTATGGCGATGACAGATCGGACGAACGGTAAGATCGTGCGCGGGATCACGCTGAAAAGGCGTCGATCCCGCGTCCCGTGGATATT
>JBKPLP010000213.1:0-19726 GCA_046731735.1 Acidobacteriota bacterium
GAGTTGCCGATGTTCGCGTTGATTTTCACCGCGAAGTTCCGGCCGATGATCATCGGCTCCAGCTCGGGATGATTGATGTTCGCGGGAATGATGGCGCGCCCTCGCGCGACCTCCGAGCGCACGAACTCAGGGTCGAAGCCCTCCCGGATCGCCACGAACTCCATCTCTTGCGTCATCACGCCCTTGCGCGCGTAATGCAGCTGGGTGACGTTCGGCGAGCCGCGGCGCGCCGCCAGCCACGGTTCGCGCAGCTTCGGCAGCCCGGTCCGCACGTCGTGGCCCTGCGGCCCGCTGGTGTCGTAGACGCGAAGCGCCTCGCCGTTGGTAAGCGAGATCTCGCGCATCGGCACCGTCACGCGGCTCCCCTGGACGTACATCTTCCGGGAGCTCGGGAACGCGGACACGAAATCGGACGTCTGCAGCGGCATGACCGGAGTTCTGTTCCTCATGGGCCTGAGGGTGACTATAGCACCTCGGAGTCGGCGCCTCCCCGCTGTGCGATCGCGGGACGCGGCGTGCCGGATTCGAACGCTTCAGGTGTCGCGGGTGGCCTGCCTCCTTTCCTCCAACCCGCGCACTCGCGAGGAGTTGGCGCCGATCCCGGCCATGGCACATCTCTCGCTGCGGCGGGTGGGATGGACATGCTGCTGCAAGACGTGCGCTATGCGGTGCGCGGGTTCATCAGGACGCCGGGATTCGTGGCCATCGCGCTCCTGACTTTGGGCCTCGGGACCGGTGCCAACGCGACGGTTTTCAGCTTCGTCAATGCGCTGCTGCTCCGTCCCGTGTCCGGCGTGCCGGATCCGGCGTCGCTCGCCGCGATCTACACGAGCGACTTCAGCAGCGGTCCGTACGGCAGTTCGTCATACCCTGACTACCTATCGCTGAAAAGTGAAACGACCGCGTTCGCCTTGCTCGCCGCGTACGCGGAGCGTTCGCCGGTACTCCTGCGCGCCGGCGAAACCGTCGAGCGCGTCACACCCGCCGACGTTTCGGGCGAGTTCTTCGACGTTCTGCGCTTGAAGCCCGCGGCCGGCCGGCTCCTTGGACCGGCGGACGCGAACGCCTCGGCTGCCCCTGCGGCCGTGCTCTCGTTCGATTTCTGGAAGCGCGCGTTCTCTGCCGACCCGTCGATCATCGGCTCGTCGGTCGTTTTCAACGGGCAGCCGGTCGCAATTGTCGGTGTGCTTCCAGAACGGTTCGATGGCCTCGAACTTGGCAGCACCGTGGACCTCTGGATGCCGCTCGTGCCGGATGACGCGTCGCGCGACAGCCGCTTCCTGTCAATCGTCGGCAGACTTCGCCCTGGTGTGACCGTGCAGGAAGCGCAGACGCAGGTCACGGTAATGGCCGCGCGGCTGGCGGCGGCGTTTCCCGAAACCAATCGCGGCATCCTGGGCCATCCGGATCAGCCGCGGCCGATGGTCGTGCTGCGCCACACCCGGCTGCATCCGGCGTTTCGCGAGGGGCAGGCCGGGACGATCGCGATGATCCTGATGGCCGCAGTCGCGCTGGTGCTCCTCATCACGTGCGCGAATGTCGCCAACCTCCTGCTCTCGCGTGCCGCGGCCCGCGCACGCGAGATGGCGATTCGCCGGGCACTCGGCGCGGCGCCGAAACGTTTGCTGGTCCAGATGCTCACCGAAAGCGTGCTGCTCGGGCTCGCGGGGGCCGCGCTCGGCCTGCTGTTCGCGCTCTGGACGGCGGACGCCCTGCCATCCTTCTTCCCGCCCGATCAGGCGCGGCTGCTCGACGCGTCCGTCGACACGGCGGTGCTGCTCTACACGCTCGCACTCGCGCTCGTCGCCAGTATCCTCTTCGGCACTGCGCCGGCGTTGAGCGCGTTGCGTCCTGCGGCTGCCGACCTGCTGCACGGCACGTCGGGGCGCGCCACCGAGGGCCGCGCCGGTTCGCGCCTGCGCAGCGCGCTCGTCGTCGTGCAGGTGTCGCTGGCGCTGGTGCTGCTCGTGTCCGCGGGGCTGCTCGTGCGCAGCGTCGCGAACGCGCTCAGGGGCGATCTCGGGTTCGGGACGAGACGTGCGGTCGTCGCGAACGTCGAGCTCCCGGCGTCGATCGATGCCGAGCGCGGCACGGCGGATCTGTCCGAGGCTGGCGCCCGCGTGCGCGCCATTCCCGGCGTCACCTCGGCGACCGTCGCCGCACTCGTGCCGCTCGGAGGCGGCGGACGTCGCGGCTTTCGCATGGAAGGCTACCAGCGCCGCCAGGGCGAAGACACGGAATTCCCCTTCAACAGCGTCGATGCCGATTACTTCGCGACGCTGCGGATTCCGCTGCTTGCCGGCCGCGTCTTCGATGACCACGACAGCGGGCGCAGCGCCGGGGTTGCGATCGTGAACGAGACGCTGGCGCGCCGCTACTTCGCTGGAAACGCGGTCGGACGGCACCTGACAGATTCGGGAAATCGCGTCCTCACGATCGTCGGCGTCGTCAAATCGGGCAAGTACCGGTCGGTCCAGGAGCCTGACGTGCCTTACGTGTACTACGCGCTGGCGCAGACCTACTCGCGGCGCGTCGTAATCCTCGCCGCGACGGCGGGGGATCCGGCTGCGCTGACGGACACGGTGCGGCGCACACTGTCCTCTTTCACCCGCGACGCCGCGATCTACCGTGTCACGACGCTGTCCACGCATCTGTCGCAGGCGCTCGCCGGCGATCGCCTGACGGCTGCCCTCGTCGGAAGCTGCGGCACACTCGCGCTGATCCTGGCGCTCGTCGGCATCTACGGCGTGGTGTCGTACGCCGTCGGTAGAAGAAGCCGCGAGATTGGCATCCGCGTGGCGCTCGGCGCCGCGCCGCGGGAAGTCGTGCGGCTCGTCGCCTCGGAAGGTTTCCGCGTCGTCCTGGCCGGCACGGTCATCGGCCTGCCGATCGCCGCCGCCGCCACGCGCGCGTTGGCGTCGCTGCTGTTCGGCGTCAGCGCCTCCGATACAGCGACGTTCATCGTCGTCCCTGCTTGTCTCCTCGTCGTCGCGATGGTCGCAGCACTGATCCCCGCGAGGCGATCGCTGGCTATCGATCCGGTCGTGGTGCTGCGGCAGGAGTGAGATGGTCTATCGCTTTGTCAGATCGTTGAAGTCGGGCATGTAGGTTCGCAGCGCCTGCTGCGGCGTGTTCTTCGAGTAGCCGGCTACGAGCTGGTCGCTGTATTTCGCCGAATAAAAGTCGAACGGGTCCTTCGCATCCATGTCGATCAGCTTCAGATCGGCGTCCGACATCGTGAGGCGCCCGAAGCGGATGGTTCCCCCGCGAAACCAGATGTAGTTGCCACTGCCTTTCGAGTACGCCGCCGCCCCGCGGCCGAACACCTGAACGAGGCGGTCGCCGCGGACGAACGCCTTGGTCAGCTTGCCGCGCGTCTCGGGCGCCGGCAGCATCCGGCCCGAATCCAGAAACAAATCGTTGTCGCGGAAGGTGATGCCGCGCTCCGGACGGCCCTTCAAGATGTCATCGAGCTCCACGCCGAAGAGCGACATCAATTTGGTCGTGGGAACGCCTGCCGTCTTGACCTTGACCGGGTGCACGCGCAACAGGCCGGTGTCAGTCGTCGAGACGTCGGCGACGATGGAGAACGGTACGCTCACCCCTTTCTTCAGCGTGCCGCGCTGCACGAGATGACCCTCGTCGAAGCTGACGCGAAGGTCGGACAGCGCCGAGCCTTTGTAGTCGAACGCGCGGTTCACGAGCGCGGTCAGGCTCGCCGCATCGATGGCCATCTCGCCGTCGGTCACGCTCATCGAGAAGGAGTGCTGGTCGTCGAACACCGGCGGGTGGGACGAGACGCTGTTCAGCGAGCCGCTGAGGAACTTCACCTCGAGGATCGCGTCCGGGGCGACGTGAAGCCGTACGTTCCGCATCTCGATTCCGACCGGGGGCACCGACGGCTTGGGCTGCGCCAACAGCAGCGTGACGATCAAGGCGGCGTGCGGCCTCATACCAGTCCTGACGGCAACAAGGATGCCGGGGGGGCGCCATCGATTCCCGTGGCAAACGGCGCGCTCCCCTACGGCTGACGTTACGCCCCGGGTAAGGTAGTTACGGTCAACGAAGCTTCCGCAGAATGAAACACTTCAGATAGTAGGTTTCCGGCACCGTGATCAGGACCGGATGGTCGCGCGCCTGCATGCGCTTTTCGACCACCGCGACGTCCGCATGCGCGTCGACCGCGGCGGACGCAATCACGTCGGCAAAATCCCCCTCGCTGACGTTGTAGGAGCAGCTGCAGGTGACGAGGAATCCTCCCGGTGCCAGCAGTTTCAGCGCGCGAAGATTGATCTCCTTGTAGCCGGACAACGCCTTGCGTACGGCCGCCTTGTTCTTCGCAAACGCCGGCGGGTCGAGCACGATGGTGTTGAACCGCTCTCCTCGACGCTCGAGCTCCCGCAGTTCGTCGAACACGTTCATCGCCCGCGCCACCACGTTCTGTACGCCATTCCGCTCCGCGTTGACCGCAATCCGTGCGACCGCCTCCTCCGAGATATCGATGGCGAGCACTTCCTCGCACTTCGGCGCCAGCGCCAGCGCGAAGCCGCCGTTGTAACTGAACGTGTCCAGCAATCGGCCCGACGCGTACTGCGCCGCGGCGACGCGGTTCTCGCGCTGATCGAGGAAGAGCCCCGTCTTCTGACCACGATGCGGATCGACGAGATAGGCCATAGATCCTTCGCGCACCTCGATGACGTCTGGCACCGAGCCGTGGAGGACTTCGACCCGTTGTTCGAGCCCTTCCAGCAGCCGCACGCGTGGATCGTTCCGGGCAAGTATCCCGAGCGGCCGAACGAGCTCAACCAGCAGCCTCGTGATTTCGGGAAGCAGTCGATCGACGCCTTGCGAAAGCGCCTGCACGACCAGATAGTCGCCATAGCGATCGATGATGAGGGAGGGCAATAGATCTGCTTCGCCGTGAACGAGGCGATACGCGGTCGCGTCGATGTTCAGCGATTCGCGAAAGCGCAGCGCCTGCTCGAGCCGCGCGCGCCACAGCGATAGATCCGCGGCCTCCGCACCGCGCGCCAGCAGCCGTAAAGCAATCTCCGAACGGTCGCTGTAGAGCGCCTGGCCGATCACGCGCTTGCGCGGTCCGAGGACACGCACCGTCGCGCCGGCGCGCGCGTTCACCTCGGCCACATCCGACTTGTAGATCCACGGATGCCCCGAGCGCACGCGCTCTTCCCCACGATGGGTGACGACAACTACATCCACCAACGCACCTTCTGCACCCTGTGCACCTTCTGCGCCTTCTGCACCTTCTGCACCCTGTGCACCTTCTGCACCTTCTGCACCCTGTACAGCCTGTATAATCGCCATCATATGCGGATCGCGATCGGAGCCGATCACGCTGGCTATGCGCTGAAGCAGCACCTGATCGGCACCCTGCAGCGGCTCGGCCACGTCGTCGAGGATCGCGGAACGCATAGCGATCAGGCGGTCGACTACCCGCCGATCTGCGCCGATGTCGCGCGCGAGGTCACGCAGGGCCGCGCCGACCGCGGCATCGTGATCGGCGGCAGCGGCCAGGGCGAGCAGATGGCCGCCAACAAGATCCTCGGCGCCCGCGCGGCACTCTGCAACGACCTCTACACGGCCCGCATGTCGCGCGAGCACAATGACGCGAACATTCTCGCGCTGGGCGCCCGCGTGATCGCCTGCGCGCTGGCGGAAGAGATTGTGACCCTGTGGCTGGAGACGCCCTTCGCGGGCGGCCGCCATCAGCGTCGCATCGATCAGATTGCGGACATCGAACGGACACAGGCGGCGCCGCTCAAGGCCTGAGGCCCCGCCGCCACGGATAGAAAGTCACGACGCCAATGACGACAAAGACAGAAGTTCCCCTCCGCTGGCGATCGCTTGCGGAATCCGATCCCGAGATCTCGAAGGCCATCCGGAACGAGGTTCACCGCCAGAACAGCGGGCTGGAGCTGATCGCGTCGGAGAACTTCGTCAGCCAGGCCGTTCTCGAGGCTGCCGGATCGGTGCTGACGAACAAATACGCCGAGGGGTACCCGGGCAAACGCTACTACGGCGGCTGCGAGTTCGTCGACGTCGCGGAGTCACTGGCGATCGCGCGCGCACGGCAGCTGTTCGGTGCCGACCACGCGAACGTCCAGCCGCATTCCGGCGCGCAGGCCAACATGTCGGTGTACTTCACGCTGCTGAAGCCTGGCGACACGGTGCTCGGCATGAACCTCGCGCACGGTGGGCATCTCACCCACGGCCATCCGTTGAACTTCTCCGGCAAGCTTTACCACATCGTCCCCTACGGTGTCCGGCAGGATGATGAACGCATCGACTACGACGAGCTCGAGCGGCTGGCGCGGGAAAACGCGCCAAAGATGATTATGGTGGGTGCGAGCGCCTACCCGCGCGTCATCGACTTCGAGCGCATCGGTGCCATCGGCAGGGGGGTGGGCGCGCCAATCGTCACCGATATGGCCCACATTGCCGGACTGGTCGCCGCAAAGGTCCACCCGAGCCCGGTTCCGCATTCCGACTTCGTGACGACGACAACCCACAAGACGCTGCGCGGGCCGCGCGGGGGCATGGTGCTCTGCCGGGCGCAATATGCGAAAGACCTCGACCGCGCGTTGTTCCCGGGCGTGCAGGGAGGTCCGTTGATGCACATCATCGCGGCCAAGGCCGTCTGCTTCAAGGAAGCGATGGAACCCGGATTCGTCGAGTATCAGCGGCAGATCGTCGTGAATGCGCAGCGGCTCGCGCGCGGACTGAGCGACGCCGGATTCCGGCTGGTGAGCGGCGGCACCGACAACCATCTGATGCTCGTCGACGTGTTCTCGAAGGGGCTGACGGGCAAGGTCGCGGAAGCGGCGCTCGGCAAAGCGGGGATCACCGTCAATAAGAACGCCATCCCGTTCGACAAGAACCCCCCCATGGTCGCCAGCGGGATTCGCATCGGGACGCCAGCGGTGACGAGCCGCGGCATGCGGGAGCCGGAAATGGATGCGATCGCCGGGCTCATCGCCCGAGCGCTCGCCTCGCCCGAGGACGAGAGCGTGCTCGCGTCCGTGCGAGTCGAAGTCGAGGGCCTGTGCCGGAAGTTCCCGCTCTATCCGGAAACGACCTAACGGGCGTTCCGTCCGCCGCTCATCTTCGCGCGGCGGTCGAGACGGCGTTCGCGCCCGGCGGCCCCATCCCCCGTGCGCTGCCCGGTTTCGAGGCGCGCGAGGGGCAGCTGCAGATGGCGGCCGCGGTCTGTGACGTCTTCGCTGATGGCGGCGTACTCCTCGCCGAAGCGGGCACGGGCACAGGCAAGACGCTCGCCTACCTCATTCCGGCAATCTTCAGCCGTCAGCGCGTGCTCGTCTCCACCGGAACCAAGAACCTCCAGGAACAGATCTTCTTCAAAGATCTGCCGGTGCTGCAGGAGTCGCTGGGCGTGCCTTTCAAGGCCACCTACATGAAGGGGCGCGGCAATTACCTGTGCCTCCATCGCTTCGATGCCTACAAGGAAGGCGGCTCGGCGCAATCTCTCGGCTTCACCCGCGATGAATCGATCTACGTGCGGCTGATCGACGAGTGGCGGCGCGACACCCAAACGGGCGACCGCGCGGAGCTGGAGGACCTGCCGGAAGATCTTCCCTTCTGGAAGGACATCGCGGCGAGCAGTGAGAACTGCATCGGCGCGGAATGTCCGCAGTACAACGAATGCTTCGTCACGCGCATGCGACAGCGCGCCGCCGAATCGGATCTCGTCATCGTCAATCATCACCTCCTGTGCGCCGACGCGGCGGTGCGGCAGAGTGACTACGGCGAGGTCATTCCCGAATGCCGGTACGCCGTACTGGACGAAGCGCACCAGCTCGAGGACGTCGCCACCCAGTATTTCGGGATCGCGGTCAGCAACTACCGGCTCGACGATCTCGCGCGCGACGTCGAGCGCGCGATCGGCACCGGCCAGATCGGCGATCGCGATCGGGCGGACGCGATCCGCGACGCGGCGGAGCGGGTCCGCGACGACGCGCGGCTGTTTTTTGGCGCCGTCCAGATGATGCGGTTCGACGGTCCGGGCGTCGGTGGCGCTGACAGCCGCGTGCGTATCCGGTCGTCCCAGCTCGAACGCGTCATCGATGAGGGGGCGGCACTCGTGCGAGCGGTCGATGCGCTGCAGGCCGAGATCGCGCTTTCGCGGGACCTGCCCGTCGATGTGCTCGCGATCGGCACGCGCGCCGGCGAGCTGCGCAACGATCTCGCGTTCATCCTGCAGGCGGATGACCAGGCCTACGTGTACTACCTCGAAGTACGCGGCCGCGGCGTGTTCCTGCGCGCATCTCCGATCGACGTCTCGAACATCGTCCGCGAGCTCCTGCTCGACCGCATGAAGACGACGGTGCTGACGTCGGCGACGCTCACCGTGGACGGTTCCTTCGAATACGTGCGCGGACGGCTCGGCATCCGCGACGCGCACGAAGTGCTGCTCCGATCCGAGTTCGATTACCGCCGGCAATCGATCCTGTACCTGCCGAAGCGGATGCCGGACCCCCGATCGCCGGAGTTCGGATCCGCGGTGGCGCGCGCGGTGGTCGACATCGTCAAGCGGACGCGCGGACGCGCGTTCGTGCTGTTCACGAGCTACGCGAACCTGCGCCAGGTGCAGGCCCGCGCCGCGTCGGAGATTGAGTACCCGATCCTCGTCCAGGGATCGGCGCCTCGCTCGGCGCTGCTGCGCGAGTTCAAGGCGACGCCGAACGCCGTGTTGCTCGCGACCTCCTCCTTCTGGCAAGGCGTCGACGTCGTGGGCGAGGCGTTGAGCTGCGTGATCATCGATAAACTGCCGTTCGCCTCACCCGGCGATCCGATCACCGCGGCACGGATCGAGGCGATCAATGCGCGGGGAGGTTCCGCGTTCGGCGATTACCAGATCCCGCTGGCCATCCTGGCGCTGCAACAGGGACTGGGACGGTTGCTGCGCCACCGTCAGGACCGAGGCGTCCTGGCCGTGCTCGATCCGCGGCTGCGGTCGATGGGTTACGGTCGGCGATTCCTCGCCTCTCTGCCGCCCGCACCGGTCACGAGTCAACTCGACGACATCGAACAGTTTTTCGACAGCTGAACGTCGCCGGTTCCGCCAAGCCGCTGACTACAGGTTTCTGGTGGCGAGAACCTCTTTGGCCGGTGTTCGGTCGCCTGTGCAGCTAATCAGCCGTGGTGCCGTAAGGAATACGACGTCGTAGCGCAGTTCCTTGTACAGCGCCACGATGCGATCCGTGGCTTGGTTAGACAGGACGACGGGTCCTGGATGCCGCGACAACCATTCCGCGGTTCGGACCTGTTCTTCCCAGCCGAATCCATCCTTCGAATACTGCCGGAACTCGACGTCATAAGGCGGATCGGCATATACGAAGTCCTCGGCTCGCAATGGCACCTGCTGGAAGTCGGTGCTGATGAACTCGAACCGGCGGAACGAGTCGACATACTCCGCGAAATCCCCGCGGTATTCGATCTTCTTGTAACGACCGAACGGCACATTGAAGGCGCCGTCCTGATTGAAGCGGCAGAGGCCGTTGTATCCCGTTCGATTCAGGTAATAGAACATCCCGGCGGCTTCGGCGGTGTCCTGGCCGCCACCGGCAAGGAGCTCGTTGAATCGATCACGCACCCGGTAGTAGGCGGCCCGATCGTTCGACATGCGAAACCCGATGCTCAGGCCCCGTTGCACCCATCGGTAAAAGTTCACGACGTGGGGATTCACGTCGTTCAACAACGCGGTCGAGGGCGTCACCGACAGACTCACCGCCAAACCTCCGCAAAACGGTTCGACCAGGCGTCGCTGACGGTGCCGATCCCAAATGGGACGCAGATGGCGTACCTGCCAGCGTTTTCCCCCCGCCCATTTCAAGGGCGGACGAAGATTTGGTGCTCCCGCGGCGGCAGCGCCGCGGACGCCGGACACGGAGGCAGACGTCAATCTGCGGGTTCGGGCAGGCGGTGACATCGACAATGATCAGCCGAACTGTGAAGCACGCCGGATTCGACGGGACGGTTGCGCATCAATATAACAGGTCGAAGTCCGCCATCCTGAACGGTCGTGCGACGAGAAAAGTCACCGCTGAGGTCGCGAAACCCGGGGTGACTCGTGTCCAGCATCCCGGAGACAGGGGTGGTAAACTAAGATTCGGTTCTCACAGGGCTTACGCCATTTTTCATAACAGATCGACGGAGGTTGGTATGGTGGGCACGCGTCTCGTCAACCGCATCCTGGTTTCCTGCGCATTGGTGTTCGGCCTCACGATCGTCACCGCGCCGGCATTCGCACAGACAGGTCAGGTCAAGGGGAGGGTCGTCGATGCGGAGAACAAGCCGGTCGACGGCGCCAAGGTGACCGTTCAGCAGACGGACACAAATTCCAAGTTCGACCTGAAGACGAACAAAAAGGGGGAATACATGCAGATTGGTGTCCCCCCAGGCACGTACAAGATTACGGTCGAAAAGGACGGCTTGACGACGTCGAAGACCCAACGGATCGGTCTGGACATGGCCGAGGTCAACTTCACCCTGAAGAAGGGTGGCGACACGGCGGAGATGTCGAAGGAAGACCGCGCGAAGGCCGAAGCCAAGGTCGCGGGAATCAAGGCCGCCTACGCGGAAGCCGCGGCGCTCGCCAACGCGGGAAAGTTCGACGAGTCGATCGCCAAGTTCAACGAGGTCATCGCGTCGGTTCCGAAGTGCACGGAATGCTTCGTCGGCATCGGTATGGCCAATCGGGAGAAGAAGGATTACGCGGCGTCTGAGGCCGCCTATAAAAAGGCGCTCGAGATCGATCCGAACTTCATCGAGGCGTACAGCGGCCTCGCGAACATCTACAACGACCAGAAGAAGTTCGCCGAAGCCAAGGCGATGAGCGAGGAAGTGACCAAGCGGGCGGCGACCTCCGGTGGAGGCGGAAATGCCGACATGCTCTACAACGCGGGGGTCATCTCGTGGAACGCGAACGACTTCGCGAAAGCCGGTGAACAGTTCGCCGCGGCGGTCGCGGCGAATCCGAACCACGCCGAATCGCACTTCATGCTCGGCCAGGTCTACCTGAACCTCGGCAAGCTTCCGGAAGCGGCGAAAGAGTTCGAGGCCTACACGAAGATCGCGCCCAACGGTCCGAACGCGGCCAAGGCGAAGTCGAACTACGACATGCTGAAGACCTACATCAAGTAGCCGCGGCATCGATGTGGAGGCCGTCCGGTCCAACCTCCAGTCCGTCAGGTCCCGGATCGACGCCGCCGCGCGGCGCGCCGGCCGGGATCCTTCGGACATCCGCCTGATCGCGGTTTCCAAGACCTTCAGCGCCGATCACGTCCGAGCGGCATGGGCTGCAGGCCAGCGCGACTTCGGAGAGAACAAGGTCCAGGAAGCGCTGCAGAAAATCGGAGAAACGTCCGACATAGAGATAAGGTGGCATCTCATCGGCCACCTGCAGTCGAACAAGGCGAAGAAGGCCGCTGGCGCATTCGCGTGCATCCAGTCGATCGATTCGGTCGAACTTCTGCAAAAGCTGGATGCCGCGGCAGCGGAGCAGGGCGCATCGCCCGAGGTGCTGGTCCAGCTCGATCTCGCCGGTGAAGACACGAAGTTCGGCGCCGGCGCAGACGAGGCGCGCCGGATCCTCGAAGCCGCGCTCGCCGCGAAGGCGGTCCGCGCCGCGGGACTGATGCTCATTCCCCCGTGGAACGAGGACCAGGAGCAGACGAGACCGTGGTTCGTGCAGCTTCGGGATCTGCGCGACCGCTGGCTGGCGGAGGGAACCCCGCCGGCGGCGCTGCGGCACCTCTCGATGGGCATGAGCCATGATTTCGAGGCGGCGATCGAGGAAGGGGCCACCATGGTGCGCGTCGGCACGGCGATTTTCGGGAAACGCGTCTACGCTGGGGCCGGCCTGTAGGCCGGCCGGAGACTACTATCATGCTTGAACGCCCGAGCGGTCAGCCTGCTACGCCGTCGTCCACATCCGCCGGACACTCCGGATCGGTGCCGGCCGAGCGCGTCATGCGCATCGCGCCGCTCGATCTGCGGCAGCCGCGCTTCAAAACAGCCGTGCGCGGCTTCGACAAGACGGACGTGGTCGCGTTTCTCACCGAGGCGGCGGACGACTACGAACATGCGCTGCGCGAGATCGATCGGCTGCGTCAGGATCTGCTGCGCATGGAATCGCTGCTGGCGGAGCATCGCGAGCGCGAGAACAATCTGCGCAATACGCTCCTGACGGCGCAGCGGCTCGCCGACGAAGTGAAGGCGGTGGCGCACAACGAAGCGAAGATGATCGTGCGCGAAGCGCAGGGGCGCGCCGACCTGCTGCTCCAGAAGGCGCAGGGACGGCTCGAAGAGATCGAGCGCGACATCAACGAGCTGCGGCTGCGCCGGCGCGGCGTCGAAGGCACGCTCGAAGGCTCGATCCAGGCGCTCTACCACGCGCTCGAATTCATCCGCGACCAGGACAAATCCGAGGAGAAGGTATTACTCCATCGGCCGCGCCCGGCCGAAGCGCCGGCGCCGCAACGTTCCGCCGGCGACGTGCCGCGCACCGCGGACGAACGAGGCTGACCGGGGCCGGCGCGTGGCGATTCCCCTCACGCGCACCGCGGCTGGCATCACGCTCCGCGTTCGGGTTGTGCCGCGGGCCGGCCGCACCGGCGTAGCCGGTACCCGCGAAGAGTCCCTGCTGGTCCGTCTTGCGGCGGCACCCGTCGAGGGCGCCGCCAACGATGCGCTCCTCACGTTTCTCGCCGAGCTCTTCGATCGCCCGAAACGCGACATCACCCTCGTATCCGGTCACACGTCACGCGACAAGCGCGTCTCGATTGCCGGCGCGACGGAAGCCGATGTCGCCGCGCGTCTCACCGATATACTCCGGTGACCGTGACGCCGTGTGATCTCATCATCCGCAACGCCAGCCAGTTGATCACGTGTGCCGGTGCGCCACGGCGAGGTCACGAGCAGGGTTCTCTCGACATGATCGTCGACGGCGCAATCGCCTCACGCGGCGGGCGCATCGTCTACGCGGGTCCGTCGCGCGATCTCGCGGTCCATATCTGCCCCGCGGACGGCGCGCGCCAGATCGACGCCAACGGGAAATCGATCGTTCCCGGCTTCGTGGATGCGCATACGCACGCGATGTTTGCCGGCGATCGTCGGGCGGAGCTGCGCCGGCGGCTGGCCGGCGTGTCGTACGCACAGCTTGCCGCCGAAGGCGGCGGGATCGTGTCGACCGTCGCCGCGACGCGTGACGCCACACCGGGGGATCTCGCCGCCCAAACGCGCGTCCGCCTGGACGAGATGCTGGCGTGCGGGACGACCACGTGCGAGATCAAGAGCGGCTACGGCCTGACGGTTGCATCGGAGCTGAAGATGCTGCGGGCGATCGCGACGCTGGCCTCGGATCATCCGATCGAGATCGCGGCAACGTTTCTCGGCGCCCACGAAGTGCCGCCGGAGTTCCGCGCCCGCCGCGACGCGTATGTCAATCTCGTGGTCGATGAGATGATCCCCGCCGTCGCCGCGGAGAGGCTCGCCGAGTGGTGCGACGTGTTCTGCGAGACGGGTGTCTTTACTCCGGACGAATCGGCGCGCATCCTCGAGGCCGGCTGGCGCGCCGGCCTCAAGGCCCGCATCCACGCCGACGAACTGGGCGCCAGCGGCGGCTCACTCGTCGCCGCCCGGGTCCGGGCGCGGTCGGCCGATCACCTTATCCATGTCGACCCGGATGGCATCGCAGCGCTGGCGGAGAAGGGCGTCACGGCCACGCTGTTGCCAAACGCCGCGTTCTATCTAAAGCTCGGTCGCTTCGCACCCGCACGGAATCTGATTGCCGCAGGCGTCCCGGTCGCGCTTGCCACGGACGTCAACCCCGGCGGCGGTTTCTCTCCCTCGATGCCGTTCGCGATGACCCTCGCCTGCTTTGCGATGGGGATGACGTTCGAGGAATCGCTCGCCGCCGCGACGATCAACGGTGCGTGGGCACTCGATCGTGCCGACATCGTCGGCAGCCTCGAGCCGGGCAAGCAGATGGATGCCGTGGTGATCGAGGGAGAAGCGATTAATCTCATCAGGGTCGGAGCCCCGTCGATTGCGGCGGTGATCAAGTCAGGCAGGGTGGTCCATGAGTCTCGCCCAACGGCCCTTCAGTGAGCTGCTCGCGGCATTTCGTTCTCCTGAACCGACGCCCGGAGGCGGATCGGCGTCGGCGCTGGCGGGAGCGATTGGCGCAGCGCTCCTCGCCATGGTGGCGGCGCTGCCCAAGTCGCGCGCCGAGGACGATGACGACCTTCGTCGTCTGCGCGCGGCCGGTGACCGCTGCGCCGCGCTGAGCGACAGGCTGGCGGCGCTGATGGATGAAGACACGGTCGCCTACGAGGCCGTCGTCTCCGCGTTCAAGCTGCCGAAGAACACGGGCGAGGAGAAGTCCGCGCGCAGCGTCCGGATTCAGGAAGCGCTGCGCGGCGCGACGGACGTCCCGCTGGACGTCATGCGCGCGTGTGCGGAAGCGTCCGAACACGGCGCCGTGGTCGCCGATTTCGGCAATGTAAATGCGCGCAGCGACGTGCAGGTCGGCCTAGAGCTTCTCCGCGCAGGACTGCGCGGCGCGCGGCTGAACGTCGATATCAACCTCGAAAGCCTCAAGGATGCGGCGTACGTGTGCGCCGTGCGTGCTGAGGCTGAGCGGCTCTCCGGATCGCTCGGTTAGAACCATTCGCTGAGCTGAGCTATACTGGTCTTATCCCCAACAACTGACCTCTCCCGCGATTGCGCCCGGGGCGCAAACGGATCTCTGATGTCTGCTCGCGTACTGAAGCTCGCGATTGCGATCACCGGCGCATTGATGATCGCCGTTCAGGTGCGCGTAAAGCCGCGGCCGAGCGAAAACGAAATCAGGATGCGCGCGCGCACCTTTGGCGGCGCGATCGAATGGCGCGGCCGCGTAGCGCCCGACTTCGAGCTGACGATGCTCGGCGGATCGACGTTCCGCGTGTCTGACGTGGTCGGCCAGAAGGTCGTCATCCTCAACTTTTTTGCGACGTGGTGCGGGCCGTGCCGCGCCGAGATGCCGGAGCTCGAGCGGTTCCAGCGTGCGCACGCCTCGGAGGGCATCATCCTCGTAGGCGTGGATGTCGAAGAAAAGGACGAAGTCGTCAAGCAGTTCGTCCAGATGCTCAACCTCACGTTCCCGGTCGGCGTTGACGGCGCCGGCTCCATCGCTGAGCAGTACGACGTCGATTCCTATCCAACGACCGTTGTGATCGGCGCCGACGGCCGCGTGAAGCAGTACGAGACGGGGGCGATTTCCAATGCGGACGTGGCGCTGGCATCGGTGATTGCCGCCGAAGTCGCGGAACTGCGGGCGGGACATGGCATCAGCGCCGCCGTCTACAAGCAGGCGCTGGCGGCGCAACCGCCGCTCGAAGCCTCCGGTCGCCCGGCTGAAGACGCGCCGCTCGAGGGGCGCGCGAAGAAGATCGCGGACGCGATGCCGTGCCCGTGCGGCTGCTCCGACAAGGTCAGCGCATGCGGGTGCAGCACCTCGAAGGCGATCAAGGCGCGCCTGGCCAAAGGCGGCTACGACGGCAAGACGGATGTGGAGGTCATGCAGGAGCTCAATAAGGAGTTCTGCATGAAATCAATGTGACGATACGCGCGAGCGGGCTGACGGTCAGATACCGGCGCGGACTGCTGCGCCGTCCCTTCGATGCGCTCACGGCCGTCGATCTCGAGGTGCGCGAGGGAGACTTCCTGGCGCTCATCGGACAGAACGGCGCGGGAAAGTCGACGGCGATGCACGCCTTCCTGGGGCTGCTGCAGCCTTCGGCCGGCAGCGTGGAGGTGTTCGGACATCGGCCGGATCCCGGATCCGCGATCTTCCGCGAGATCGGTTACCTCCCCGAGGAGCCGCGGTATCACGAATACCTGACGGTGCTCGAGGCGGCAACCTACTACGCGAGGCTGAGCGGCGTATCGGCGCCGGCGCCGCGCGTGATGGATCTGCTCGAGCGTCTCGCCATGGCCGAGCACCGCGACACGCTGATTCGCCGCTGCTCGAAGGGGATGAAGCAGAAGGTCGGTATCGTGCAATGCGTCATCCACCAACCGCGGCTGGTGCTGCTGGACGAACCGATGCGAGGGCTCGACCCGATGACCGTGCATCTGTTCCGGGACATGTTGCAGGAGATGCATCGCAACGGCACCACGATCGTGATGAACTCGCACATGCTCGGTGAAGCGGAACGCGTCGCGAACCGCGTCGCGATTCTGGAGCGCGGGCGGCTCGTGGCCCACGATGACATGTCGAAGCTGCTTCGCCGGGACACCAGCCGGTACACGGTCGTGGTCGAAACAGCCGATGTGCCGCCGCAGTTGGAGAGTCCGACCGTCGAGGGGGGCACAGTGACCGGCGCGCTACCCGCCGACCAGTTGTACCCCTTCATGGATTACGCGCGGGATCGTGGACTGCGAATCGTGAACTGCACACTCGAGCGCCAGTCGCTCGAGGCGAGCTTCGTCGAAATCATCAGCCAGGGAACGGCACATGTTTGAGGCGCTGCAGCTCCACACCGTCACCCACCTGCGCTTCTTCGCGCGGAGCCGGATACTGCTCGGGCTTGCCGTCGTCCTGGGCGGCATCTGGACGCTCGGCTTGATTTCCTTCCTCCTGTCGGTTTCCTCGAACGATCGCTTCAACATGCTGAAGACGATCTCGGAACAGCTGCACTGGTTCGGCTGGTTGTATACCGCCGGCATGGGGCTGTTCGCCTACTGGTGGCACACGACGCAGCGCACGACCACGCTGATTTTCACCCGGCGCGGCCGCCCCGAAATCTGGCTCGTGTCGGTTTTTGGCTCAGCGTTCCTGGCCGCGGCGATCATTCATGCGCTCGGCCTGCTGGTGACGCTGGCCCTGTCGCTCCTGTGGGGCATTCCGTGGCAATGGGGCTTCGTGTGGATGGCTGCGGACGGATTCTGCGAGTCGGTGATTCTCGTATCGGTGCTCACCGGTCTGGCCGCCGTCTTTCACCCAATCGTGGCGCTGCTCGTCGCCGGCATCTTTACGGAGAGTCTCTTTTACCAGGTCGACGCGATGCTGCTTGGTTATCTTCAGGCGAACGGACGCTCCGCCGCGATGGTGGCCCTCGAGTACGTCGTGCGCGCCATCCACTTTGCTGTGCCGATGTTCGATCCCTTCAATCAGCACACCGGCGTGATGGAAGGGACGCTGCGCACTACGCGCGGAGACTGGGTTTACCTGGCAGCGAGCGCGGGGTACGCTCTGCTCGTGTTCGCATTCTGGTTCGCGTTCGCGGATTACCGCATCAGGCGCCGGCTCTTGAGCTGACGCGCTCAGCGCCCCGGCGCCTCCTTCACCATGTAAGCCTTCGCTTCGATGTCGAATTCCCGCTCGTACGGAACACCAGGCAGGAACCTCATCGTTTCGAGATACGCGGCGGTGATGATCATCTGATTCGGGGTTCGCTTCACGGTCACGTAATCGCGATCCAGTGGAATCTTGTGCTCCTCGGCGAGCAGCATGACCCGGTCGACGAGCTCCTGATCGCTCGATTTCTGAGAAAAGAGCGCCAGCTCCTGCAGCGCGTCCTTGAACTGAAAGTAGTGCAGACCGATCGGCGCGGCTTGGTACAGGGCGTTGGCGAAGAACAGGAAGATGGCAAACTGGACGAGCCTGCGAATCATACGGGCATTGCCATAATCGCCGGAATTGCCAGAATCGCCGTAGTTTTGTTCCCTGAATTATGGCAGTTTTGGCAATTCTGGCAATTCTGGCAATCGGGTTTTCAGTGGATCTGATGGAAGAGCCGCTCCCACCGCGTTCTCGTGAAGAAATGCGTGATCACGCCCAGGATCCGCTTGGCCGACGCGCCCAGTCCCTCGTCGACGTAGTCCTCGCGTCCTGATTCGTAGGACCAATAAATCATCAGCGCGCGCCCCTTGATGTAGCTGCGCGGCAGGAATCCCCAGTAGCGGCTGTCCTGCGAGTTGTCGCGATTGTCCCCCATGACGAAATAGAAGCCTTCCGGAACAGTAGCGGGCGGATAGGTCTCGCGAAGATCGGAGGAGGTCACCTCCTGCGCGTCGCCCACCGGCTCGAGGAAGTGCACGTACGGCTCGTCGAGCGGCCGGCCGTTGATGTAGATCTTTTTGGCCTTCATCTCGATCGTCTCGCCCGGCAGGCCGATCACGCGCTTGATGAAGTCACGCTCCGGTTCGTCGGGATACTTGAAGACGAGCACGTCGCCGCGGCGGATGCCGCGGACCGGCAGCAGCGCGCGTTCGAATCTGCCGAGCGTCGGTCCGAAGACGAACTTGTTCACCAGCAGGTGATCGCCGATGAGCAGGTTGTTCTCCATCGAGCCGGTGGGGATCTTGAACGCCTGCACCACCCAGGTGCGGACGAAGAGCGCCAGGATCACGGCGATCACGATCGATTCGAAGTACTCACGGACCGTCGATTTATGGAATGTCGCTGCCGGCATTTACGACTCCGTTCCCACCTTCAGCACCGCCAGGAACGCTTCCTGCGGGATTTCGACGCGGCCGACCCGCTTCATGCGTTTCTTGCCTTCCTTCTGCTTCTCCAGGAGCTTGCGTTTTCTGGTGATGTCTCCACCATAACACTTCGCCAGGACGTTCTTGCGCATCGCCTTGACGGTCTCGCGCGCGATGATCCGGCTGCCGATCGCCGCCTGGATGGCCACCTCGAACATCTGCCGTGGAATGAGCTCGCGCATCTTCGAGGCGAGCGCACGGCCGCGCTGGTACGCCGTGTCCCGGTGGACGATGACCGACAGCGCATCGACCGGCTCCTCGTTGACGAGGATGTCGAGCTTCACGAGCGGAGCTTCCTGGTAGCCGGTGACGTGATAGTCGAGCGACGCGTAGCCGCGCGACAGCGTCTTCAATCGATCGTAGAAGTCGAGGACGACCTCGTTGAACGGCAGCTCGTAGGTGATGAGCACACGATCGGCCGCGAGGTATTCGATCGACTTCTGCACGCCGCGCTTTTCCTGGCATAACTGCAGCAGCGCGCCCACGTGCTCCGAGGGAGTCAGCATCATCGCGGTGATGATCGGCTCCTCGATCTTCGTGATGCGGCTGGTGTCCGGCAGCTTCGACGGGCTATCGATCTCCTGCACCACACCGTCGGTCGTGGTCACCCGGTACAGGACCCCCGGCGCGGTCGTCACGAGGTCCATGTTGAATTCGCGCTCGAGCCGCTCCTGCACGATTTCCATGTGCAGCAGACCGAGGAACCCGCACCGGAACCCAAAGCCAAGTGCCGCCGACGTCTCCGGCTCGAAGAAGAACGACGCATCGTTCAGGCGCAGTTTCTCGAGCGCATCGCGCAGCTCGGGGTATTCGCTGCCCTCGACCGGATACAAGCCGGCGAAGACCATCGGCTTGCTTTCCTTGAAACCCGGGAACGGCTCGCTCGTCGGCCGCGCGGCGTCGGTGATCGTGTCGCCGATCTGCGCATCGGTGACGGTCTTGATGCCCGCGAAGATGAATCCGGCTTCCCCGACGCCGAGCGAATCCACCGGCGTCGGTTTGGGGGAGAACACACCGACCTGATCGACGATGTATTCCTGTCCCTTCGCCATCAGGCGGATTTTCATGCCCGGTCGAATCGTGCCGTCGATCACCCGGGTCAGGATGATGACGCCGCGATACGCGTCGTACCACGAGTCGAAGATCAGCGCTT
>JBKPLP010000214.1:0-3185 GCA_046731735.1 Acidobacteriota bacterium
CCGTCTCCAGCACGTACCCGTGATCCGACCGCTCCAGCGCCTCGGCCACGCGCTGCTCGACCAGGAGGATCGTCAGCCCGTCCTCCCGGTGGATCTGCGAGATCCGTTCGAAGATCATGTCCGCCACGCTCGGGGCGAGTCCCATCGATGGCTCGTCCAGCATCAAGAGCCGCGGCGCACAGGCCAGGCCGCGGCCGATCGCGAGCATCTGCTGCTCGCCGCCCGACAGCGTGCCCGCCATCTGGCCGGCGCGCTCGGCGAGAATCGGAAACAGCGTGTGGATGCGGTCCAGCGTCTGCGTCCACTGCGCGCGCCCGGCCTTCGGGTACGCCCCCATCTCGAGATTCTCACGGACGGTCAGCGTCTTGAACACCTGCCGGCCTTCCGGGACGTGCGCGATGCCCACGTGCGCGCGGTCCGAGGGCCGGCGCCGCAACAAGTCCTCGCCCCTGAACGTGATCGTGCCGGCGACGGGGAGCACCACGCCGCTGATCGTCTTGAACAGGGTGGATTTCCCGGCGCCGTTCGGGCCGACCAGGGTGACGAATCGCCCCTCGGGGACGGAGAGCGTCACGTTCGTGAGCGCCCGCAGCCCGCCATAGGCAACCGAGAGATCTCTTACTTCGAGCACGCGGCGCGTCCGTTTCTACGCATGCTGGCGCGCCAGCCACTTCTTTCCGAGGTAGGCCTCGATCACCGACGCGTCCTCGACGACGGCGCGCGGCAGGCCCGTGGCGAGCACGCGCCCGTGGTCGAGCACCACGAACCGGTCCGCGAGACGCATCATCGCGTGCATGGTGTGCTCGATGATGCAGATCGTCGTGCCCTGCTCGCGCAACCGCGCCAGGACGTGCAGGACGCTGTCGCATTCTTCGCGGCCGAGCCCCGCCAGCGTCTCGTCGAGCAGCAGCAATCGGGGATGTCCGGCCAGCGCGCGGGCGAGCTCCATGAGGCGCAGCTGCTTGTTGGTGAGCTGACCGGCGGCGACGCTCGCCTGATCCTGGAGCCCGACGTCGTGCAGCGCCCGCACGGTGGCGGCGATCGCGTCCCGATCCGACAGGCCCGCGCCATACGCGCCGACGATCACGTTGTCGAGCACGGGCAGGCGAGGGAAGCTGCGCACGACCTGGAACGTGCGCCCGACCCCCATGCGGCACACCTCGAACGTTTTGCGGCCGAGCATGGGCCGGCCCGCGAGCTCCGCCGAGCCGCTGTCCGCCGGGAGCACGCCGTTCAGCACGTTGAACAGCGTCGTCTTGCCCGCGCCATTGGGACCGATGATCCCGAGGATTTCCCCCTCGGCGATCGAGAAGCTCACCTCGCTGACGGCTTTCAAGCCGCCGAAGGCGCGCGACAGGCTCTCGACTTTCAGGAGCGTCACGCCCGCGCGCGCCGTGGCGGGACGGGCCGGAGCCGACATCGGGATCAGATCGGGCAGGGGCGCGGCGGCTTTCGGACGGAACCATCGGTCGCGCACGGTCCAGAAGAGCCCGTCGGGCGACAGCAGCATGATCGCGATGATGGCGATGCCGTACACGACACCCTGGATGCCTGGCAAGAACGTGCCGAGCTCCGCCTGCAGGGTTTCCGCGAGGGGGACGAGAATCGCGGCGCCGATCAGCGGCCCCCAGACGGACGCTACGCCGCCGAACAGCGTGACCACCACGGCTTGCGCGGAGACGAGCATCCCGAACACGGAATCCGGCGTGACGACGACGAGCACCCGCGCGTAGAACCCGCCCGCGACGGCGGCCATCATGCCCGACACCACCAGCGAGCGCATCTTCCACAGGCGCGCGTTGATGCCCGCCGCCTCGGCTGCGAGCTCGTTCTGCCGGATGGCGAGCAAGGCGAGGCCGAAGCGCGAGTTCTCGATGACCATCGAGACCACCACGCCGCCCACCAGCAGGACGACGGCGATCAGCGTGTAGATCCGCGGCTCGCTGAACTCCATGAACGCCGCCGGGTTTCCCCGGTGCATCGGGATCGAGACTTCCTGGAAGCCCAGATACTGGAGCACGTAGAGAATGGCGAGCGGGTAGGCGAGCATCGACAGCGCGAAGTAGTGCCCGCGCAAGCGGAACGTCGGCATGCCGATCAAGATCGCGGCGAGCCCGCCGAGGAGCATGCCGAGCGGAATGCCGAGCCAGGGCGAGAGGCCCCAGTAGACGACGGCGAGTGTGACGGTGTACGCGCCGATGCCGAAGAACGACGCGTGCCCGAAGGAGAGCTGGCCGCCGTAGCCGGACAGGATGTTCCACGAGACGCCGAACAGCGCCCACACGGGAACGAGCGTGAGGATCAGCTGGTAGTAGCTGTTCCTCACGAAGAGCGTCAGCACCAGGTAGGCGATGGACACCACGGCGAGCGCGGTGAAGTTGCGCCGCAGCTGCGGGCCCGCGCCCTGTCTCATGCCCGGTCCGCCGAGCGCCCGAACAACCCTTGCGGGCGCAGCAGCACGATCATCAGGAACACGACGAAGATCGCCGCGTTCTGAAGCTGCGGAGGCAGGATCAGCGCGGAGAACTGCTGGACGAATCCGACCGTCAGCCCGCCCCAGAACGCGCCCAGGATGCTGCCCATGCCGCCCAGCACGACGCCCGAATACATGATGATGACGTAGTCGAAGCCGACGAACGGACCGAACGAGATGTAGCTCGCCATCAGACCGCCGGCGACCGCCGTGATGCCGGCACCGAGGCCGAAGGCGATGCGGTAGGCGGTGTCGACCTCGATCCCCATGTACGTGGCCGCGGTCGGGTTGTCGGCGGCGGCCCGCAACGCTTTGCCGAGACGTGTGTACTCGAGCGTGAGGTACAGCACGATCGCGACCAGGATGGCCACGAAGAACGCGATCAGCTTCGCCTTGTTGAGAAAGACGGTGGCAGCGCCGTAGACGGGACCGAGCAGAAAGGCTTCGGCGGACAGCGGCGTGCGCACGGCCACGGGCGTGGAGCCGAACACGATCTGGCCGCCATTCTGGAGGATCAACGAGATCCCGAGCGTGACGATCAGCTGACCGAAGTGGCCCTCGTCGAGCGAGCCGGCCGTCCGCAGCCCCGACACGCGCGAGATGAGGAACTTGTGCAGGAGCGCGCCGCCGGCGAAGACGATCGGCGCGGCGCAGATCGCGCCGACGAATGGCCCCCAGTACGGACCGAGGAAGGAAAGAGCCTTACCGCCCG
>JBKPLP010000215.1:0-22682 GCA_046731735.1 Acidobacteriota bacterium
AGGCGCGTACCAGCGATGACAATTTTCACAGTGCACATTTCGGCACGTTTCAACACAAGTGTGATCAATCGGTAGGAGAAATCCCACGGTAGGCGGACTTTTGTATTATTGGGGAACCAATCTTGGGAATCATGTTCACCTGAGCGGCAGCTGATTGACTCAGTCATATGACAGAGGGCGATCGAATTTCTCCGACGTTCACCTCAGCCGTACTTTTGATCTGCGATCATGCTCGTTCTCTGTGATCTAAATAGCGCGTAGTCGTCTGCCGCGTTGCGAGTTGCTTCCTGTGTGGGGAAATTGAATTTCTCTGACCTTCACCTCAGCCGTACTGTAATGATCGCGCGCTCACTCTGTGATCTAAACAGTGCGTTGTCGTCTGTCGCTGCTTCCTTCCTGTGGGAGAGAAGGCCATTGAGTTTCTCCGTCGTTCACCTCAGCCGTACGCGTTTACTATCCGCCCGCTCTCTTTGATCGAACAGCACGATGTTGCCCTCGCAGTGAACCGCCGTGTAGTTACTGTTTCAATCCGAGCAGCTCGGCGAGGGTAGGCAGGGATTCACTGATTGCGCCCATGATGATTGTTCACGACGTGACTCCGATTCTGAACGTCTCAAGCCTCGAGCAGACCTTCGAGTGGTTCGAACAGCTCGGATGGAAGAAGCACTGGGAGCACGGAGATCCTCCGAATTTCGGCGCCGTTATCTCTGGGATCACGGAGATCTTTCTCTGCCAGGATGGCCAAGGCGCTCGCGGCGGGTCGATGCCACGCGAGTCCTGGGATAATCAGGCGGGCAGCACGTGGATGACGTGGTGGCTGTCTTCACCAGCCGAGGTCGACGACTTGTACGCACGTGCCTTGAAGCTCGGCGTGGCTGCGCCGTGGCCTCCAACCGATATGCCGTGGAACGTGCACGAGTGCCACATTCGCCATCCCGATGGCCACACCTTTCGAGTGAGCGCGAGACTCAACGAAGACTAGCCGACCGTGCGCGCGGATTACGGAAGGAACCCTTCGTCAGCCTCGGCCGAGGCGATGATTGATGCCGGCTCCGCGCTCCTCATGAACGAGGACGGCCGAAAAACAACACGTAGCCGTCGGCATCCTTGAGTTCGAATCCACGCAAACCATCATGGGTATCTTTGAGTGGTTCGGAAAACTCGATATTGCGCGACGAGAACTCTGCCGCCAGCGCGTCCGGATCGGGGACATAGAGGTAGGCGTCCCAGCGCGCGATGCCTTGCTTGACGTCTCGCGTGTAGTTCGGCACGGGATCGACGCCGACGGCCTTGAGCATGATCATCGCAGCGCCGCGCTCGACAATCCCGAAGAAGATGTCGTCGGGTTCGGGCCCTTGAAACGTGATGTCGAACCCGAGACGGTCGCGATAAAACGCCAGCGCGCGCGGAACATCATGCACGATGAAGAACGGCGCAATGGCGCAGATTTCAGCTTTGCTCATCAGACGGACTCGGCATGGCGCCGTTCAGAAGGTCGTTCGAAACACGAATTGGATCTGCCTGGCCGAGGTGGCCGCTTCGGTAATCGTGCCGAATTGTCGAGTGTTCACGAAACGGTTTGGCGTGCCGTAGTTCACCGTGTTGAAGAGATTGAACGCTTCGAGCCGGAAATGGAATCTGGCGGAACCGGTAATCGGCAGTTCACGGTCGAGCGCCAGATCGGCCTTCTGCAATCCCGGTCCCCAGACGCTGTTGCGCGTCGCCGTGCCGAACGTGAACGGCGCGGGCGTCGCGAACGCCGCGGTGTTGAACCACATGTCTGCACTGGGGTGGTCGAGTTCCGGCGAGACCCCCGGCACCACGTTCGCGCGAATCGGATTCACGTTGAGCAGCGCCCCCGCATTCGCGGTATCGCCGAACACGCTGATGGTGAACGGGAATCCGCTCTGCCACTGATAGATCAGCGACGCCTGCCACCCGCCGAAAATGCCTCGAACCACCCTCTCTCCTGTCGTCGTGCCTCCTGATGCCGAGTACGGCACCTTATAAATGACGCTGCTGACGAACCGGTGACGAATGTCGCATCCGGACGGACCCCAGTCCGCGCCGGGATCGAAGCTGTTCTGCGGCACCTCCGCCTCATTGGCGGGTGAACGGAACGTCGGCGAATCGGTGTAGCTCCTCGCATACGTGTAGCTCGCCGTGTAGCTGAGTCCATGCGAGAACGCCCGCTTGGCGAGAATCCAGGCGGAGTTGTACTGCGATCGGCCGCTGCTCTCGAGCAGATTGATCGGTCCCACCGGGAACGTCATGCTCTGCACGGTCACTCCGGGAGGAAGCGGGCCGAGCTCGGTTCCAGGCGCGAACGAGATCGTCTGGTACGGACGCCGCGGCTGTACGCCTCCGGGACCCGGCTTCGCGTTGTTGACGAGCCGCGACCGATCGAGGCTCGATCCCCACGCGCCCAGGTAGCCCGTCTGGATCATGGTCGTCTCGGTCAGCCGCCGCTCGTAACTGACGCTCGCCTGGTCGATGCGCGGAATCTGCAGATGCATGTCGATTGCGGTGAAGCCGACGAGCGTGCGGCCGAGCACCGGCGGACCAAAACCGAAGCTGGTGACCGTCGGATTCGCGGCGTTGTTCGCCAGAATCTCCGGGAACACCAGCGGCACGTTGTGGACCTGATTGCACCAGAGGTTCATGTCGGGATACGAGTAGAAAATCCCGCCGCCGGCGCGGAACACGTTCTTCGCCGCGTTCGGGGCCCAGGCAACGCCGAACCGCGGGGCGATGTTGTTCGTGTCGGTGAACACCAGCCCCTTCGGATACCCAAGCTGTCCGCCGACGAACGCGATCGGTGTGCCACTACTGAAATCGAGGTTCGTCAGGATTTTGCTGATGTCGTGCAGCGGCGTCTGCAGCTCGTAGCGTAAGCCCGCGTTGATGGTCAGCGCGGGGCTGACGCGCCAGTCGTCCTGAAGGAACCAGTCGTAGGTCCACTGGCGCATCTTCATCGACGGCGTGCCCGCCTGGCGTTGCGCGAGCGCCGGCAGTCCGAGCAGGAAACTGGCGAGGGCGTTGCCGGTTCCGTCCGCGAGCGAGGTGCGGCTGGTCAGCGGCGACGTGAACTGGAAGTAGCCGCGGTTCTGAAAGAACCCGAGCATGTCCCAGTTGAATTTGCGCGCGTCGCCGCCGAACTTCAGCGAGTGGTCGCCGACGCTCCACGTCACCCGTTCGCCGATCTGAAAGTTGTTGTTCCAGTATTGACACGGCGTGCAGAGCAACGAATCGCCGATCGGATCGTAACCCTGGATATCGAACAGCGGCAGCCCGAAGGCGTCCGCGCCGCCGAAGCCGACGCCGGGAATACCGAGCTGTCCAATCAGATCGGTGCCGTTGGCGGATTCGCCGTAGCGATGCAGCCGCATGCGCGCGAATCCGAACCGGGTCTCGGTCACGATCCGCGACGTCGCGGGCCGCAGCAGCGTCGCCGTCAGGTTGTGGACGCGGTTGTCGTGATACGCGCCGAAGCCCGGAAGATTCTGCGGCGTGAAGCCGCTCTCGTTGCTCTGGCTGTACCGGCCGAACACCGAGGTGCCGTTGCCCCACGATCGATCGAGACGGACGTTGTAGGCGTTGTTGTCGAAGACGTGCGCGCGCGTGTCGAGATAGTTGTCCGTCGGATCATCGCGGTTCGGCTCGACGACGTGGTTCTGGAGGACCTGCCGCGCGATCGGGTTGATCCGGTTTGCCGGGATCTGATTGCCCGGAAACTGATCGCGGATGAACTGCGGGTTCGCCCCGCTGATCGGCAGTGCCGGATTGAACGCGGGATTGCTCCTCGTCGTCTGCGGATCGTAGATGGCCGGGTAGCCGGAGAAGTCGCCGGAGCGGACGGCCATGTCGGGGACGAACATGATGTTCGACATATGCTGCGTCGTCCGCAGGCCTTCGTAGCCTCCGAACACGAAGAAGCCGCGGCCCACCGGGCCGCCGAACGTGCCGCCGAACTGGTTTTGCGAGAAAGGCGGCAGCTCGTCGGGGTTGGTGAATTCCGGCGAGTCGAACTTGCTGTTGCGAAGGTATTCGTACAGAGAACCCCTGTACTTCAGCGTTCCCGACTTCGTGACGACGTTGATCTGACCAGTGCCCGCGCCGCCCAATGCGGCGGTGTACGTTCCAGTCTGGATCTGGAATTCGCGGATGGCGTCTGGCGGCAGGCTGATGACGAACGTGTTGAAGCTGGGGTCGGTATTGACCGTTCCATCGAGCAGATAGATGTTCGCGTTGGGACGCCCGCCGCTGATCGCGATCGCGGAGCTCTGCCCGGGCCGCCAGTAGAGCGGGCTCATGTCGCCCATTTGGGCGCCGTGCGACGTATGCGCGCCGGGTACGAGCAGCGCCAGCTCCAGGAACTGCCGGCCGTTCAGCGGCAGCTCCGATACCTGCTGCTGATCGATCACTTCGCCAAGGCTGGCGTCGCTCACATGCAGCAGCGGTACAGTCGTCGTCACCTCCACCTGTTGCGCGACGGCCCCGGCCTGCAGGACGACGTCCAGCCGGACGCGCTGGTTGACGGCGATCGAGACGGTCACCGCCTTCGGCGCGAAGCCGGCCAGCTCGATCCGTATCGTGTATTCGCCGGGGAGAAGACCGGCAAACTCGAAGGCACCGCTCGGGTCGGCGGTCACGGTCCGGGAAAACGTGTTCTCGGTTGCGGTCAGGGTGACCGCCGCGCCGGGAGCAATGAGGCCCTGCTCGTCGCGCACCGTTCCGGCCAGCGATGCCGTGCTTCCTTGCGCGTAGACGGAAACAGGTAGCAGCGACAGGCATACGGCCGTCATCAGTGCGAGCTTGTTCGATAGAGTCATAGCTGTCCCTGTGAGCCGAGGTGAGTCAGGAAGTGTCGGAAACTCTATGGGCGGGACCGGACCGTGACAATAGTGCGATCGTACTAACGAGGCATGTACCAACCGACTAGCCGACAGGTTTCAGCGAACGCCGCGGCAGTCGTCGTCGCAGCGTCGCTCACCATAGCCTTGGCAGCATGCCGTTGACAGCCGGTCATCGCGACCGGCTTGTTCAAAACTCGGACATCCACCAGCGCCCGGTTGCCTTTTTGCTCCTTCTGTCAGAGCAACCCGATCTACCCCGATTTCGGCCGCGTTCCGCTCCCCGGCTTCATCAAAACCGTCATAGGCCCACGAGATTCGTATAAGCGGGGCCGAGGCATGAAGCCGGGATGACAGGTTTGTGCTGGAGGATTGAGATGGTTCGATCGATCGCGCTCGTCATACTCGCGCTGGCGCTGAACGCGGCGCCGCTTCACGCCCAGAGCAGCATATTCACCGTGACCGTGTCCGCGGCCAAGGTGCACAAGGGACCCGCGCTGACGAGCCCGGTGATGGGTTACGCGCCGCGGCACACCGTGCTGAGGGTTTTGAAACAACTTGGAAGCTGGAATGCAGTCTTGTGGACGGACTCACCGAACGGCCTTGGGTACGTTCACATCACCACGGGACGGCTCGGCGTGTCGGCCGCGAGCTCGCGTGCCGCCAGCACGTCGCGACCGGCTTCACCGCGTCCCGTGGCAGGCCAGCCGACGGCTGCACCGGCGCCGAGAAGCACTGCCGCGCCAGCGCCGCTCACCACGACGCAACTCACGCCAGTGGGAGATCGCGTCCCTTCCAGCGTTCCGCAGGCAGGATCTCGAATCAATCACGTCGTCGGCGTCGGTGGAATGGTTGGATCGATGAGCAGCTGGGGTGTCACGGGACGTTGGTGGCGCGACAAACACCTGGGTATCCAGGCAGCGTTCACGCGCGATGCGATGACCAGCGACGTCGCGCCCGGCCGCGTGACCTCGATACAGATCGAACCGGCCGTCGTGTATGCCCCGTACGACTACGTCTGGTTGCGTCCGTACGTCGGGTCGGGCCTCAGCTTCCGCCGTCAGACGTTGAAGGATGCGCTCGGAGAGCCAGTCTCCGACCGCGGCGTCGGATTCCATGTCTTCGGGGGGACGGAACTGACGTTCGCGGGGGTGACCCGGTTCGGCCTCAGTGCGGAGGCGGGCTATCGCCATCAGCCGGCGCCGTTTGCCGGCTTCGAACCCGATCGTTTCGCACTAGCGATCGCGGGGCACTGGTATATCAAGTAGCTCGAATTCGGGTAGCAGCCTGGGACTCGGCGGCGTTCTTCTTACAGGCCGGCCACTTTGGCCCGCCTTTTTCCGTTGCTGTTTTGTGCTTCGTACTAATGGGGCATCTCGGGCGATTCAACGAACCGACGCCGGAGCTGTTTCGATAATGCTCATCTCACCGAGAGGTCACGGACGTAGATGTCCTTGAAGCGCATGTTGCCTTCCCCGCCCGAGTGGAGCTGCAGCGCGATATGCCCGTCGAACGACTTGGGTGTGGGATCCGTGAAGTTCAGGACCTCGACACCATTCAAGATTGCGACCATGTGGTTGCCCTCGACCTTCACGAGCATGTCGTTCCAGTCGGTGGGGCGCAGGACCTGTTCGTATTCGGGCGCGGGCCAGGCGATCCACTGACGTCCGTCGCCGTACAAGCCGCCGTTGTGGTGGTTGATGGTCCGGTCGATTTCGAACTGCAGGCCTTGGGTGACATTGGCTGACCCGGGCGCGAATTCCGTGTGGAAGTAGATGCCGCTGTTGCCGTCCGCCTCGCACTTGAACCGAACCGAGAACCAGAAGTCCTTGTACTTTTTCTCCGTCCTCAGATACCCGTACGCGTTCGTGACGCCCTGCCCGTGGATCGTGCCGTCTTCCACCGTCCATTTCTCTTTGCCGACCTCGACCCAGTTGGTGAGGTCCTTGCCGTTGAAGAGACGCACCCACTGCTCACCGGGATACAGCGGCCGGTTCGTCGGTACCTGCGCAGCCACAAACACGGGAACGGTCAGCGCACACAGCACGATCGCCGGTATCGACGATCTCGGAGCCGGTCGACGCATGTCATCCTCCTGCCGAGTTCAGCGAGTGGCCCGGATCATACCCGGTTCTCGCGACGTGAACCCGGCAAATGAATGAGATTCCCAGGGGAGTTTGTGCTGCGTCTCTCACCGAGCGGACGCACTCGTTCTAGCGGCCGGCTTCGCGCGCCACAACTTCGGCATCATGTAATTGAGGTGAGCGCGCCACGTGCCCCAATCGTGGCCGCCATCACCGCCGATGTAATAGTCGTGCACGATGCCGTGCTTCTCCAGAATCTGGTGAAAGACGACGCTGCGGTTGGTTGGCTGGTTTTCGTAGGTGCCGAGGCCGACGAAGAGGTAGTCCACCTTCTTATTGATCGCCGGATCGTTCAGGAACTCCGGCGTACTCTTTTCGGATTCCGGATCTCCCGCGCTGAGGATGCCGAAGGACGCAAACAGATCGAGCGACTTGAACCCGACCAGCTGCGCATGCCGGCCGCCCATCGACAGGCCCGCAATGGCTCGCCCGTGCGGACCTGGCTGTGTGCTGTAGGTCTTGTCGACGAGAGGAATGATTTCCGCGCGAAGCTCTTTCTCGAAGAGCGGAAACGTCAACTCGGTGTGCTTCGGGTCGCTGCGATGCACGACCTGGTTGTTCGGCATTGCGATGATCGTCGGCAGCGCCTTGCCTTCCGCGATGAGATTGTCCGCGATGAAGCCCGCCCGTCCGTCGATGTTCCACGTCGAGGCCAGCTCGCCGCTGCCACCAAGCAGATAGAGCACCGGGTAACGGCGATTCCGGTCGTAATTCGGCGGCGTGTAGACGTAGATCTCGCGCTCGCCGTTCAGCACGTCGGAGTGATACACGAGCCGGGCCACCGTCCCGTGCGCAACGGGCTTCGCGTCGTAGTAACTCGGACCGTCGCCGTGGACAACAAGCGTGCTGTATCCGGGCTGGTCGGAAAAGCCGGTCAGCGTGTTGTTGGGATCGACGATGGCGACGCCGTCGAGAAGGAATCGATAGACATACATGTTTGGCTTGAGCGGACCAACCGTCAGCGTCCACACGCCATCGGCCCCCTTCTCGAACGGGATCGGGTTGTTGCCCTTTCCAATCGCCAGCAGCACGGGTCCGCCGGTGAGGGCAACGGAGCGCGCATCCGGTGCCTTCACACGGAACGTGACGGTGCGATCATCCCGAACCTCCGGCGAGATGACGTTGGCCCCATAGGGCGTCAGGTTCTGCGTGTTCTTGTGCGGGTTCCAGTCCAGGTTCACGTTGGCCTGCTGGGCGAGTGCGTGGGTCGCCACGCACAAGAACGTCGAGAACAGAAAGCATGTCGTCTTCTTCATGGCAGCCTCACCGCTCGGCCCGAGGTCATCAACAAAAAGATCGGCCGATTCTCCCACAGAGCGCCGCCATCTGGCACGGCTCGCATCGAGGGCTCAATCGGTCGACGGCTTCACTCGCGCGAAATAGTCGTGGAACACGCGCGCCAGTCCTGCACCGTAGTCCAACCAGTGCCGGCTCGACGTCGGCTCCTGCAACCCCGCAATCCAGTTGCAGTTGAACTCGTGGACGACGGCGTCGATGCCGTAGCGATTGAGCCAACCCTCGCCCAGCGTGCCGCTGTTGCGGAAGGTGGGACTGGTCGTGCCCTCGGTAAACCAGGTGTGCCGGCGCAGCAGCTCCTCGAAGATCATCATACGCGCGAGATGCCGATCGAGCTGGGGCACCGGCGGACGACTGATGTGCAGCAGACCGTTCCCGTCGTTGTGCAGCTCGAGCGCCAGGTGAGGCTTCCTGCCGGATGCGATCTCGTGTTCCAGCCAGCGCTCGAGGGCGGCGTTCTCGGGCGACATGTCCGGATCTGCCGGGCGGTCCCAGCCGCGGTTCAGATCGATTCCCCGAAGATTGAAACGCGTGCCGCCACGCGCGACGCCATCCTTGTTCGCCATCGGCAGCACGCTCACGTTGTAGACGCGCAAGAACCGCTTGGCTTCGTCATCGCCGGCGAGCAGCCGATCGATCAGCCCCTGTGCGACCCAATTGCTGCCCGCTTCCCACGGATGCGCCCTCGCGCGCACGAACACGCGATAGGCGGCAGCGGGATCGCCGATGCGAACGATCTCGAGCTGCCGGCCGGCAACTGTCTTGCCGATCGGCTCGATGCGAACGAGTCGGTGCGTCCGGATCGATCCGAGCAGCCGATCGAGATCCGACAGCCGATACGGCTCCATGCGCGCCACCTGCAATGTCGATCCCTTCATCGTCACGCGCAGCTGGACTCGGTTGCCTGGCAAGCTCTCGGTCGGGACTGTTTTCCATGTCTTCCCGTCTTCCGAGATCGCCACGCTCTTCAACTCGCCAGCCACAGAGCCTGGCTGACCGTTCCACACGTTGTCGAGGTTCAGGAATTCAACGGTGAGCGACGCGCCCGCCGTGGCGTGAAGTACGAAGTGAATATGTCCGGCGGCGCGGTTCGGCGAAGCGCGCTCGTGGTCGTAGAGCAGGTGAAGCTGGATCACATTGTCGACGACGTCGTACCAGAGAGGTGAGGCGTTCTCGACCCCGGTGTCGATGAAGATCAACCCGTTGGCGGTCGCCTGCCATGCGGATGACGGGCCGGCAGCCGGCGCCGCGGAAAGCGCGGCGGCGAATACTGCAACAGCTGACGATCGGAGCGGTCCCATCGGAGGATCCTCGTCCCGGCGGCGGCCGAACGCAAGCTGACGCGACAATTTTCCCGTACCCCATGTAATATCCGGCTTCCTCGTGCGTCAAGACTAGTAAGGCGGACGAGGTGACCACAGCCAGCGCGCAAATCGACGAACTACCGATCTTCATGTCTTCCACGACCGCGGTGCCGGGGTTTGCCGAGCTGTACGAGCGCAACTACGAGGCGGTATTCCGTGCGGCCCTGCGCGTCACCGGCAATCCGGCCGACGCCGAGGACGTTCTGCAGACCGTCTTCGTCCGTGTCTTGAGCCGGGGTGCAGACGTCGAGAATGTTGCGCTGCCGAGCGCGTACTTCCGGCGCGCCGCCGTCAACGCGGCCCTGGATGTGCTGCGTCGCCGCGAGGTCCGGGCGGAGTCGGCCTACGACACCGAGGCGTCGCACGCCTCCGTTCAGCCCCCTTTCCTGCTGAAGGAACGGCTTCGTCGTGCCCTCACGATCCTGGACCGCGAGGACGCAGCGCTGTTCCTGCTGCGCCACGTTGAGGGGCTGTCGATCGAAGAGCTGGCGGACCTGTTTCAGATCGAGAAGAACAACGTGACCGTCCGGCTGCATCGGATCCGGGTCCGGTTGCAAAGCGAAATGGAACGCTAGGGATAGTTTCAAAACCGGCGCGCGGGTGGCCGCGAGAGGGAGATCCCCACTCGGCGCGGAGCCCACTCCCGTGACAAGGGCTTTTGGGCGAGCACCGAGTGGGGAAACTCGCGGGCAGGCCCCGGCAGCGGTTTTGAAACCGCTTCTAGTAAGGAGAGCGGCGATGTCTGAAGACCATCTGGAACGAGCACTACAAGAAATGAAGGACGAGAACGTGGACGCCGGCTCGCTCGAGACCGCGCGGAAGCGCGTCTTCGCGAGCATGACGAACGCCGCCAGCGTCACCTGCGCCGAGTTCCGGGAGGACTTTCCCGCGTATCTGCGCAAAGAACTGGGCGACAGGCGCCGGCTCCTCGTCGAAGACCATCTCAGTCGCTGCCCCGGCTGTCGCGCCCGAATCGCCGACATGAAGGGCGAGAGGACGGTGGTCGCCATGCCGGTGCGATCGTCCTCGCGGTGGATGCGGTGGGGAGGTCTGGCCGCGGCAGCCGCACTGGTGTTGTCGTTCCTCTATCTCGGACGCGACGCGATCGACAACATGCTCGCCCCCGGCGGGCCGCGGGCCACGGTTGTTTCCGCCCACGGTGGCCTCTATCGCCTGCCCGTCGGCTCTCTCGAAGCGAACGCGGCCATCGGCGATCACGAGTCGGTCCGCACTGGGCCGGGAGCCCACGCGGTGTTGCGCCTCGCCGACGGATCGATGGTGGATGTCAACGAGCGAACGGAACTCTTCGTCACCGCCGCCTGGAGCGGCCAGGCGATTCATCTCCAGCGCGGCGACATCATCGTCAAGGCCGCCAAACAACGCCGGGGCCATCTTCGAGTTCTGACCCGCGATTCCATCGCGTCGGTGAAGGGAACCGTCTTCGCCGTGTCCTCCGGCATGGGTGGTTCGGTGGTGTCGGTAGTCGAGGGATCCGTGGCAGTGAACCAGCCCGGGAGGGCAGTGCTCCTGAGCCCCGGCCAGCAGGCCGCGTCCATCCCGGCGCTCGCGAGCTCGGTTGAGAGTGCCGTCTCGTGGAGCCCGGACGCGGAGTCCTACCTGGAGCTGCTGCGGTCGTTCGTGAAGATCGAACGCGAGCTGGCGAATCTCCCCGCCGAGTTGCGGACCAAATCGACGCTGCTCTCGTATCTTCCCTCAGGCGCCGTCGTGTACGGCACGATCCCGAATCCCGGCCTCACGATTGGCCGGGCTCTGTCGCTCGCCGAGGAGCAATCGGCCCAGAACGCGACGTTCGGTGCCTGGTGGAACTCCGAGACCGGACGACTGTTGAAACAGATGACGGAGCGGGTCCAATCGGTGAACTCAATGCTCGGCGAGGAAATCGTTTTCTGCGCCAGTCTCCCCGGGAGCAGCGACCCTGTGCCCATCGTGATGGCCCGCGTGCAGGCCGGCAAGCGGGGAGAACTCTCGAGCGCCCTCGACGGACTCTTCGCCGTGGCGGGGGAGACGCCCGCATCGTATTCGGTTTCCGACGACCTGATGGTCGTTTCAAGCTCGCCGGCGAACTTGGCGTGGGCCCTCGCTCAGCTGGGGCAGGGCGCCAGCTCCCCGTTTGCGGCAGCGATCGGACAACGATACCAGCGCGGCGTGGGCTGGCTCATCGGGATGGATGCGCCACCATTGGTCACGATGGCGGCGAAAGACGACGCCCCGCCGTTGAAGCTCGCCGGCATGACCGGGATGAAGTACATCTTCCTCGAGCAGCGTGCTCCTACGGGCGCGACCGAGAACGAGGTCACGTTCGCCTTCGAGGCGGCACGAACCGGAATGGCCTCGTGGCTGGCTGATGCCGGCTCGGGCGGCGCGGCGGAGTATCTACCGTCCGATGCTCTGGTCGCCGGCTACGTGTCGACGCGCGAACCGCTGCAGCTGTTCGAAGAGTTGACCGCGCAGCTCACCAGGCAGGAACCTGACTTCGAACGAGGTCTCGCCGAAATGGATGCGAAGTTCGGCGCCGGTTTCGCTCAGAATCTGGCCGCGGCGTTGGGAACCGAGGCGGCGCTGGCACTGACGGGATTCTCGACCAGCGGCCCGACGTGGGTCATGGCGAGCGTGGCGAACAATCCGTCGGTCATCGACGGTTCCCTCCAGAAGCTGGCGGAAACGTTCAACGCGGAACTTGGACCGGACGAGCAGAGCAAGCGTATCGTGTTCTCGCAGGAGAGCGCGAACGGACGGACGTGGAGCACGATGAAACCGGGAGGACTTCCGGTCGGCATTACCTGGACGTACGATCGCGGCTACCTGGTGGCGGCCTCCGATCGCGCATTCGCCGAGCGTGCTATCGCGACGCGGGACGGCGGCTCGCCGCTCGTCTGGTCGCCGGATTTTCTCGCCCAGCTCCCGTCGTCGGCCGGACTCCACCCGTCCGCATTCGCCTGGCTGAACCCGAAGGGGGCACTCGGCATGCTGTCGACGCTGACCTCGAATCCGGCGGTCAGCGAGCTCCTATCCGGACGTGATCCGATTCTCGTGGTATTCGACGGAACGCCGGAACAGATCCATGCAGCCAGCCGTACTCGTATCTCCGGGTTGATCATGGATCTGATGCTGCTCCAGAACCTGGGCATGCCGGCGGCGGGACAGCAAACCGGGCCCGTACTGCACCATTAACGGAGAAAGTTTGGACACAGAGCGAGTACCGGTTGTCGAACTCGAGAATCTGAAAGTGAAGCTTGGACGGCGGGAGATCCTTCACGGGATCACCTGCCGTCTTGGCGTTTCGGGCACTGGAAAGGCCGTGGGGTTGCTCGGGCCGAACGGCGCGGGCAAATCCACGCTGATCCTGACCCTGCTCGGATTCCTCAAGCCCAGTGCCGGACGGGCGCGCATCCTCGGCATGGACTGCCGGAGCAACATGGGCGAGGCCCGGTCGAGAATCGGCTACATGCCTGAGAACGACTCGTTCGTCGGCGAGATGACGGCGATCACCTTCATACGCCAGATGGCGGAGTTGTCGGGACTGCCGCCAGAGGCGGCTCTCGAGAAAGCGCACGAGGTCCTCTTCCACGTCGGGCTCGGCGAGTCGCGCTACCGGGAGCTGCGGACCTATTCGTACGGCATGAAGCAGATGGCCAAGCTCGCGCAGGCCATCGTCCATGGGCCGGAGCTGGTCGTGCTCGATGAACCGACCAACGGGCTCGATCCGGCCGCGCGCCGGCGCATGCTCAAGCTCGTCACCGATATGAAGATGGAGCAGGGGATGAACGTGCTCGTCTGCTCTCATCTGCTGCGCGACATCGAACAGGTGTGCGACGAAGCGGTGATCCTCAAGGACGGCGCGATCGTCCACCACTGCAACCTCGAGGAAGAGCGGCGGTCGAACCGGTGTTTCGTCGAGCTCGAGGTGACCGGCGACGATCGGAACCTGCGGACGGTCCTGCCGGAGATCGGCGCCGAAGGCGTGTCCGAAGGCGGCGGCCGCTGGCGTATTGTTCTGCCCGCCGGAGTCGAGGTCGAAGCCATCTGGGGACTCGCAGGGCGGCAGAACCTGCTGGTCAGGAAGCTCACGCATCGTCGAGACACTTTGGAGGAGATCTTCCTGAAAGCCATGGGCCACCTCGCGCACACCCCAGGGGAAAGCCCTTCGCCGAATCCTGACGATTCAGTTAACTAATGTCGGTATACAAACGAGGATATCGGCGATACGACGGACCGCTGACGGGGCGCTGGACGCGGTTCATGGTCCTGCCACGCTACGCCTGGGTGAGGCTCTACGAGCAGCGGCTGGTCATCCTGCTCACCGTGGTGTCGTTCATCTGGCCTCTTCTCTGCGCCGGCTTCATTTATCTCACCAATCATCTGGACCTGCTCCAGGGGCTCGACAAGGAGTTCCTCGACTTCATCCAGGTGAACGGCAGGTTCTTCTCGATCTTCATGTACGTGCAGGCGGGATGGGCGGTCTTCCTCGCGGCGCTCGCGGGACCCAGCCTGCTTGCGCCGGACCTGTCGAACAACGCGCTTCCGCTGTACTTCAGCCGTCCCCTCACGCGCTGGAGCTACGCTCTCGCGCGGCTGACCGTGATCATCGGCATGCTGTCGGTCGTGACGTGGATTCCTGGCCTGCTCTTGTTCGCGCTGCAGGTGGGCCTCGCTGGGGGTTGGTGGTTTCTGGCGAACTGGACGCTTGGTGCCGCCGTCGTCGTCGGCTTCCTTCTCTGGCTGCTGGTCCTGAGCCTGGTGGCGATGGCGAGTTCCGCCTACGTGAAGTGGAGGGTGGTGGCCGGTGCCGTCAGCCTCGCCGTCTTCTTCATCCTGGCCGGCGTATCCGCGATGATCGACAACGTCTTTCGAGTGGAGTGGGGACACGTTCTCGATCCCGCCTGGGCGGTCAACCGGGTGTGGTGCACGCTGCTCGGCGTGGATCCACCTGAGGGTCCCGGGTTCGGGGCCTCCATGTTGTCGCTGGTGATGTTCGTTCTCCTGCTCGTGCTGGTGATCGAACGCAAGCTGCGGCCGGTCGAGGTGGTGCGGTGACCAGTAGCCCGCACGAGCGTAGCGAGTGCGCCACGCGAGCCGCCTCCGCGCCAGGCGCTACGGCGCCCAAGGCGGAGCGGCCGATTGAAGAAGATCTCGCGCTTGCCCGCCGTAGCCTTGGCGAAGGCGGGAAGCCCCCCGGGGTGATCTTCGAGGAGGTGTCGAAGTTCTACGGCGAAGTGCTTGGAGTGAACCGCGTCACGTTGAATATTCCGCCGGGAATCACGAGCCTCGTCGGGCCGAACGGCTCCGGCAAGACGACGTTGATGAACCTGATGACCGGGCTGATCTTCCCCGACCACGGCCGCATTCTGATGCGCGGGGTTTCTCCGCGCGATCCCGAAGCGCTGATGCGGATGACGGGGTACGCCACGCAGTACGACACGGCTCCGCGCTGGGCCACCGGGTTCACCTTCATCACCACCGGTCTCCTTCTTTTCGGATACGGGCGGTCGGAAGCGGAGGAACGGGCGTGGAAGGCGCTCGAGCGGCTGAGTCTGACTGAAGCAGCGAACCGCAAGGTTGCGGCGTATTCCAAAGGCATGCGGCAGCGGGTGCGGCTGGCGCAGGCCATCGCGCACGATCCCGATCTGCTGGTGCTCGACGAGCCGCTCAACGGTCTCGACCCGCTGGTTCGTGCGGAGACGATCGACCTGTTCCGCTCCTGGGCCGCCGCCGGAAAGCACGTCATCATCTCGAGCCACGTCCTCCAGGAAGTGGACGTGGTGAGCGATCAGGTCGTGCTGATCGCCAACGGCATGATCGTGGCCGAAGGAAAGGTTCGCACGGTGCGCGACGAGATCCAGGAGCACCCCAGTCAGTACATCGTCCGGTGCCGTGACCGGAACGCGTCCGGTGTGGCGGCACTGTTGTTCGCCGAGGAACACATCACCGAGATCAAACTGAACGACGACCGGCTCGGCATGCTCGTAATGACCCGGGACCGGGAGCAGTTCGCGCGGGCGCTCGGACGGATCGCGCTCGACGGCCACAGGATCGAGAGTGTGGTCCCGGCCGACGAGAACGTGGACGCGTTGTACGAGTATCTGATCGGCGGTGAACGGTGACTCCGCATTCCTTGTCGGGTCGGGCCAGGCAAGCGTGGACGATTGCAAAGATCGAGCTGCGGCGTGCGTTCTTCGCCAAGCGCTCTTTCTGGGTCTACGGGCTGGCGCTGCTGCCCTCGGTCATCTTCTTCGGGCACGGTCTCGACGCGAAGTTGCGGATCGACCGGCTGACCCGGCGCGGCGTGATTACCCCATTCCTGATGGACAGCGTCCAGGAGCGAGAATCGGCCGACGACGTGAAGAAGCGGCTGGGAAAGCCGGCCGAGGAACGCTGGTCGACGCGGAGCCGCCGCGTTCGGCAACACACGGGCACTGCAGGAACGACCACCCACGTGATCGAACCCGCGGTCGAAGCCCGCTTCGTCCGCCTGAATATCGGTCGTCCCTCCTACAGCGGGGAGCCGGTCGCCAGGATTTACGAGTTCGAGGTCTACGGGCCTGACGGCAAGGTAAACCTTGCGCTTCAGCGCCCCGCCACGGGAAGTCTGCCGTGCAGCCAGGATCAAGGGCCGGAGAAGGCGTTCAACGGTAGCGTGTCGGGCGGCCAGGCCGACAGGTGGTGCGCTGAAGATCGGCCGCTGTTCCTGCAGGTGGACCTCGGAGCGGCTCGCCCGGTGACGCGCTTCATCGTCAAACACGCCAGCGCGGGAGGCGAAAACGAGGACTCCGATACGCGCGACTTCAACATCCAGCTGAGTAACGACGGAAAGAGCTTCACCACGGTCGCGGCGTCCACGGGCGCAGGGTTCGTCGAGCAGCGGACCGAGTATCGGGACATCGTCTACTTCGATGGACGGCGGGAGGCGCGGCTCCTGTTCGAAGACGGCAAGCTGCTGCGCAGGGACATCCGGCGTCCGCTCGACTTTGAAGAGGATCGGGCGATCTTCGCGGGGATCTTCCAGTACTTCTATCTGCGGCTGGCGATCTTCTTCGGTTGTCTGGGTATCTTCATGTATCTCTTCCGCGGCGAGATGAGCAACCGGACGCTGCACTTCTGGTTTCTCGCGCCGGCGCGGCGCGAGGTGCTGCTCGTGGGCAAGTATGCGGCCGGGCTGATTGCCTCTGCGGTGATATTCGGGGGTGGTGCCCTGCTCGCGCTGGCAGCCTTGATCTGGCCGCACGATTCAGTCGAAGTCCAGGCCTACTGGAATGCCGGGGGCATGGGACACGTGTTCTGGTATGCAGCGGCTGCCGCGCTCGGTTGCGTTGGGTACGGAAGCGTCTTTCTCGCGATTGGACTGTACCTCCGCAATCCTATTATTCCCGCGGCCGTCCTCCTCATGTGGGAGGGGATAAACGGTATCCTTCCGCACGCGGTGCAGAAGATGAGCATCCTTTATTACTTGCAGTCCCTCTGTCCCGTCCCTGCGCCGATCGACAATGGCGTCCCGACGTTGATACGGTTGCTGGCGGCACCCGCCGCTCCGGCCTCGCGTCCAGGGGCGATTCTCGGATTGCTGCTCCTGACCGCGTTCGTCCTGTGGATCGCCGGTCTCGCCGTCCGGCGCATGCAGATCTCCTACGGCGGCACCGAAGCATGATGTCCGTCCGGTGACCTTCCTTCGCTCCGCAGTTCCTTGTCGATGATCTCGAGGTCTACGGCTACATCATCTCCTTTGGCGGCCGTCCGGCGACAACCTGACAACGCGCGCTAACATAGCGGCCGGGTTCTGCGTCCTCGTCTACGAGCAGTATGCACGACATTCGCTACGCAATCAGGGCCCTGCTGAACACACCAACGGTGACCGTCATGGTCTTGTCGCTCATGGCGCTGGGCATTGGTGCGACGACTGCAGTGTTCTCACTTGCCAACAGCGTGCTGTTTCGCCCCCTGCCGTTTGCGGATCCAGAACGGCTGCTGCAGTTCGGGACGCTTGGAGTGCTGGAATTCCAGGCGTATCGCGAACAGAGCCGGTCCTTTGAAGGGCTCGTCTCGTATGGCGCCGTCAACAAGAACCTGAATGACGTCGCGGAACCGGAACGGATTGCCGTGATCGCCGCCGAACGCGGGCTCTTTGATGTGCTCGGCGTACGACCGCAGTCCGGCCGCACGTTCAATGAGAATGACCCGTTGAGTGTGGCGGTCGTCAGCGAGGGATTCTGGCGACACCGGTACGGCGCCAAGCCTTCCGTCGAGAACTGGAGAATCGTCCTCGACGGCGAACCGTACACGGTCGTCGGGATCATGCCGGACCGGTTTCAGTTTCCGTACCGGACGACGCCGACTGAAGTCTGGATCCCGACGACTCTTCCGCGGACTGACAATCCATTCCAGCGGATTGACGTGGCTATCGGACGCTTGAAGCGGGGCGTGACGATCGACGCTGCTCTGTCCGAGCTGCGAACGATCGCCCAGCGCGTCCAGCCTCTGTCTGGACCGGCTCCCGGCCAGACGTTGAACATCGTCCCCTTGACGGAAGCCGTCGTTGGCGCCTCACGCACCGGCGTATTGACCCTGCTCGGGGCCGTAGCCATGGTGCTGCTGATCGCGTGCGCCAACGCCGCCAACCTGCTCCTGGCGCGCGCTGAGGGGCGCCGCCGCGAAATCGCGGTGCGCACGGCCCTGGGCGCAGGACGCGGCCGCCTCTTCAGACAATTCATGACCGAAAGCGCGCTGCTCGCGCTTGCGGCGAGCGCCGCGGCGGTGGTCGTCGCGTTTGGGACGACCAAGGTCCTCGTCGCGCGGGCGGCTACGCAACTGCCGCGGACGGCAGAGAGCGAATTCGATTGGACCGTGTTCCTCTTTCTGCTCGCGATAGGCGTCGGTACGAGCCTGCTCTTCGGACTCGCTCCCGCGCTGCAGGCCATGAGCGCGGATGTCGCCGGGGTACTCAATTCGACGGGCCGAATTTCCGCTGGACGTGGATCCGCAGGTATCTACAAGGGACTGGTGGTCGGGGAAATTGCGCTGGCGTTGATCCTCCTGACGGGTGCGGGGCTTCTGTTGCGCGCCTTGTTCCTGCTGCAGCATGCTCCGATCGGCATCGTCGCGGATCGCGTCCTCACGATGCGTCTGGAGACCCGCGGGCTTCTGCGCCGCGCGGATGCGCGCGTTGACGGCATTTCGAATACCAGTGCCCAGGGACGTTACTTCCGCGCGATCGAGGAGCGGGTCCGCCAGATACCCGGCGTCCACACCGCCGGGTTTGTCACTCGCTTGCATATCCAGAGCGCTGGCAATACCGGGCAATTCACCGTAGTTGGTCAGGCCCAGCCCACGACCGGCGGGGCTCCAGTCCGGTTGCGCGAAGCTTCGCCTGAGTACTTCGGGGCGCTCGGTATTCCGCTGCGCGCGGGTCGGATGTTCGCCGATGGTGAGCCGGGAATCATCGTCAACGAGGCGCTTGCGCGCGAGCAGTTCTCCGGTGCCGATCCAATCGGCCGCGTCCTCAGTCGCGGGACGATCATCGGCGTCGTCGGCGACGTGCGCCAGAGTATTCGCCGACCCGCCGAGCCAGAAATCTACAATCCGCTCGCAAGAACCGAATACTCGGCCGCCACGCTCGTCGTCAGCGCGGCGATTCCGCCTGAGCGGCTCGTGGCGCCGGTCCGAAGCGCGATTCGCACGATCAACCCGAACCAGACGGTCTTCGACGTGAAGACGATGGACCAGGTGATCAGCGCATCACACGCGGATCTGGATCTGTCGCTGTGGCTCATCGGGCTGTTCGCCGGCCTGGCGTTCGTGTTGGCGACCGCAGGTGTGTACGGCGTCTTGTCCTATACCGTCACGGCTCGACAGAAGGAGTTAGGCATCCGCATCGCGCTCGGCGGCGAGCCCGCGCGCATCCTGCGACTCGTGTTCCTGCAGGGCGCGCTACTGATCGGCGCAGGCGTGGTCCTTGGGTTGAGCGGCGCGCTCGTGCTGACGCGCGTTCTTCGGGCGCTCTTGTACGAAGTGACCCCGGTGGACCCCTTGAGCTTCGTCGCGGCGACCCTGACGCTCGTGCTCGTGGCCCTGCTCGCCTGTCTGAACCCTGCGCGCCGCGCCATGACCGTCGACCCGGTCGCTATGTTACGGAGCGATTGATACGACAACCTGACGAGGATTAGAGCGACGGAGCGATCTCGAGTTCCACGGCGGACACCGAGGCCGCGGGAAACTCCCACACGCCGCTCGCGCTCAGTGGTTTCTCCATCGTCTTCATGACGTCGCCGCTATTCAAGTAGGACAGCTCGACGGTCGAATCCTCGGCGATTTCGAACACGCGTGCCCGGCGGATCGTGCTCCCGGCAACTTGAAGTGCGGCGGTGACGGCCTTGGTACGCTGTGTATTGGCCACGTGGAGGAACACCGTGTCGTCGCGTCGGCTGGCGACAACGTCGAGTGCGTCCGGAATTTCACCAACCTTGATCGCATGTGTGCCGACGTGATGCCGATAGAGCTGCATCACGCGGGCGACCGGTTGCAGGTACGCGCGACTGCTCCCTTTTGGCACCGGAATCATCACGGCGTTGTTCTGCCAGCGCGTGCCGCAGAAATCAGCGGCAGTGGCAATCTTGAGCACGTCTCCGTGCCGTTGATGATTGTTGAGGATGCGGGCGTACGATACGCCGGCCGCCCACGTGGACAACACGTCGCCGCGGTCACGTCCGGGAATTGTGAAGTGACATTCGGTCAGCGCGAGGGGAATCTGGCGTCCGCCGAGACTCTCGCGAACGCGACGGATTTTTGTGTCGTGGGTGCGCCACGCGTTCATCAACTGCGCCCAGGTCGCGTCCGGATCACGGCGGTACAACTCACCGCGCAGGACCGGTTGTTCGCGCGAGTCCGGATCGAACATGTGGTGAAACGCGAGATAGTGGACGTGCTCTCCCGCGACATCGGCCATGCGGCCGCCCCAGTCGCTGTCGCCCCAGGCAATCAGGCGAATGTCCGGATCGGCCGCCCGCATAGCCTTTGCAAACTCGACGGTCTTGCGCGCCGCGGTTTCAAGGCCGAATCCATTCTTGTCGTACGAGGTCTCGTTTCCGATCTGCCAGTAGCGGACGCCCAGCGGCGCGGCACTTCCATGCATCTGTCGCTCAGCGCTGCGTGGATCGTTGCAGTAAGCGACCCACGCGGCGGCTTCCGCCGCGCCGGCGGTGCGAACGCTGTCATTCGCCTTCATGTACTGCTGCCGTCCGTCGGACTCGAAGTTGACGCAGATCAGCGGCTCGGCTGCGATGGTCCGGCATAGATCGACGAACTCCATCGTGCCGACCTGGTTCGATTCGACTCCGCCCCAGAGGAGGTTGAGCATCGCGGGACGTTGGGTTCGCGCTCCTACGCCTTCACGCCAACGATAGAAATCCACGAAAATGCCGCCCCATCGCATCATCGTCGGCGCGAGGTCGCGCGTCACCGCCAGCACGTCTTCGCGCCAGCGATCGGTGCTGTGATCCCAGGCAGCCTCCACCGAGCCATCGGTGGCGCCGAGCGGCTCCATGAACTGCATGTAGAGATATGGCGACAACTCGAATTGCGGAACCGGATCGACGACGAGCGTCGAACGGCGGTCTTGCGGGGCTTGCGGCGCCAGGCCGAGTGAGCGACCGACCGACAGACCTGCGGCAGCCATCGCCGCGTCCTTGAGGAACGATCGCCGTCTCATCGGCGGAGTATCGTGGAACAATGCGCGAAAGGCAACGGATCGCCCGCCTTCGCGCGCGTCGAGAGTTTCCCGATGGTTGATCTCAAGAGTTTCTTATGCGGAACTAGAGTCGGCGCCGCCCGGAGCCCGGTATCGGGCCGAAGATGTTGAAGGACATCGCTGGATGTTCATGGAGCGAACGCGCTAAGCCGGCAACCATGTTCAGCCAGGCGGCGCACCAGCCTGCCTCGCCGAAGCTCACGCCGTCTCGAGTGATCGTGAGCGAAGGCGGGCCGCTCACTCGTGCCGCAACGCGGACATGACCGGTACGCGCGTTGCCCGGCGGGCGGGGAGGTAGCACGCGGCCAGCGCCAACGCCGCGAGTTCGGCTGAGACACTCGCAAAGAGCACCCAATCAGCGGAATCGACCAGCGGCAGGAAGCGCGAGAGCACGCGGCCCATCGCCACCGCGGCGGCGAGACCGATCACCAGGCCAATCAACACCAGCTGTAGACCCTGCCCGAGGATCAAGTGCAGCACATCGCGCGGCTGTGCGCCGAGCGCGACGCGGATGCCGATCTCACGCGTCCGCAGGGACGCGCCGAACGAGACGACTCCATACACACCGACGAGCGCCAGCGACAGACCGAGCGCTCCCATGCCGGTCGCTTGCAGTGCCCCGACTCTGAAGATCAAGTAGCCAAAGATCCCGGCGAGTGATTGATCCATGGTCCGCAGGTCGGCAACCGGGAGATCGGGTGCGAGATCCTTGATCTCGCGCTCGAGCCGCGGCGCGAGTGCCGCCGGGTCTCCAACCGCTCGGACGTGCAGGGTCCGCAACGAGATGTCGCGGACCAGCGGAAGATAGATATAGGGCCGCGGTGCCTCGAAGACCAGGACGTACTTGCTGTTGCGGGCGACGCCGACTATTTCGAGCAGCGGATCGGTCGGATTGAACGCGCGAAAACGACGGCCGATCGGATCTTGTCCGGGCCAGTACCGTGCCGCCATCGCTTCGTTGATGATCGCGATCTTGCGCGTCAGCGCGTGTTCGCGCTCGTCATCTTCGACGAATGCGCGCCCGCGTACGATCGGGATGCCCATCGTCTCGAAGTAGTTGTGGCCGACATGATTGATGAACGAGGCCGGCGGCTGCGCCGACCCGGCCGTCGGCTGTCCCTCGATGTAGAGCGAGCCGCCGCCGATCAGGTAACTCATCGGTGTGGTGAAGGCGACTGCGACCGACGCAACGTCGGGCCACACCGCCACCCGGCGCTGCAGCTCCCGGTAGAACGCGATCGTCCGCTCCTCGTCGTAGCCGATCTGTCTC
>JBKPLP010000216.1:0-9813 GCA_046731735.1 Acidobacteriota bacterium
CTGCCGGCCCGTTTGAAAACCTGCTGGTCGACCGCGACGGCGCCGTCGCCACCATCACCATCAATCGTCCCAAGGTCCTGAACGCGCTCAATACCCAGACGCTGGACGAGCTCCGTCGCGCCATTCTCGACCTCGCACACGACGCGAGCGTCCGCGTCGTGATCCTGACCGGCAGCGGCGAGAAATCGTTCGTCGCGGGGGCGGATATCAACGAGATCGCACTGCAGACGCCGACCAGCGGCCGCACGCACGCGATGACCGGTCAGCACGTGTTCGACCTGATCGAGACGATGGGAAAACCCGTGATCGCGGCGATCAACGGCTACGCGCTCGGCGGCGGATGCGAGCTCGCCATGGCGTGCACGATGCGAATCGCCGCCGACAGCGCGAAACTGGGGCAGCCGGAGATCAATCTCGGGATCATCCCCGGCTACGCAGGAACGCAGCGGCTGTCGCGGCTCGTGGGCCGCGGCGCGGCCCTGGAGATGCTGCTCACCGGCGATCAGATTTCGGCCGCCGACGCCTACCGCCTCGGGCTCGTCAACCGCGTCGTCACCGGCGCGAATCTGATGGGAGAGACGCGCAAGATCGCGCAGGCGCTGGCCGCGAAAGCGCCGATCGCGCTGCGCTTCATCATCGACGCCGTCAACACCGGGCTGCAGATGCCGTTCCGTGAGGCGGAGAACCACGAAGCCACGCTCTTCGGGCTCGTCTCCACCACCGAGGACATGCGCGAAGGAACCCGGGCGTTCCTCGAGAAGCGCAAACCGGAGTTCAAGGGGAAGTAGCCGTTGCGCCACCAGGAAAGGCGAGCGCCAGCGGCGCCGCCGGCCGGAGCCGCCGGCTGCCGCTTCGCCGTGATTGTGTCGCGCTTCAACGAGTCGATTACCGGCGCGCTGCGCGACGGCGCGCGCGCGGCGCTCGCGGAAGCAGGCGTCGCGCTTTCCGACATCGAGGAGTTGCAGGTGCCGGGCGCGTTCGAGCTGCCGCAGGCCGCCCGGCGCGCCGCCGAGACGGGGTGCTTCGATGCGATCATCTGCCTCGGATGTGTGATTCGCGGCGAGACGCCGCACTTCGAATACATCGCGTCGGCCGTCGCCCACGGGATCATGGACGCCGCTGGTGAGACCGGAGTCCCGATGGCGTTCGGGGTGCTGACCACCGACAACGAGGCGCAGGCGGCCGAGCGCGCCCAGCCGGGACGCGACAACAAGGGATGGGAAGCGGCGGCCGCGGCGATCGACCTGGCGCGGCTGTTCCGCACGCTGGGCGAGCGCGCCCGCCGGTCATGAGCGGCATCGATCCGGCCAGCTGGCGCCGCGCGCGCGAGGCGGCGCTTCAGATGCTCTACCAGTCGGAAGTCGGCCGCGCCAGCGCGCACGAAGCAATCGCGACCTACTGGCCGGCGCATGATGCCGAGCATGCGCTCGAGGAACCGCTGCGCGAGTTCGCCAACGAGCTCGTTCGCGGCACGACGGCGCGGGTCGGTGAAATCGACGGGATGCTGGCCGCGCATGCGCAGCACTGGCGGGTCGAGCGGATGGCGGTCATCGATCGTCTGGTGCTCAGGCTCGGCGTCTACGAGCTGCTCGCCCAGCCGGCGACGCCGCCGCGCGTGGTGATTAATGAAGCGCTGGAGCTCGCCCGCGCCTACAGCGGCGAGGAGGCCGTGCCTTTCGTCAATGGCATCCTGGATTCCATTCGCAAGGAGCTGAAGCGCGAAGCCTGAAGTCATGTCAGAGAACGATCGCGAATCCGACCTGCTGCGCCAGCGGCGCGCCAACTTCGAGGAGCTGGTGCGGCTCGGCGTGGATCCGTACCCGCACCGCTTCGAGCGCACCGACACGATTGCCGAGCTCGTCGCGGCGCACGAGAACAAGCGCAAGGAGGAGCTGGAAACCGCGGGCATCCACACCCGCACTGCCGGACGAGTGCTGGCAATTCGCAGCTTCGGCAAAGCCAACTTCCTGGTGATTTCTGACGGGCGCGCGCGGATCCAGGTCTACGTCCGGCAGGACGCGATGCCCGAACGCGACTTCGCGGTCTTCAAGCTGCTCGATTTCGGTGATTACATCGGCACCGAGGGGAAGCTCTTTCGCACGAAGACGGACGAGCTGACGATTCACGCCGCAAAGCTCGACTTCCTCGTCAAGTGCTTCGAGCCGCTGCCGGAGAAGTGGCACGGTCTCAGCGATGTCGAGATCCGCTATCGCCAGCGCTACCTCGATTTGATCGTGAACCCGGACTCGCGGCGCATATTCGAGGTGCGCAGCCGCGTCCTCGCATCGATCCGCAGTTTTCTCAACGGCCGCGGTTATCTCGAAGTCGAGACGCCGATGATGCAGCCGATCGCGGGCGGTGCGCTGGCGCGGCCGTTCCTCACGCATCACAATGCGCTCGACATGCAGCTCTTTCTGCGCATCGCGCCCGAGCTGTACCTGAAGCGCCTCGTCGTCGGCGGTCTCGAGCGCGTCTACGAGATCAATCGCAACTTCCGCAACGAGGGAATCTCGACGCAGCACAATCCCGAGTTCACGATGCTCGAGTTCTACCAGGCGTACAGCGACTATCGCGAGCTGATGGCGATGACCGAGGAGATGCTCTCGATCTGCGCGCGCGAAGCGATTGGCACCGATCGGATCACCTTTGGCAATCATCAGATCACGCTCGCCCCGCCGTATACGCGGGTGTCGCTGCGGGAAGGGGCCCGGATTGCGGCCAGCGACCGCCTGGGGACCTCCGTGTCGGACGCGGATCTGCGACAGAAGGACAGCGCCGCCGCGATCGCACGCCAGCTTCATATCGAGTTGCAGCCGTCCTGGGGGCCGGGAAAGATTGCGACGGAGATCTTCGAGCGCCTGAACGAAGACGCGCTCATTCAGCCGACATTCGTCTACGACTTTCCCACCGAGGTTTCGCCGCTGTCGAAACAGAAGCCGGACGACCGCGAGACGGTCGAACGCTTCGAACTCTACGTCGGCGGATTCGAAGTGGCGAACGCCTTCAGCGAGCTCAACGATCCGGCCGAACAGCGCCGGCGGTTCGAGGCGCAGATCGCCGACCGCGCCGCAGGCGATGCCGAGGCCCACGCGATGGACGAGGACTACATTCGCGCGCTCGAATACGGGCTCCCGCCCGCCGCCGGCGAGGGCGTCGGGATCGATCGGCTGGTCATGCTGCTGACGAACAGTCCGTCGATCCGCGACGTCATCCTCTTTCCGCTCATGAGGCCGAAGAGCTGACCGTGGATCTGCCATTCGAGCTCTTCGTCGCCACCCGCTACCTGCTGGCCAAGCGCAAACAGGCCTTCATCTCGCTGATCTCGCTGATCTCGGCGCTGGGCGTCATGGTCGGTGTGATGGCGGTGCTCATCGCGCTGGCGCTGATGACCGGACTGCAGGGAGAGCTTCGCGATCGGATCGTCGGGTCCGCAGCGCACGTCTACGTCATGAAGGTCGGTGGCATCACCGATCCCGAAGGGGAAGTCCAGCGGCTGAAGGCGGTCCCACGGGTGTTGGGCGCCGCCCCAATCGTCCAGGGGAAGGCGCTGCTGACGAGCGACTCCGGCGGCGAGGCGTTCATCGAAATCAAGGGGGTTATTCCCGAGCAGGAACGCACGGTCACCCAGATCGAGCACGCGATGCTGACCGGTAGTTTCGACGGCCTGAACACCCCGGCGGGCGAGGCGCCCGCCATTCTGCTCGGCAAGGATCTGGCGGCACAGCTGCACGTCTCGGTCGGCGACCGGGTGCGGGTCATCACGCCAGAGGGGGGCACGCTGACCCCCTTCGGGACGATGATGCTGAAGCGCGCGTTCCGGGTCGCGGGCACGTTCAGCCTGGGGCTGTTCGAGTACGACGCGAGCTATGGCTTCGTCCGGCTCGACGTCGCGCAACGCATCCTCGACCGCAGGCTGCCCGACTTCATCGAACTGCGGCTCGATGACATGTTCGCGGCGCAGCAGGTCGCCGACGACATTCCGAAGCGTCTCGGCGCCGATTACCTCGCGCAGGACTGGGCGGATCTGAACGGCGCGCTCTTCTCCGCGCTGTGGATCGAGAAGATGGCCATCTCGATCACCATCGGGCTGATCGTGATGGTTGCGGCGCTCAACATCGCCGCGACCCTCGTGCTTCTCGTCATGGAAAAGAATCGCGACATCGCCATTCTGAAAACGATGGGCAGCTCGGCGCAGAGCATCCGGCGGATTTTCGTTCTCCAGGGGCTCGTGATCGGGCTGATCGGCACCTTCACGGGGGCGGTGGCTGGCTGCACGCTCATCTATCTGCTGGATCACTACAGGCTGATTCACGTGCCCATCGACGTGTACCAAATCTCGTACGTCCCGTTCGTTTTGCTGCCGCTCGACTTCGTGATCGTGATTCTCGCGGCGCTGGCCATCTGCTTCGTCGCGACGATCTATCCGTCGCGGCAGGCGGCCAAGCTGGATCCCGCGCAGGCGTTGAGATACCAATGACAGCTACCAGCTTCCAGCTACCAGCTTCCAGCTGGAAGACTTCTAGTAAGGCGCCGGCAGCTGGTAGCTGGTAGCTGGTAGCTGATTCATGTCTTTCATCCAAGTCGCCGCCCTCACCAAGAGCTACCCCGTCGGGACTGGCCGGTTGGCGGTCCTCAAGAATCTCGATTTGTCGCTCGGTCGAGGCGAGATGGTCGCGGTGGTGGGCGCCTCGGGCGTCGGCAAGAGCACGCTGCTGCACGTGCTCGGCGGGCTTGATTCCGTCGACGAAGGCACCGTGCGAATCGGGGAGACGGAGTTGACGACGCTGCCCGACGCGGAGAAGGTCGCATTTCGCAACCGTCACGTCGGTTTTGTGTTCCAGTTCCACCACCTGTTGCCCGAATTCAGCGCCCTCGAGAATGCGGAGATGCCGATGCGGGTCGCGCGCATGCCGGCGGGCGAACGCCGGGCACGCGCTGCGGAGCTGTTGCGGCGCGTCGGCCTCGAGCCGCGAATTGAGCACCGGCCGGGAATGTTGTCCGGCGGAGAGCAGCAGCGTGTCGCCATTGCGCGGGCGCTGGTCATGAATCCGACGCTGCTCCTGGCCGATGAACCGACGGGCGACCTCGACGAACACACCGCCGAGACGCTGCACGACCTGCTGCGCGAGATGCACCGCGAGCGCGGCCTCACTTCGATCATCGCCACGCATAACCCACGCCTCGCCGCAGCCTGTGACCGCGTGCTCAGGCTCGAAGAAGGGCACCTGACGGCTCAGCTGCGCCCAAACGGGTGAGAAGAAACGCCGCTTCGCGGGCGGGCGTCATTACTCATAAGCAGCTCGCTCGGTATCCGGAACGGGCGCCAGCCGCCTTTCTCGAGAAGGCGCGCGGTCTAACCCTAGTGAAGAACGTCACTTAGACCGAGAAACCAATTGGTCCCGAAGGCCCGATGACTTATAATGCGAGCAGGGCAGTTCCTCCTTCCACGTAGGTAACCGGATGTTCGAACGCTATACGGAACGAGCGCGCCGCGTGCTCTTCTTTGCGCGCTACGAAGCGAGCCAGCTCGGGAGCATTTCGATAGAAACCGAGCATCTCCTTCTTGGGCTGATCCGCGAAGGCAAAGGGCTCACCAGCCGCATCTTTGCCCGCTCCCACCTATCCCTCGAAAGCATTCGCAAGGAAATCGAAGGACGGACCGTGTTCCGCGAGAAGGTCTCGACCTCGGTCGAGATCCCTTTCAGCGCGGAAACCAAACGGGTTCTACAGTTTGCGGCTGAGGAGGCGGACCGGCTCCTGCACAACTACATCGGCACCGAGCACCTGCTGCTCGGGATCCTCCGCGAGGAGCGGTCGGTGGCGGCCACCATCCTGATGGAAAAGGGCATGCGCCTTAACACGGTGCGGGAGGACATCGTCGCGCTCCTCAACGAGAAGACGACGCTCACCCGGGTGAAGGAGACGCCGCTGCTCGCGGAGTTCAGCCGCGACCTGACGGAAGCGGCAATGAAGAATCTGCTCGACCCGCTCGTCGGCCGGCACATCGAGATCGAGCGGGTACAGCAGGTGCTCTGCCGCCGGACGAAGAACAACGCCGTCCTCATCGGCGAGCCGGGTGTCGGAAAGACGGCAATCGTCGAGGGGCTCGGGCAGAAGATCGTCTACGGCGACGTGCCGCACTTCCTCGCGGACAAGCGGCTGCTGGCCCTGGATATCTCGCTCATCGTCGCGGGAACGAAATACCGCGGTCAGTTCGAAGAGCGCCTCAAGGCGATCATGAAGGAGCTGACCGAGAACCCGAACATCATCGTGTTCATCGACGAGCTGCACACGCTCGTGGGCGCCGGGTCCGCGGAAGGTTCGCTCGACGCCGCGAACATCCTCAAGCCAGCGCTGTCGCGCGGCGAGATCCGCTGCATCGGCGCGACGACGCCGGCGGAGTACCGGAAATACATCGAAAAGGACCGCTCGCTCGAGCGCCGGTTCCAGGCGATCAAGGTCGACCCGCCGTCCGAGCGCGAGACCATCGAAGTCCTGACCGGGGTGAAGGACCGCTACGAATCGTTCCATCACGTGGAGTACACCCCCGAGGCGCTGGAAGCGGCGGTGTATCAGTCGAACCGCTACATCACCGATCGGTTCCTGCCCGACAAGGCGATCGACCTGATCGACGAAGCGGGCGCGCGCGCCAAGCTGCGCGAGGCGGGCTACAGCGAGGAGTTCGGCGAAATCAACCGCAGCATCCGCGTCGCCGTCGAGCAGATGGAGACGGCCGTCTCGGAGAAGAACTTCGAGAAGGCGCAGTTCTATCGCGAGCAGGAAGTGCAGGCGCGCGAGAACCTGCAGTTCGTACGGGAAAAATTCGACGTCAAATCGAGCACCCGCCGCGTCATCGTCGGCAAGTCGGAGATCGACGAGGTCGTGTCGAAGTGGACCGGCGTGCCGCTCACCTCGATCAACCAGGACGAAGGCGACAAGCTCCTGCACATGGAAGACGCGCTGCACAAGCGCGTGATCTCCCAGGACGCCGCCATCTCGGCGCTGTCACGCGCCATCCGCCGCTCGCGAGCGGGCCTGAAGTCGCCGAACCGTCCGGTCGGCAGCTTCATCTTCCTCGGCCCGACCGGCGTCGGCAAAACCGAGCTCGCGCGCGCGATCGCGAATTTCCTGTTTGGCAGCGATCACGCGCTCATCCGCTTCGACATGTCCGAGTACATGGAGAAGCACTCGGTCTCGAAGCTCATTGGCTCGCCGCCGGGATACGTCGGGCATGAAGAAGGCGGTCAGCTGACAGAGAAGGTCAAGCGCAACCCGTACTCCGTCGTGCTGCTCGACGAGGTCGAGAAGGCGCATCCCGACCTGTTCAACATCCTGCTACAGGTTTTCGAAGACGGCCACCTGACCGACGGGTTGGGGAACCGCGTGAACTTCAAGAACACCATCATCATCATGACGTCGAACATCGGCGCCCGCTTCATCCAGAAGAAGGCGTCGCTCGGGTTCCAGTCCGCCGACAGCGGCGTCATCAGCCGCAGCGTCAACGACATGGTGCTCGGCGAGGTGCGGAAAACGTTCAACCCGGAATTCATCAACCGGGTTGACGAGATCATCGTGTTCGAGGCGCTCTCGGACGACGACCTGAGGACGATCACGCGGCTGCTCGTCAAGCAGGTCAACGACAACCTGGTCGACCGCCGGCTCCGGCTCGAGCTGGAAAACGACGTGATCGACTGGATCATCGAGCAAACGTGCAAGGACCGCTCGTACGGCGCCCGTCCGCTGCGTCGTGCGATCCAGCGCTACATCGAGGACCCGCTTTCCGAGGAGCTCATTCGCGGGCACCTGAAGGCGGGCGACATCCAGGTCTACCTCGACGGTGGGACCCTGGCGTACCGTCCAATCGGATCCACCGAAGCAGGCCGGAAACTGGCCTAGTTCGTCTAAGATCCAGTAAACTCATGGCTTGGCCTCTGCCTGGTGATTCCTCCAGGACAGCGGGCCAGGCGTCTGAAGTTCCCTGATTTATGCGCGTTTTGGCTTTCCTGATCGCGGCTCTGGCTGCAGCGTCGTCCACCTTCGCCCAGGCTCCCGCGAGCCAGGCACTCCCCGCAGTCTCGAGTCCGGCGCCCGGCCAGGTCCAGAATCTCCCCGCCACGATCTGCAATCAGACGGTTCCGGCGCCGGCCAGCCAGCCGCCCGCCGGGTCGCCGCCGGTCGTGACCGCCGTGATGCTGTGCTTCGAGAAGCAGGGCGGCTACTCGGTGATCGAAGCCCAGACCTACGTCTACTACATCCAGTTGCACGGCAGCCGTCCCTCGATGAACGAGTGGATCCGGTACGACGAATCCGCGCAGCAGGCGGCGATCAACGACTTCAAGCGCCTGTGGGCGACCAACTTCCTCGACGACCTCGCGATCGAGGCGCACGACGTGCGCTATGCGAACGGCGTCCTGGGGAAGGTGCTCGTCTACAACATGGAAGAGCGGCAGCGGGTGAAGATCGTCGACTACGTCGGGACGATGAAGGTCGACACGTCGAAGATCGAGGACGCGCTGAAGGAGAAGTCGATCAGCATCCGCCTCGACTCGTTCATCGATCCGGGCCTGATCCGGCGTGTCAGCGGCGTCGTGCACGACGTGTATGCGGAAAAAGGCTACGAGTTCGTCGAGGTGAAGCCGGAGATCAAGCCGATCGAGGGCGGTCCGAAACTGGTGAACGTGACGTTCCACATCACCGAGGGACCGAAGGTCAAGATCAAGTCGGTCGACTTCGTCGGCAACTCGAAGATCAAGGACAGCACACTCGAAAAGCAGATGAAGGAAAACAAGACCCACGGGATGTTCACCTTCATTCTCGGCACCGGCGCCTACAAGGCCGACAAGTACGAGGAGGACGCCGACAAGGTCGTGTCGTACTACCGCGATCGCGGCTACATAGAGGCGCGTGTCGGCCAGCCCGAGCTGAAGATCCTCGAGGACTCGAAGGACGCGAAGACGCGCTGGGTGGAGCTGCGCGTCCCGGTGACCGAGGGACGCCAGTATCGCGTTGGGAAGCTCGAATTCGACGGCAACAAGATCGTCGAGGCCAGGGCACTGCGCCCGCTCTTCAAGGTCGAGGAAGGCGACATCTACAGCGAGAAGAAGATCCGCAAAGGCTTCGAGAAGGCGAAAGAGGTCTACGGCACCGGCGGCTACATGGAGTTCACCGGTTACCCCGATCTTGCCCCGCGCGATGGCAATGCGAACGGTGGATCGCCTTCCTCCAGTGCCGGTCCGTCTGCGCCGGCGGCTCCGGCCGGCCCTGCGGCAATCAAAGGCGCGCCCATCGTCGACGTCACTCTGCGCCTGCAGGAAGGCAAGCAGTATTTCGTCAACCGCATCACGTTCACCGGCAACACGACCACGCGCGACAATGTCATCCGCCGGGAAATACGGCTCGTCGAAAGCGGGATCTTCAACACTGAGGCGCTGAAGTACAGCATCAAGCGACTCAACCAGCTCGGCTACTTCAAGCCGCTCGAGGGGGACGCGATCGGCGTCGACAAGACGCCGGGCGCCGACAACAAAGTCGACGTCAAGCTCAAGTTCGAGGAACAGAACCGCAATCAGCTGACGTTCGGCGCTGGCGTCTCGCAATACGACGGCTTCTTCGGCCAGCTCGCGTTCCAGACGTCGAATTTCCTCGGCCGCGGCGAAACATTTACCATTTCGGCCCAGCAGGGCAGCCGCGCGACGAACTATCAGCTCGCTTTCAGTGAGCCATTCCTGTTCGACAAGCCGCAGACCGCCGGCGTCGATCTGTTCGTCCGCGAGCTGGAATACATCGGCCTCTATACGCAGCGCTCGCAAGGCG
>JBKPLP010000217.1:0-7454 GCA_046731735.1 Acidobacteriota bacterium
GCGAGAACCTCGAACGCTGGGTCGAATTCGTCCAGAAAGGCACCGTCAAGGGACGCGAAGTCGTCTCGATCGTGCCGCAGGCCGAAGTGAAGAACGTGGTGAAGGACGCGCCACCCCCCGCCGGCGGAGCGCCGAAGGTTCAGACGCTCAAGGGCAACGAGTACGTGCGGGTGTGGTTCAACAAAGGCGGCAACCACTATCTGATCTACTTCCCGACGGGCGGCTCGGCGAAGCCGTAGGCCTCGGGACTTCGGGGCTTCGGGACTTCAGGGTTCGGTGATCGGTAGGGCGGGGGCTTAAGACCCCGCCCTACTCATATCGCCATCAGTCAAACCGCCATCACGTCGAACTGCTCGTGATGCAGGTGTGAATCCGCTTTGATCGTGACCGGCCTGCCCAGCGTCTGCTGCATATCGCGGAGCACGGCGCTTTCCTCTTCTTTCAACGCGCGCGCGATGTCGGGGTTGACGCGCAGGACGATACCCTGGCCCTCGATCTCCCCGCCGATCTTCTTCATCTCCATCAGGATCTCGTAACAGATCGTCGACGCTGACTTGATCGATCCGGAGCCGGAGCAATACGGGCACGGATCGGTGAGCTGGCGCTCGATGCTCTGTTTCACCCGCTTGCGGGTCACGATGACCAGGCCGAAGTCGGACACCTGCAGCGCCTTCGACGGCGAACGGTCTTTGCGCAGCTCCTTCTCGACTTCCTGAAATACCTTCTGCCGGTTCTTCTTCTCCTCCATGTCGATCAGGTCGAGCACGATGATGCCGCCAAGATCGCGCAGCCGGATCTGCCGCACGATCTCCTTGACCGCTTCAAGGTTCGTCTTGACGATGGTGTCTTCGAGGCGGCCGGTGCGCTTCCCGACATAGCGGCCCGTGTTGACGTCGATGGCGACGAGCGCTTCGGTCTGATTGATGACGAGGTAGCCGCCCGATTTCAGCCACACCTTGCTGCGCAGCGCCTTGTCGATCTCCCCCTGGATGCCGTACTCCTCGAGAATCGGAAATTCCTTGGTGTAGAACTTCACCCGCGGCAGGAGGGACGGCATGATCCGCTCCACCAGCGCGACCACACGGCGGTGCTCCTGCTCGTTGTCGATGCGGATCGCGGTGTAGTCGTCGGTCAGCAGATCGCGCAGGAGCTTCGTGACCAGGCTTTGTTCCTGGAACAGCACCGCGGGCGGGCGCCGGCTCTCCATCTTCTGGCGGATCTCGGTCCACACCTGGTGAAAGTAGGAGAGGTCGCTGACGATGTCCTCTTTCGAACGTCCCCCCGCGGCGGTGCGGATGATGACGCCGCCGGTGAAGCCGTGCTCCTCGCGGAATTCGCGGACGATGCCGCGCAGCCGCGCGCGCTCGTCGCGCGAGTCGATTTTGCGGGAGACGCCCACGTGGTCGACGGTGGGCATGAAGACGAGGAAGCGGCCCGGCATCGTCACGTGCGAGGTGAGCCGCGCGCCCTTCGTGCCGAGCGGTTCCTTGACGACCTGGACGAGGACCTCCTGCCCTTCCTTGAGCAGATCCTCGATCTTGGGCTGCGGACGATCTTCGCGCGCATGTCCGCCGCGCGCGTCCGAGGCACGCGGCACGGCACGACGCTCGGGTGCGCGCCCGTTGATGACGCCTGCTTCGACGCCGACTTCCGCGGCCGCCAGCTCGGGCGCCTCGAGCTCGGCGCCCGGGGCGTCGGGGACCGCCGCTACGACCGGTTCGTCGTCATCGCCCGATTCCAGCCGGTCGAACTCTTCGACGGTGTTGACGACTTCCGAGACGTAGAGAAACGCATCGCGCTCGAGCCCGATGTCAACAAAGGACGACTGCATGCCGGGAAGAACTTTCGACACCCGGCCCTTGTAGACATTCCCGACCACCCCACGCTGACGTTCGCGCTCGATGAAAATCTCGACGACCTGATCCTCCTCGAGGATCGCGACACGCGTGTCGTGCTCGCCCGAGGAGATGATCATCTCCTTGTTCATGTACAGAACTCCACAAATCCTGTGAACGCGGCGCGCGTCGCACGCACGCATGCACGACGGCCGCGCCGGGCAGCAGCCCGACCAGCCAGCACGCGAACAGCGCAATCATGAACGCCATGTCCCTGTTAGTGCCGGGATCCGGGATCCGGGATCCGAGATCCGATCGGATCCCGCGTCCCGCGTCCCGCATCCCGGATCAATTCGTAAACCTCCGCATCCGAACATTCAGAATCAGTCCGAATGCGGCCAACGTGGCAATCATCGATGAGCCGCCGTAGCTCATGAGCGGCAGCGTGAGCCCCTTCACGGGCGCAAGACCCGCCGACATCGTAACGTTGTAAATCACCTGGAAGGCGAACCCGGAAATGATTCCTCCCACGAGATACGCACCGATGCGGTCCTTGGCGAGCCGGGCCGCCTCGATCGATCTGAGAATCACGAACAAGTACAGGCCCATCGTGACCAGGACGCCGACGAACCCCTGCTCCTCTGCGAGGACCGAGAAGATGAAATCGTTGTCGGCGACCGGCAGGAACTTGTACTGCCCCTGGGTCCCCTTGCGGAACCCCTTGCCGGTGAGGCCGCCGGAGCCGACGGTGACGCGCGCCTGGATCTGCTGGTAGCCCTTGTTGCGCGGATCCTTTTCGGGGTCGATGAACGTTTCGATACGTGACTTCTGGTAATCCTTCAGCGCGACTTTCCAGGCGACCGGCGCGAGCAGCACCCCCGCGATCGCGACGACAGCCACGAGGCGCAAGCGCAGGCCGGCGAGAAAGGCGATGCCGAATGCGACCGGGACGAGTGTCACCGCGGTACCGAGGTCCGGCTGCTTCGCGATCAGGAGGAACGGGACGAGAAAGAAGAAGCTGGCGATGACGAGATCGCTGTTGTTCTTGGCGCCGCGGCGGTTCTCGCCGAAATACATCGCCAGCACGAGCGCGAGCGCCAGCCGCCCGAACTCCGACGGCTGCAGGTTGAAGACTCCGAGCGAGATCCAGCGGGTCGAGCCGCCCGCGTTCTTGCCGCCGATGAGCACATAGACGAGCAGCACCACGAGCCCGATGTACAACGCCAGCGAGTGTTCGGCGAGGAAGCGGTAATCCAGCGCGAGGAAGACGAGCATCGCGATGGTGCCGAGCCCCACCGCGTAGAGCTGCACCCAGAAACGCGGGCCCGGATGCCCGCTGCCGTCGGGCAGCGTGACATAAGTGGTGCTGTAGATCATCGTCAGGCCGATCGCGGCGAGCAGGAGCACCGCCGCGAGCAGCAGCCAGTCGATGTGGAAATAGAGACGGCGCTCGAACATGCCGTTACTGGTCCCCCTCCGGCCGCGCCGCGCCCCGCGCGAACGGATCGCGGAGGTCGAGGCGCATGTCCTCGCGGGTCGGCGGCGGCGGCAGCGGCCGGCCTTCCTTCTTGGCGAAATACATTTCGAGAATGTGCTTCGCGACGGACGCCGCGTTGGCGCTGTGGATGCCGTGCTCGAGGAACACGACGCCGGCAATCTCCGGATTGTCGCGCGGCGCGAAAAAGGTGAACCAGCCGTGGTCGCGCAGGTTCTTCGTCGTCCGCGCGGCGGTGCGTCCCTGGTTCGAGATCACCTGGGCGGTTCCGGTCTTGCCGCAGACGTCCTTGCCGGGAATCGCCGCCCGCCTCGCCGTCCCCGACCCGCCGTTGACGACGAGCCACATGCCGTCACGAATCGCCTGCAGCTTTTCGTGCGACACATCGACCTGCGACTGCGGCGGCGGCGGCGGAACCGGCTTGAGCTCCTGGCCGTCGTCCATCGCCTTCACAAGGTGAGGCGTGACGCGCGTCCCGCCGTTGGCGAGCGTCGCCGTATAGACCGCCAGCGAGATCGGGGTCACCGACACCTGTCCCTGGCCGATCGCGACCGAGATCGTCTCGCCGGCGTACCACTTCTTCTCTTTCGTGTTCGCCGCCTTCCACGCCGTCGATGGCACGAGCCCCTGCACCTCGTTCGGCAGATCGATGCCGGATCGCACGCCGAGGCCGAACAGCGTCGCCCATTTGTTGATCTTGTCGACGCCGAGCATGTTGCCGACGGTGTAGAAATACACGTCGCACGACTGCTCGATGGCGTGGCGCAGGTCGACCGTCCCGTGCCCCCCCTTCTGCCAGCACTTGAAGAAGCGGCCGTAGAAGTTGGCCCCGCCCCCGCAGTGCACGGTGAAATTCGGCGAGATGATGCCTTCCTCGAGGCCGGCGAGGCCGACCGCCATTTTGAATGTCGATCCGGGGGAATACCGCCCCTGCAGCGCGCGGTTCTGGAGCGGGTGCAGATCATCGGTGTTCAGCTTCGCCCACGTCGCGCGATCGATACCGCCGGCAAACGCATTCGGGTCGTAGGCGGGACGGCTCGTGAAGGCGAGCACTTCGCCGTTGCGCGGATCGAGGACCACGGCGGCGCCATTGAAGCCCGACGCCTCGAACCCGTCCTCCGCCGCCTGCTGCACGTCGGAGTCGATCGTGAGCTGAAGCCGCTTGCCTTCCTTGGGCAGTTGCTCGCCGTCCGGCGGCGCGCCGATCTCGCGGCCAACGCTGTTGACGACGACCACCTTGGTACCGTCTTCACCCATCAGCAGTTTGTTGTAGGCGAGCTCGACGCCCGCCTGCCCGACCAGCGCTCCCGGCTCGGCGCCGGCGTATTCCGCTTTCTGCAGCTGTGTCTCCGCGATCTCGCTGACGTAGCCGAATAAGTGCCCCGCCATCTCGCTCGCCGGGTAATGACGGGAGGGTACGTGCTGCACGATGATTCCGGGCAGCTCCCATTGCCGCGCCTGCACCGCGACAGCCTGTGGGAAGCTCGCGTTTTCAATCAGCACGATTGGACGATAGCTTGGCTCGCGCCGCCGTCGAGCCACCGTCTCGCGCAGCTGCGCCTCATCGGTACCGGTCGCAAAGGCGAGGACGTTCAGCGTCTCGTCGAGATTCCGCGTCTGTTCGCGCACCAAGGCAATGCTGTAGCTGTCGCGATTTTCGACGAGGACTTTGCCATCGCGGTCGAGCAACACCCCGCGCGGCGCCGGGAGCGGCAGCCGGCGGATGTGATTCTCCTCCGCCATCTCACGAAACTTCTCGTGCTGCGCAATCTGGAATATCCAGAAGCCGATGGCGAGGGCCGCGAAGGCGGCGGTGACGATGTACTGCATGACGGACAGCCGCAGCGTGAGGCTGCGCCGATCGTCCGGCATTAGCGTGGGTGTACTCATGGTTCAATACCTGCGCCGGCTCGACGCCGTGCGCCAACTCCGCCGCCGCTGCACCAAGTCCGGCCCTCGTTCCACGAGGAAGAAAGCCAGGATCCCGACGAGACCGTTCACCAGCGCCTGGACGAGTGCCGCCGAGTACTGCATCCGGAAGCCGCGCGTTTCGACCAGCGCGTACAGCGCCTGGAAACAAATCTCGTGCACGAACGACGCGGCGACGAACATCAACAGCCGGGGGATGGTCGTGGACACGATGAACTGCGCGCCCAGTACCCCGACGAGAAACCCGACGATCGTCTTCGATAACCCCCCAATCCCGACTATGCCACCGGCGATCGCGTCCTGGGCGAGCCCCCCGGCGGTGCCGGCGAGCATCCCGGTGACCGGCCCGAAGGCGAGCGCCGCGTAGACCACCGCCACCAGCACCAGATTGACACGCGTGCCTCCCGCCATCGACAGCCCGGCGAGCGTGGCCTGAAGCACCAGTGCCATCGCGAGCGCGGCCAGCACCGCAACGGTTTTCATTTCGGCCTGGCCGGAGCTGGCGCTGGTGGCGCCGCCGTGGACTCGGCCGTCTCCTCCGGCGTCGCGGGACGCGGCGGAACCAGGACCACGAGCACTTCCTCGAGGCTCGAGAAATCCACCACGGGCCGGACGGTGATCGCGCGATACAGTCCGGCGCCGCGCTCCGATGTCTCGACCCGGCCGATCACGAACCCTTTCGGATAAATCCCGTCGACCCCTGACGCCACGACGACATCGCCGGGCTTCACGTCCGCCATGTTCGACACGAGATCCATGATCAGGGGCGGATCCTTGGCCGCGCCGACGACCATACCGCCCGCGCGTGTGCGCTCTGTGAACGCGCCCGCAGCAGCGTTGCGATCGATCAGCAGCTGCACCCGCGCCGCGTGGGCGGCTGGCGTGCCGATGATGCGCCCGACGATTCCCGCCGGTGCGATCACCGCCATATCCCTTTGCACCCCGTCCGCCGAACCCCGGCCGATCGTGATCGTCAGCAGCCCGGGGTTGGGGTTGCCCGCGATCACCTCTGCCGCCATGGTCGCCACGGGCGTCGACGTCCGGAGGTTCAGGAGCTGCTGCAGCCGCTCCGAGCGCGTGGCGAGCGCGCGCTGTTCCTGCAGCTGTACCTGCAGGTCGGCCAGCTGCCGCTTGAGCGTTTCGTTTTCCGCCCGCGCACCGCGCAGCCAGACGTAGCTGCTCCAGAAGTGGCGGATCCCGTACAGCGTCGACGCCGTCGTTCCCTGCACCCGCGCGAACGCCCCAAACGTCACCGACTGAAGGACCGGCACGCCCGATCGCGAAGGTATCTGCAGCGAAATCAGGATCAGATGTCCCATGGAAATCGCGACCAACAGCACGCCGGTGCGGCGGCGGATGTCTAGCATCGGCCCTCGCAACGTTCGGGCCGCTGCCGGGACCCGGGATCCGGGATCCGGGATCCGAACGCCTCGGCGCAGGTCATGGGAAACCACACCACGGATCCCGCATCCCGCATCCCGCATCCCGTCATCAGTCGATCGAAATCTTCCGCAGCAGATTGAAATCCGACAGCATCTTCCCCGCCCCGAGGACGACCGACGACAGCGGATCCTCCGCCATCGCGAGCGGCAGTCCTGTTTCCTCGCGCAGCCGTTTGTCCAGGTTCTTCAACAGCGATCCACCGCCGGTCAGCACGATGCCGCGATCGACGATGTCGGCCGACAGCTCCGGCGGCGTGCGCTCGAGCGCGACGCGCACCGCATCGACGATGACGTTCACCGTTTCGGCGAGCGCCTCGCGGATCTCCTCATCGGTGATCGTGATCGTCTTCGGCACGCCTTCGATCAAGTGCCGCCCCTTGATTTCCATGGTCATCCGCTCGTCGAGCTGGTAGGCCGAGCCGATCTCCATTTTGATCGCTTCGGCGGTGCGCTCGCCGATCAGCAGGTTGTACGTCTTCTTGATGTACTGGATGATGGCCTCGTCCATCTCGTTGCCCGCAACCCGCACCGCCTTGCTGTAGACGATACCGGCAAGGGAGATGACGGCGATGTCGGTCGTGCCGCCGCCGATGTCGACGATCATGTTGCCGGATGGCTCGGTGATCGGCATGCCGGCACCAATCGCCGCCGCCATCGCTTCCTCGACCAGGTGCACTTCGCTCGCCTTCGCCCGGTAGGCGCTGTCCTTCACCGCGCGCTTCTCGACCTGGGTGATCTCCGAGGGCACGCCGA
>JBKPLP010000218.1:0-7017 GCA_046731735.1 Acidobacteriota bacterium
GGACGAGGACGGCGTCGCCGCCGATCCACTGCTGCCGCTCGTCAATCAGTCCGGCCCGCTGCAGGATTTTGACGAATGCGGGTCCTGCGCCGTGAACGTCGGCGACGGCGACGATTCGTGACGGAGGGGGAGCGGTGGCTGGTGGTGCGGCAGTGAGGAGCGCGAATGCCGCCGCGAACGCGCTGATAAGGCTGCGCAGAGCCGTCATTGAACGAACACCGCCGCTTCCCCCTTGTCTTTGACGAGTTTGTCGATTGCCGCCTTCATCTTATCCCGGCGCGCGATGATCGCGCGGAGGCTGCTGCGATCGACCCATTGTCCGATTGCCGGTTCGAGCACCCCCTCATCGAGCGCGAGCATCTTCGTCCACAGCGGACGGTCGACGTGCTCGAGCGGCACCGCAAGCCGCTTGTCATCGATGAAGGCGCGCGAGTGATCGATCAGAAAGAGGTTCCAGTCGTCGTCAACCAGCAGATTGCCGGCGTTGCGATCGCGGTTGCAGATCAGATCGTCGAACATCTTCATCCGCGCGACCTGCGCCACCCATTTCGCGGGTTTCGGCTTGTCCTGAACGTCCTTCCAGGAATGGACCGGACTGAGCCAGAGGATCGCCGCGGCCTTTTCCACTTTCCATTTCTTCTCGACCGCGACCGGCACCATCCCCATGCCGAGCATCTTGTCCAGTTCGTAGGCCGCGATCTCGGACTTGTAGCTTTCCCAGTAGCCGTTCGGCCGTCCCGGCGGAAGGACTTTCCATGCGACGCTGTCCACGAGCCCGCCGGGCTTCAAGTAGGCGCGCTTCGGATGCGTGACGCCAATCGGGACGATCTCGAAGCGCTCGATGGGCGCTTCGCGGATGAAGTCCTCGAATTCCGCGTTGCGCTGTAGCCAGATGCGGGCCGATTTGCCCGCCGCGGGGGCGGTCGCAACGGCTTGTTCGTCCGGCTGAAGGCGGAAGCCACGACCCGCGCCCGCAGTTTCCGCGTTCAGCTTGAAGTTACAGGGAACCGTCAGCGCAGCCGCGAGCAGGAGGTACAAATAGCGTCGCATGGGCGGTGAAACGGTCACGGTTTGATGCGCCACAAGTACAGCGTAACCTCGTCGCCGAGCGCGCTGACGAACTGATCGACCTTGTCCGCCGGCCACGCACGGCCCATGCTGAACGCGTGCGAGACGACGCGTGTACCGGGCTTGAGCTGCCGCAGGAGTTTCGGCCGCAGCCGCTCGTTCGATGACGACAGGAGGTACAAGGTTACAACGGTTGCGGGTGAGATGTCTGCGTCGAGAACGTTCTCCACACGGAATTCGACGAGCGCTTCGACGCCCGCCGCTTTCGCGTTCGCCTTGGCCAGTGCCACGAGCTTCGGATCGATGTCGAGACCGACGCCGTGCGCGCCGTACTTCTTCGCCGCGGCAATGGGAATTCGTCCGTCGCCGCATCCGAGGTCGTAGACGGTGTCGCGTGACGAGGTATCCGCGAGCGCGAGCATCCGATCGACGACGTCATCGGGGGTGGCCAGATACGGAGCCAGGGACTGCGCCGCCCCCAGCGACGCAAGAAGCCAGCACAGCAATAGGAGGCCGCGCGCGACACGCATGGACAATCCGCATGATATCGCTACGCGCGCCTCACCGGCCTCGGGCATTCAGCCGCAAACCGTTCGCGCGCAGGCTCTTAGCCTCGATCGGTGCGGTACTTCTGGATCGAATCGCTCGCCGCCGCGAGGCATGCGCGCGTCGCGATTGAACCACAAAGTTGTGCAAAACCGGCCAATTTCTGTGGGTTTTTCGTTGCCGGAGTGCCGGTGTTCGACTATACTGAAAGCACTGCTCGGCGCGCGTACCATCCAGCCTACACACCTTACTCAGTGAGGGACATGTGACATTCCAGGTCGGTGACAAGGTCATTTACCCAAACCACGGACTCGGCGTCGTTCAAGGCATCGAAACCAAAACCATCCTCGGAACTACTTGCGGTTTCTACCATCTGCGAATGGTCGCCAACGAAACGACGGTTCTGGTGCCCGTGGACAACGTTGATGGCGTCGGCCTCCGGCGTGCCATCAACGACGAAGAAATCGAGCGGTTGTTCTCCCTCCTCGGCGACGGCAAAATCGACAATCATCAGAACTGGAAGGGGCGTTTCAAGGACAATTCGGATCGGATGCGGACCGGATCGATCTACGACGTAGTCGAGGTCCTCAAGAGCCTGACATTCCTGGCCCGGTCCAAGAACCTGTCGTTCCGCGAGAAGCGCATGCTCGATCGCGCGAAGTTCCTCGTGGTCTCGGAAATCTCCGAGGTGTCGCACGAGATCACGACCGCGATCGAAGAGAAGGTGGATCGCGCGCTCGACCGCTGCTTCACGACGAAAACCCGGTCGATCGCCCGCGCCAAAGCGGCGAAGGCGACGGCCACGACGCGCATTTCGGCGCGCCGTACCGCGAAGGCGTCGTAGCGAAGTCGCGAACGTCTGACTCGTTGCCGGAATCAGGGACGGGCTTCTTACCAAGAGTCCGTCCCTTTCTTTTTATGCTTCCAGCGCTCCGCTCGATCGCCACCTACCTCTTCGTCGCGCTCTACGTCCTCGTCATTGGCCCGCCCTGCCTCTTGATCGCGCTGCTGTTTCGCAACCGCACGCTGCTGTATCGCGTCGGGCATCTTGGCGTGTGGCTTGGTCTGCGCTTGAGCGGGATCAGGATGGTGGTCGAAGGCGCCCAATACATCCAGCGCAACCGCGCCGCCGTCTATGCGGCCAATCACACCAGCCAGGTCGAGCCGCCGGTGCTGTTCGACACGCTCAGCGAGCTGTTTCCGCGGCTTCGGATCCTCTATAAGGCGGAACTGCGGAAACTGCCGATCCTGGTTCGCGCGTTCGACCTGGCGGGATTCGTCCCCCTCGAGCGCGGCAACCGCGATCAGAGCCTTCCCGCCATCGAAGGTGCCGCCGCGGCGCTGCGGGAAGGGAACTCCTTTCTGATTTTTCCCGAGGGGACGCGCAGTCGGACGGGGGAGCTGCTGCCGTTCAAGAAGGGAGGATTCATCCTCGCCATCAAGGGGCAGGCGCCGATCGTACCGGTGGCCATCAGCGGCGCGCGTGCCGCGATGCGCAAGGGGAGCCTGGTGATCTATCCCGTCACGGTCCACGTCTGCATCGCCGCCCCCATCGAAACGGCCGGGCTGACGCTGGACGACCGCGACACCCTGATTACCGGCGTCCGCCGCGAGATTGAGGCCGGGTTGAACCGGTTCAGCGAACCGCCTACGCTATAGCCAGCGAGCCTGCGCGACCGCTCCGGCGAGTCCGCTGTAGCGCCGGCGAAGGCGAAGGGGCACACTAGACGTATGGACGTCCTCACCACGCTCGGCCGGACGTTGGGATTCTCGTTCGCCGCGGGGATCAACCTGTACGCGACGGTGGCGATTCTCGGGCTCGCCAGCAGGTTCGACTGGGTGACCCTGCCGCCGCAGTTCAAAGTCTTCGACAACGATATCGTGATCGGCGCGGCGATTGTGATGTACCTCGTCGAGTTCGTGGCCGACAAGGTGCCATGGCTCGATTCGATCTGGGACGCGATTCACACCGTCATCCGGCCGGTCGGCGGCGCGCTGATCGCGGTGGCGACGCTTGGCCACGCGAGTCCGACAGTCGAAGGGCTTGCGGCGCTGTTCGGCGGGACCTTGGCGGCAAGCAGCCACTTCAGCAAGGCGGGAACGCGCGCGATCGCGAACGCGAGTCCCGAGCCGTTCAGCAACTGGATTCTCAGCATCACGGAAGACGTCTTCGTGGTCGGCCTCGGGATTCTGGCCTTGAAACACCCCGTCATCGCGCTGGCCGTCGTGGCGTTTTGCGTGATCCTGATTGTGACGTTCGCGGCCTGGATTTACCGTGCGGTCAAGCGGCGGTTCGGCCGCGAGCCGGCCATCGCCGGGGCGACTGGCGGGGTCTAAAGACCCCGCCCTACAGGTGGCGGTGGTCCTACAGGTGGCGGTTGGTCCACGGCGTAGGGCGGGGTCTTCAGACCCCGCCAAGATCATTGTCCCGTCGTAAAGCGGAGCGTCCACGGTTTGAGCGCCTGCCCGTCGATAGCGGTAATCCCCTCCGTCAACTGCACCTCGAGCACCTGGTAGCTGGCCAGCGGCTCCTTGAACTTGATCTCGATGGAGCGGTTCGCGTCGTTGTAGGTCACCGTGAAGGTCGGCGGAGCGACTGAGGGTGCGTTCGGTCCGGAATAATGGATGCGGATGCGATCGTGAAACGTCGCCGGGTTCATGTCGCGCGAGAACTGGACTCTGACCTTGCCCGCGGCCGGAAAGTCCGTCTCGCCGCCAAGCGGCGCGCTGAAGATCACCGACGGCGGCGGCTCCGGCGGCAGGGGCGGACCGCTGATTTCGATCGGCACTTCCGCCGGCGCGGTGGCCAGCCGCACGTCTTTTCCCACGAGCCACACCATGGGCCCATCGCGCTGAATCGTCCCCTTCACTTCGAGCCAACGTCCGGTATCGACCCGTGCGCCAGGGTCGAGATCGAAGTCCTTGCCCTTCGGCCGGACGCCGGTCACCCAGATCGCCCCGTCGGCGGATTGCAGGATGAAGTCCCACTTGCTCTTCGCAATCCCCTGCGGAACGTCGCCGTACAGATTGCGCCCCTTGAATCGCCCGGTCAACGTGACGTCGCGTCCGTCGTACTTGTCGGGGCTGAGCGCAATCGCTCGAATCGTCGGCGCCGGCGGCAGCGATCCCTCGATGAAGGTCGCGCCGAGGATCACGAAAATCTGATCGCGCCCGGGCCAGCGTCCTTTGTTCACGAGCTCCACGATCGGGCCGAAGTCGTACGACGAAAACCGGCTGTCCCCCTCCTGCATGCGCCCGAGATCATAGAAGTCGCCGCGGATCTCGCCATCCGATCCGACCGGCGGATCCTTCCAATACACGAACACCGGCTTCGTCGTCGCCTCGAGCTCGAAGAGCGAGCCGGTCTGCTTGACCGCATGCCGGACGACGACGCGCTTGCCGTGGAAGAACAGCGGATTGGAGACCAGCGCTTCCGCCGTCGTAGCGAGGCGATCGGGTGCCTGCGCGCCGGCGATCAGCGCTGTCCCGATTACGCCGACGACCGCCAGCGCCGCTCTATTCAAGCCGCTTGCGTCCTGCGCGCGCGAGCACGACGGCCAGGATGAAGAACAATGCGGCGCCGCCAACCGTTCCCACTGTGCCGTTGTGGAGGAACGGTATCAGCCCCACCGTCTCGGCATCGTCCGCGGCGCCGATGATGTTGCGTCCGAACAGTGCGGCATAGAGGATGCCGGCGAGCGATCCACCGGCGATCAATCCCGAACTGAAGAGGGTGCCCGAGCTGATCTCCGATTCCTCCGCACGCCCGGTCTTGCGCTCGACGAACCATCGCACCAGCCCGCCGACGAAGATGGGGGCCGTTGTCGCGATCGGAAGATACGATCCCACGGCGAACGAGAGCGAGCGGATGCCGCACAATTCCAGCGTGATGGAGATGAACACGCCGACGAGAACGAGCCCCCACGGAAGATTCTGGCTGAGGAGTCCTTTGATGATCGTCGACATCAGCGTGGCCTGCGGCGCAGGCAGCGAGGCCGAGCCGATGACCATGATCCGATGCAGATAGAGCGTGGTCATGCCGATCACGAAGGACGCGGTCAGCACACCGATGATGAGGCCGGTTTGCTGGCGAATCGGTGTGGCGCCAACGAGAAAACCGGTCTTGAGGTCTTGTGAAGTGGCGCCTGCGATCGCGGCGGCGATGCACACGACGGCGCCGACGCCGAGCGCGATCGGCGCGTAGAGGTCGCCGGTCATCCCGGCCGCGACGAAGATCGTGCACGTGAGGATCAACGTCGCGATCGTCATGCCCGAGATGGGGTTCGACGAATTCCCGATGAGTCCGGTGATGCGCGACGAGACGGTGACGAAAAAGAACCCGAAAATGACAATCAGCAGCGATGCCAGGAAGTAGCCGCGCGTGGGCATGCCGGGCGTGACGGCGAGGAAGAGCGCCAGCAGCAGCGATCCAACGAGGACGACCATCAGCGGCATGTCGCGCTGGGTGCGCAGGCGCCCCCCCGCTCCACCGGCGGCGCTGAAGTCCTTCACGCTTTCGCGGAACGACGCGACGATCGTGGGTATCGTCCGCGCCAGCGTAATCAGGCCGGCGGCGAGCACCGCCCCGGCGCCGGTATAGCGGATGTAGGCGCTCCACAGTTGCCGCGCCGACATCTGATCGATCCGCAGCCCGCTTGCCGGCACCGGCGGGAACGGCACGGTCATGTAGTTGCCGAGGATCGAGAGGAGCGGCAGGAGGACGAGCCAGGACAGGACGCCGCCCGCGAACATCACGCCCGCAATCCGCGGGCCGATGACGTAGCCGACGCCCATGTACTCCGGTGACAGGTCCAGGTTCAGCGTCGCATTCGGAAAGAGGCCGGTGCGCGCGACGGTATAGCCGACGGCCGTGGGGAAGATCTGGAAGATCCAGGACAGCGATTTCCAGACCGCGCCCGTGCCCAGCCCCATGAACACGGTGCGCGCGAGCGCGCCGCCCCGCTCGCCAGCCACCAGGACATCGGCGCACGCGGTGCCTTCCGGATAAGGAAGCACGCCGTGCTCCTTCTCGATCAGCGCGCGGCGCAGCGGCACCATCATCAGCACGCCGATGATCCCGCCGGCGATGGCCAGGAGCGTAATCTGCCAGTAGTTGAAGTAGGCGGGGCCGTAGGGCAGCAGGAAGATCAGCGCCGGGATCGTGAAGACCACGCCGGCCGCCAGCGACTCACCCGCCGAGCCGATGGTCTGGACGATGTTGTTTTCGAGGATCGTCGAGCCGCCGAGCTTCTTCAGCACCGAAATGGCCAGCACCGCGATCGGGATGGACGCGCTGACCGTCAGTCCCGCGCGGAGGCCCAGGTAGACCGTCGAGGCGCCGAAGATCAGGCCGAACAGGACGCCGAGCACGATTGCCTTGATCGTGAATTCAGCCGGTGATTC
>JBKPLP010000219.1:0-16045 GCA_046731735.1 Acidobacteriota bacterium
TGGCGGGTGGTGTCCTGGCCGCGGCAATTCTGATAGGCGGGGTTGCCGGTGCAAAGGCGGCGGTCGCTCAAGAGCGGTTCCGCCGGATCGCCTTCGAGAACTACACTGACAGCACATCGTTCCGCGCCGCGTTGGCATCAATCCGCGGAGAGCTGACGGCCGACGATCGACTGGCAATCATCGGAGAAGGCAACGACGTGTCGCCGGCTCTCTTCCGCTGGGAGCTGGGTCCGGCGTCCGGTGCGGCGTGTGCGCCATTTCGGATCGGCGGCGCCGACCGGCTCGATCTTGGGCTGGCGACACGCGTCCTGCTGCTCGAGGCCCGAGGCGCGGAGGCCGGTGGGTTCGACGTGACGGATTATTATCTCGCGCAGCGGCGCACGTTCCTCGAACGCGTCGACCGCGGCGAGTTCGCGCTGCGCCGCGATCTCGCGGTCGAGGACCTGCACGTCGCGCTGCGGCTCTACGATCGAACGACGACGCCTGACCGGTTGGTCCCGTGTGACTAGAAACGAATCCCTAATCGCTAATCCACGAATCCTTAATCCACGAATCCCTAATCATGAATCGTCGAATCGTTGAATCGTTGAACGTCGGCAGCACGGAATCCTCAGGCGAGCGGCGATGACCGCGCGACGTCTCGAGGCGTTCAGCGATGGTGTATTCGCGATCATCATCACCATCATGGTGCTCGAGGTGCGCGCGCCGGAGGAGCCGACGCTCGCCGCGCTCGTACCGCTGCGGCCGGTGTTTCTCAGCTACGTGCTCAGCTTCGTGAATCTGGGCATCTACTGGAACAACCATCACCACATGATCCACGTGACCAGCCGCGTCAACGGCGCCATCCTGTGGGCGAACCTCCATCTGCTCTTCTGGCTGTCGCTGTTCCCGTTCGTGACGGCGTGGATGGGACAGCACTTCGAAGCGGTGCCGGCTGCGATCTACGGGGTGGTGATGGTGATGGCAGCGATTGCCTACGTCATTCTTCAGCGCGCAATCCTCGCTCAGGAGGGCCCGGGGTCGGTGCTCGCGGCGGCGGTCGGCCGGGACGTCAAGGGGAAGATCTCGCCGCTGTTGTATGTGCTCGCAATCCCAGGGGCCTTCGTCAGTCCGGTCATTGCTGGCGCGCTCTACGTGACAGTGGCGCTGATCTGGTTGGTACCCGATCGGCGCATCCAACGCGCGCTCGACGCCTCCGATCGCAACGACCACCTTCGCTCGAAGCGCTCCTCGTGATCACCCCTTCGCGAGCAGCGGCCGCACCGTCTCGACGACCTTCTTGCCCGACGGCATGATGCCGACGGTGACCAGCGCGCCGCCGTCGATCACGACCTTGTCGTCGACGAGGACTTTGAACTCGCCGTAGCGTCCCTTGACGAGATCGACCTCGGTGTTGAGCTCACGGCGAAGACGCGCCGCCACACGGACGGCGTGAATGCGCGAGACTCAATAGGCGCAATAGCGGACAGCGATTCGAGCCATGCGAACCTCAGCGGAACCGTGGAATCCAGCGGCCGACCTGCTGTGTGTACGCCGTGTACGATACGCCGAATCGCGATCGAAGGTAGGGCTCCTCGTAGCCAATCACGAACACGTTGGCGGCAACGAAAAAGCACGCCCAGTAGGTGACCAGATCCACCGAGTGGAGGAGCCCGGCTTCCCCCAGCAGGATGAGCGTCACGGCGAGATACATGGGATTCCGCACGTACCTGTAAAGCCCGCGGACAACGAGCTGCCGCGGCGGGTCGATCGGTGACAGCGTGCCGCGACCGCTGCGCGCGAACTCGACGATACATGCCGCGAGCAGCAGCACACCCGCCCCCATGGAGACAAGAGCCAGCAGATCGAGCAGGTCCGACCAGTCGATCCGTGCGGCGGCAAGACCGAAGTATCGCCACGGCACGTAGCCGGCGACGATGCCAGGCATGAGGATCGTCCAGAGGAGACTGCGAAGCGCGAGGAGCGCGGCAGCCATGGGTGAACTCCGCTCAAAGTCCTGCGGGCGCCTGGCTCGGGCCGCGTTTCAGGAAACGCCCGGCTCCCTTTTTCCCGACGAACCGGTCGCCGTCGACGATCACGTCGCCGCCGCTGACGACCGTGGAAGGGGAGCCTTGCACGATCCGCCCTTCGTAGGGGTTGTAGTCGACTTTCATGTGCAGCGTCTTCACGCTCAGCGTCGCTGACCTGGCCGGATCGAAGATCACGATGTCGGCGTCGCTCCCTACGGCAATCGTCCCTTTGCGCGGAAACAAACCGAACATCTTCGCCGGCGTCGTCGAGCAGAGCTCGACGAACCGGTTCATCGAGATGCGTCCAGGGCGGACGCCGCCGTCGTGCACGAGCGTCAGGCGCGTCTCGATGCCCGGGGCGCCGTTCGGGATTTTGCTGAAGTCATCCTTGCCGAGCTCTTTCTGCTCGGCCATGCAGAACGGGCAGTGATCCGTCGAGATCACCTGCAGGTCGTTCTTCGCCAGCCCCTTCCACAACACGTCCTGGTGCCACTTCTCGCGCAGCGGCGGCGACATGACGTACTTCGCGCCGTTGAAACCAGGCTCCTCGTAATTGTCATAGGAGAGGAACAGATACTGCGGACAGGTTTCTGCGTACGCGGGCAGACCCAGGTCGCGCGCCTCGCGCACTTTCTCGAGCGCGTGCGCCGCCGATAGATGCACGATGTAGATCGGGACGCGGGCGAGCTCGGCGAGCGCGATCGCGCGGCCGGTGGCCTCTCCTTCTGCGCGTGGCGGACGCGTCAACGCGTGGTACTTCGGCGCCGTCTCGCCTTTGCGCAGCGCTTCCTTCACGAGCTCGTCGATGACGCCGCCGTTCTCCGCGTGCATGCAGACCAGGCCGCCGTTCTCGCCGGTGCGGCGCAGCGCCCGGAAGATCGTCTGATCGTCGACCATGAACACGCCGGGATACGCCATGAACAGCTTGAAGCTGGTAATCCCCTCGTCGCGGACCAGCCGATCCATCTCGCCGAGTCCCGCATCCTCGAGCTCGGTCACGATCATGTGAAAGCCGTAATCGATGACCGCCTTGCCATCGGCGCGCCGCCGCCAGTCATCGAGCGCGTGGCGCATCGTGCTGCCGCGGTACTGGATCGCGAAATCGACGATGCTCGTCGTGCCGCCGAACGCCGCCGCGATCGTGCCCGATTCGAAATCGTCCGCCGATGTCGTCCCGCCAAACGGCATATTGAGGTGCGTGTGCACATCGATGCCGCCGGGAATGACGTACTTGCCGGATGCGTCAATCACCCGGTCGGCCTTGAAGCGGTCCGGCGGAAGCTCCTTGCCGATCGCCGCGACGATGCCCTGGTCGCAATAGACGTCCGCGACGTAATCGTCGGACGCAGTGATCACACGGCCGTTCTTAATGAGGAGACACATATGAGTGATCGGGAATTGCCATAATCGCCGGAATTGCCAGAATTGCCAGAAATTGTGTTCCCTGAATTTGAATTACGGCGATTGTGGCAATTCTGGCAATTCTGGCAATTCAGTACAGATTGCTCCGACGTACCCCGCCCGTGTAATCGACGTAGACGACCTTCAGCTCCGTGTAGAAATCGATCGCGACGCGGCCCATCTCGCGTAACCCCACGCCCGTCGCTTTCATGCCGCCAAACGGAATGTGCGCTTCGCCTCCGACGGTCGGGGAGTTGACGTGGATGATCCCGGCGTCGAGCCGATCGACAAACCTGAACATCGACGCGACGTCGCTGGTATAGACCGACGCGGACAGCCCGAACCTGACGCCATTGGCCACCGACAGCGCGGACGCGGTGTCGGGCACGCGAATGAGCGACAGCACTGGTCCGAAGATCTCCTCCTGTGCGATACGCATGTTCGGATCGACGTGATCGAAGATCGCCGGCGCGACGAAGTAGCCTCGGTCCCGTCCCTCACCGGTGATCCGCTCGCCCCCGCGGACCAGCTGCGCGCCTTCGTGCTTGCCGGCCGCGACGTAGCTCAGCACGGTTTCGAGCTGCCGCTCGTCCACCGACGGTCCGACGTGGGTCGACGGATGGAGACCGTTGCCGACCACGAGCGATGCCGTGCGCGCCGTGAGCCGCTCGACGAATTCACCCGCGATCGATTCCACGACCACGGCGCGGCTGGTGGCGGTGCAGCGCTGGCCGGTTGACCCGAATGCTCCCTGGACGGTGCTCTCGATGGCCAGGTCGAGATCGGCATCACCGAGCACGACAATCGGATTCTTGCCGCCCATCTCGCACTGGCACTTGATGCCGCGCGCGGCCGCCGCGCCGTAGAGCCCGCTGCCGACGTCGTTGGACCCGGTGAACGAGACCGCGAGGATTGCCGGGTGCCGGACGATCGTGTCGCCCACCTCTCGGCCGCCGCCGAAGACGAGATTGAGCACCCCAGGCGGCAGTCCGCATTCCTCGAAGATCTCCACGATCAGCGACGCGGTCAGCGGCGTCAGGCTCGCCGGCTTGAAGACGACGGTGTTGCCCGAGACGAGCGCCGGCGCGATTTTCCAGATCGGGATGGCGATGGGAAAGTTCCAGGGCGTGACCACCGCGACCGGTCCAACCGGCTGTTTGACGGTGTAGCAGAAGTTGTTCGGCAGCTCGGAGGGAATCGTTTCACCGGTGATCCGCCGCGCTTCGCCGGCGAAGAATTCGACGACGTTGATGGCGCGCTGGACTTCGCCGCGCGATTCCGCAAGCGTCTTGCCCTCTTCGCGAGTCAGCGCCTCGGCGAGCTCCTGCCGCCGCTCTTCCATGCGTCGCTGAACCTTGAAGAGCAGCTGGCCGCGGACCGGCGCTGGCGTTTGTCGCCAGCCCTCGAACGCGCGCAACGCGGCGTCGCACGCCTCACCCGCCTCGGACGCCGTCGACGCGGGCGCTTCCGCGATCACCTCGGTGACGTCCGCGGGATTCAGATCCTTGACACGGCCTCCCGCCGACACGCGCCATTCACCGCCGATGAAGTTCTTGAGTATTCGCATTCCGATCCCGCATCCCGCATCCCGGATCCCGCATCCCGTTTAGATCTCTGTGATCGCCCCGTAGGTTTCGGGACGCCGGTCGCGGTAGAACTGCCAGGTGTTACGAACCTGCTGAATCATCCCGAGATCGAGGTCGGCGACCACCAATTCGTCCTTGTCGCGGCTGCCGACCGCGATGAGCTGACCGCGCGGGTCGCAGAAGTAGCTCTGCCCGTAGAACTCGCCGATGTTCCAGGGGGCCTCCACGCCGACGCGGTTGATCGCGCCCACGAAGTAACCGTTCGCGACGGCGTGCGCCGGCTGCTCCAGCTTCCACAGATATTCCGACAATCCGGCGACGGTGGCCGAAGGATTGAGCACGATTTCCGCGCCGTTCAATCCAAGGATACGCGCCCCCTCGGGAAAGTGGCGGTCGTAACAGATGTAGACGCCGATCTTGCCGGCGGCGGTGGTGAACACCGGATAGCCAAGGTTGCCGGGGCGAAAGTAGAACTTCTCCCAGAACCCGGGACCGACATGCGGGATGTGGTGCTTGCGGTACTTGCCGAGGTATCGGCCGTCCGCATCGATCACCGCGGCGGAGTTGTAGTAGACGCCGGTGATTTCCTCCTCGTAGATCGGCACGACCATCACCATCCCGTGTCGTTTCGCGACCTCGCGCAAAGTCTGAATCGTCGGGCCGTCCGGAATCTTCTCGACCATCTCGTACCAGCGCGGCTGTTGCTCGGCGCAGAAATACGGGCCGTTGAACAGCTCCTGCAGACACAGCACGTGGACACCTCGGCGTGCGGCCTCCTCGATGAGCGGCATGTGCTTGTCGAGCATGCGCTGTTTGATCTGTTCGGCGGTGCCTTCGAGAGAGATGTCCGCTTTGACCTGTATCAATCCGCCACGCACGATTCGGCTGGCCATTGTGGGTGCAACCTCGGAGATGTGGGTAGGGACGCGAACATAGCTCCCGGCTGGAGCCCACGTCAAGTAGCCGGACAACGGATCTCGCGCAGAGATCGACGAGATCTCGCGCGGAGGCCGCTGAGACGCAGAGGTTGCACCCGGGACTCGCCGTCACCGTTGGACGACAGATGGGTGCGTTCGCCACGGCCGGCCGTTGGCCGGCCACACGGAGGTCGTGACATCCGCAAATACAAACGGCCCCTGATCCGATGCCGCTTGTATTTGCGGATCTCACGACCTCCGTCGCGCGTAGCGCGACGCGGCGAACGCACCGGATACTCTGCGTGCTCACCGTTCTCTGCGCGAGATCCGTCTCGGCGGTCTCTGCATGCCGCCGCCCGGTTAGAGACCCCGGCCTACATCCACATCTCGATCGAGCACCTCGCGCACGTAACGCAGCAGCGCGGGCGGGGAAAACGGTTTGTGGATGAACGGCGCCGCGGGGTCAACAGCGTTCTTGTCCTCCATGTATCCGGACGTGAAGATGATCTTCAGGTGCGGGTACATCGCGCGCAGCCGCGACGCCAGTGCTCGGCCTCCCATCACCGGCATGATGACGTCGCTCAGCACGAGATCGACGGCATCCACGTGCTGCTGCACCGCGTGCAACGCTTCCTCGCCATTGGCCGCTTCGATCACTCGATACCCGCTGCGGGTGAGCGCCTCTGCCGTCAACGCGCGCACCGAGTCGTTGTCCTCGACGACCAGAATCGTTTCCGAACCGCGGAATTCCGCCGCGTCCGCAGGGCGATCGGTAAGCGCGGACGTGCCCGCCTCGAGCGCCGGTAGCAGGATCCGGAACGTGGTCCCCTGGCCTGGCGCGCTGTCGACTTCAATCACGCCCTGCGACTGCTCGACGATGCCATAGACCGTCGCCAGTCCGAGCCCCGTTCCTTTTCCGAAGGGCTTGGTGGTGAAGAACGGCTCGAAAATCCGCGCCTTGACCTGGTCATCCATCCCGCACCCGGTATCGGTGACCGTGATCACGACCCGTGGTGCGCTCTTCACAGCGGTGCCACCGCGGGACGACGTCTGGATGACCAGCATGCCGCCCTCCGGCATCGCGTCCCGCGCATTTACCGCGAGGTTCAGGACGATCTGTTCGATTTGTCCCGGGTCCGCTTTGATCCGCGGCAGGTCGGGTTGCAGCTGCAGGGTCATCTGAATGTCTTCGCGAAGCAGCCGGCGCAGCAGTTTCTCGGTATTCGAAACGACGGTATTCACGTCGACGATTTCCGGCTGCACGACCTGCTGGCGGCTGAAGGCGAGCAGCTGCCGCGTCAGCGCGACCGCCGTGCGGCCCGCCTTCTGGATATTCTCCACGTCAGCCTTGCATTCCTTTGGCACGTCCTCGACGAGAAAATCGGCGTAGCCGAGAATGGCGGTGAGCAGATTGTTGAAATCGTGCGCGACGCCCCCCGCGAGCCGCCCGATCGCTTCCATCTTCTGCGCCTGCCGCAGCTGTTCTTCCCGCTCCTGCAGAACGTTCTGCGCGGTGCGGTAGTTGTCGTACGCTTCCTGCACGCGGTCGGCCTGGCTCGTCGCCTCGTGGTGCCAGTGCCGCAGCGTCCGGGTCATGTCGTTGAACGCCGTCGCCATGATCCGCGCCTCCGACGTGCCGCCGTCGACCGGAACCTCGCGCGCCCAGTTGCCCGTCGCGATCTCGCCGGCGACTTCCGCGAGGTGCGTGAGCGGACGCGTGAGTCTGCGGCTGAGGGTAAAGCTGACCGCGAGGGTGATCACGAGCGTCGCGATGCCGACCCACAGCAGCGAGCGCCGCATCTGATTGACCGCGTTCTGCGTCGGCGCCCATGCTCGCAGCAGCACCAGCTCGCCGCGCTGCCGCCGCGTGTCGGCTGGCAGCAGCGGATAGACCGCGCTGACGTATTGAGCGCGGCCGATGCGCCGCAGCGTCGGCGTGTTCGTGTCGCTGCCGACCGCTCCTGTCGAGAGGGCGGCCGCGAGAGCGTCGCGCTCCGTCGCGGCGAGGCTGCTGCCGCAGAGACGATTCCCCGGGCAGACGAGATTCACTTCGGTCTGCGTCACCAGCGCCAAATCCCGCGCGACGCGATCGTCGAGCATGTAGCCCGCAGTCATGGTACCGAGCACTTCGTCGGCAAACCGCGCGGGTTCGGAGACCAGCAGGTACAACGCATCAGTGAGCGGCACGACGTCGTCGACCGATCGGCCGCGGCGCGCCGCGTCGATCGAGGGGACGAGCGCCTGGCGTCGGTCGTTCGATCCCCATCCGGGATCGCTAATCCAGTTGCCGCGCGCGTCGGTGACCACGCAGAAATCCGCCCCGAGCTTCTGGCGATACTCTTCGGCCATCGCCGTGATCGTGGCGGCGTCGGTCGCAATCGCCGAAGACGGGGCGAGATTGGCGCGAAAAACCGGCAGTTCCGTTATCAGGCGGGTTTCCGTGGCCGCGAACCGGCCGCGGCTGTCGACGAGACGATCGAATGCGGCGCGCGCCGCGGCGAGATCTTCGGATGATCGCGTCAGCGAGTAGCGCTGCAGGACCTGGCCGGCCGCCAGGAGCGCCGCCGCGATCGATGCACCGGCGATGAGCGTGACCACGATCAGCACCCGCGCTTCGAGACGGCGGTGCCACGGGATGTGCGGGATGCGCGCCGCGGAATCCTGCGCGGCAGGATCAGCGGCGGAGGGAGACTGTGAGTCCTGCATCGACGACGTTGACGCGGTTGGCGGCGAGGCCGTGCGGTTGATGAATCACGTTCAACTGTCCGGTGAGCCACTGCAGCAGCTGGACGCGCGCTCCGCCCGTGAAGCGGTGCTCGAATATCGAGAACGGTCCTGCCTCGTAGTCGAGCCGTTCCGCGCGGACGACGGGCGTCACCGCCCCCAGCGCCCGCCGGTGGATCGCGAAATCGATGTAGCCGCCGCGCGTCGTGACGCCGTCGAACGGCCGGCCGAAGATCCATTCCCCGCGCAGTTGCAGACCACTCCACATCCAGCGCCCGTCGAACCCGCTGAATCGGGAGTTTCCCTGCGCGAAATCGCCGAGCGCGCGGTCGCGGCCACTGCGCACATGGCTGGCACCGACGATGAGCGTCCGGTAGTAACCCTGCACGCGCGCCGTGACGTCGAGGCCGCGTCGCCGTTGCAATTCCCCTTCGTCGCTTGGCACGCCGAGGCTGGTTTCCGCGAACAACTGCGGGATCCCCGCCATCAGGTCGACTCCGGCCTCGAGTGAGGTGTTGGAGAGCGCGAAATCGCGGCCGTACCGGATCAGCGGCGGCCGGACGAAGCCCGAATAGCCATACTCGCCGCGGGTGTAGATGCCGAACGGCGTGCGGTACCGCCCGGCCCTGAAACCCACGATGTAGGCGCGCCGATGAAACGTCTTCTCCACGAAGAGCTCCATGGCGTGGAGCCGGCCGTTGTAGGGATAGGCGGCGTTGAAGGCGTCAGACGGGTGGCCGGAGGTTGCGGCAAGCGAGATCTCGGAAAGAAACCGCCAGTCGGATGCCGTCGCACCGAACAGCCGGGCCTGCGTCGATCCCGCACGCACGTTTTCCGTCGAGACGCCTGCGGTCAGATCCGCCTCGGCGGTAATCGATTGTGCCGACGCCACGCCGGCCGCCACGGCGATCGCCGCACCGGCGAGCGCGGCGACCGTCATCGCCACTGCACGTCCAGGACGGCGCCGGCGTAGACCCAGATCGATCCGTTCAGAATCTCTCCTCCGGGCCGCCACGCGTGGTAGGTGAAGGTGCCGGCGGGTACGTCGGTGAGGACGAACTTGCCGGTCCGGTCCGAGACGACGAACGCCGGCGTATCGACGACCATGATGTAGGCCGCCATCCCGGGATGGATGTTGCAGAACACACGGCTCAATCCGGTTTGATCGAACGGGATCGTCTTGACCGCGCCGACCGGATAAAGGCCGAGATCGAAACGCTTGCCGTCGCGGAATGAAAATACGTTGTGGAAGACGCGATCGTGATTGGGAAAATCCACCTTGGTGCCGACCTGCACGGCGAGCACGCGGGGATAGAAACTCAGATTGCGCTGATCGAGCACCACCTTGCCCTGCGGCGCACGCGGTGCACCCGGGAGGTCGATCCAGATGACGGCGTCCGCGACGGGCTTGCCGCCTGCCAGTGCCGTACCGCGGAGCTCGACTCCCGCCGACGGGCCGCCGGACAGAAGACACAGGAGTACGAAAAGCGGCGCACCCATGAGTTCGGAAGCTGTCGGGGGCTCCTCCAGTATAATCCGCGTTTCCCCGAAAGTGAGGGCGTATGCCTGCCGACCTGTCGGTGACGTTCACGGGGCTTCGGTTTCGGAACCCCTTCCTGTTGTCGTCGGCGCCGCCAACCGAATCGGACAGCAACATCATGCGCGCGTTCGACGCGGGGTGGGCGGGAGTCGTCACCAAGACGATCGGTCTGCATCCGGTGGTGAACGTGGCCGGTCCCAAAACGAAATTTCTGCGCGCCGCCCCCGAGTCCTACCAGCTGTCGATGCAGAAACGCTCCAACACGGCGCTCCACTCGTCGTGGAACTGGGAGCTGATTTCCGACAAGCAGCTGGACTGGTGGCTGCCTCGGCTGGCCCGGATCAAGCAGGCGCACCCCGATCGCATCCTGGTCGCGTCGATCATGGCTGGCTCGGGAAACGATCGCGAGCTGCAGAACTGGCAAACGCTGGCGACCGCCTGCCAGAACGCCGGAGTCGACGCGTTCGAGCTGAACCTGTCCTGCCCGCACATGGACCGCAAGGACATGGGCTCCAACATCGGCCAGAACGAAGGGTTGATTTCCGTGGTCACGCAGGTGGTCAAGGAAGTGGCGAAGGTGCCGGTCTGGTGCAAGATCACCCCCTCGACGACGGATATCGTCGCCGAAGCGCGCGCCTCGTTCCTCGGCGGTGCGGATGCCATCGTCTCGTCGAACACGTTCCCGTCGATCCCGCTGATCGATCCACAGACACTGGAGTTCGAGGTCAACGTCGACGGCTATGTCTCGAGCGGCGGCCTCGGCGGGCCCGCGATCCTGCCGCTGTCGCTGGCGAAGGTGTCGCAGATGACGCAGGCGTTCCCGGATCGTGAGTTCTCCGGCATTGGCGGGATCGGCGAGTTCGCCCACGCATTGAACTACTTTCTCCTCGGCTGCGGGACGGTGCAAGTGTGCACGGCGGCGATGCTGGACCACGCGATCGGCCCCGGCGTCATCAAAGAGCTGACGGCCGGGCTCGAACGGTTTCTCGAGCGCCACGCCGACAAGGGCTGGCGCACGGTCGAGGACTTCCGCGGCATCCGCCGCGATCGCATCGTCGCGCATTCGCGGATTCGACGCCCGGACACGAAGGAGTATTTCGGCGGGCACGAAGCGCCCGAAGGCTATGCAGCGGCCGAAGCGGTCGAAAAGCAGGGGTAACCATGGCGACGACAACGACGACCGAGATGTCAGGCGCGGAGATGGTCGACCTGTGCCGGAAGCACACGTTCTTCGAATGGTCGGCGCAGGGAGCGGTCGATCCGATTCCGATGGCCCGCGCCAAGGGCGTGTACTTCTGGACGCCGGAAGGGAAACGCTACATCGATTTCAACAGCCAGTTGATGTGCGTGAACATCGGCCACGGCGATGAGCGCGTCATCCGGGCGATCGCGGAGCAGGCGGCGACGCTCGCCTACGCGAATCCGTTCATGGCCACCGAGCCGCGGGCGAAGCTGGGCGCCAAGCTGGCGGCGGTGACGCCTGGCGACATCGACGTGTTCTTCTTCACGAATGGCGGCGCGGAGGCGAACGAGAATGCGATCAAGATCGCCCGGGCGTTCACCGGTCGTCACAAAATTCTCGCACGTTACCGCTCGTATCACGGCGGCACCCACGGCGCCATGGCGTTGACCGGCGATCCCCGGCGATGGAGCACCGAGCCGGGGATGCCGGGCGTGATTCACGTCCTCGATCCGTATCACGGGGTCGAGCGAGGTTGGGACTCGAGCGAGCAATCGCTGACGATTCTCGAAGAAATCGTCCAGCTCGAGGGGCCGCAGAACATTGCCGCCTTTTTCCTCGAGACCGTGAGCGGCACGAATGGCGTGCTGATCCCGCCGGACGGATACATGCAGGGCGTCCGCGATCTGTGCACGAGGCACGGCATTCTGATGGTCTGTGACGAGGTGATGGCGGGTTTCGGCCGCACCGGCGAGTGGTTCGCGATCAACCACTGGAACGTCGTGCCCGACATCGTGACGATGGCGAAGGGGCTGACGAGCGCGTACGTGCCCCTCGGCGCGGTCGGGATGCGGCGACCGATCGCGGATCATTTCCGCGAGAAGGTCTTCCAGGGAGGGCTCACCTACAACAGTCATCCGATCGCGTGTGCGGCGGCGCTTGCCAATATCGCCGTCTATGAAGAGGACGACCTGATCGGCAATGCCAAGCGCCTCGGGCCCGTCATGACTGGCCTCCTGCAGGATCTGGCCCGCCGTCACCCGACGGTAGGCGCGCACCGCAGTCTGGGACTGTTCGGGATCGTGGAGCTCGTACGGCCCGGCACGAAGACACCGCTGGCCGCGTTCGGCACGACGTCACCGGAAACGCGCCAGCTGTCTCACTTGTTTCGCGAGCTCGGGCTCTACACGTTCGTCCGATGGCACAACTTCTTCACCAACCCGCCGTTGTGCATCACGGAGGCGGAGCTGCGCGAGGGCTTCGGGATCATCGACACCGCGCTGACGCGGCTCGAAGAGGGCATGTAGCCTCACTTGGTATACGAGCACCGCGGACACCGGTTGCTCCCGTGGCCGGCGTTTCTCAGGCGCGCTGGCCGGCATTTGGCGATTGCGTTCGGGATCATCGCCATTGTCGTCGCCGCCGGCACCACCGGATATCACGTGCTTGCGCCGCTGCCGTGGCTCGACGCCTTCTTGAACGCCTCGATGATCCTGAGTGGCATGGGGCCCGTCGATCACCTCGACAGGTCAGGGGCGAAATTCTTCGCGGCGTTCTACGCGCTCTTCAGTGGTCTCGTGTTCGTGGCGGTGATGGGTATCGTTCTCGGCCCGTGGGTGCACCGACTCTTTCATTGGATGCACCTGGAGGAATCAGAGACGGCGGAGTGAACGGATTTCGGCCCTCCGTCGACCCGCGAACCACGAGCCGCGAACCACGAACCACGAACCACGAACCCAGTCAGTAACCCATTTCCCGCTCGATCCCCCTGACGATTCGCTCGAGCTCGTCGACGAGTCTGCCGCCGCCTGCCTCCCGGTACGACCGCACGAGCGATTGGTAGTAGGAGATCACGTCGTCCGCCCCGGCGTTGAAACGGTCCCATACGGCCTCGCCATCGTTCCGCAGATCGCGAAGGAGCGCGTAGGTGTTGTGCACCTTGTCAGCCGCCGAGACGCGCAGGCTCGACGCGGGCAGTGTGCGCGCGTGCTGGGCGTACGCCTGCTTGCGCTCGGCCCACGGCTTCTTCGGCGTTTCCCAGGAATCGGTGCAGTCTTCGACGATTTTTGCGACGGCGTCGCCGAAGCGGGCGCGGATGTCGTCGAGGCGTGGCCGGCCGCCGTGATCTTCGGCGGCATCATGGAGCAGCGCGGCGATCGCTTCGTCCTCGGTTCCGCCGTCGTCGAGCACGATGGAGGCGACGCCGAGGAGGTGCGCGACATAGGGCGCGCGGCCACCCTTTCGTGATTGACCGGCGTGGACCTCGCGCGCGTAGCGCACCGCCTCGTCGAACCGCTCGGTCAATGTCGTCATGCCTTCTCCGTAGCGGCCGCCTTCAGGCGGACCAGTACTCTGCCAGAATACAATCACACGCATGAGTGGCGATCCTCAGAAGGTGTACGAGTTTCTCGACTCGATGGGGATTCAATACGAGAAATACGAGCATCCGCCCGTGTTCACGGGCGAGGAGGCGGCGGAGCACTGGGGACCGATTCCGGCGACCCAAGTGAAGAACCTGTTTCTGCGGAACAAAAAGGGCGATCGCCAGTACCTGGTAATCCTCGAGATCCACAAGGAGGCGGACCTGCGGCAGCTCGTGAAGATCGTCGGCGACGATCGTTTCAGCTTCGGATCGCCCGAACGATTGATGGCCACGCTCGGCGTAACGCCCGGCTCAGTGTCGCCGTTCGGGCTGCTGCACGAAGGATCGAAGGACGTCCGGGTGATCGTCGATCAGGATTTGCGTGCTGCCGGCAAGTTGATCTTTCACCCGAACCTGAACACCGCGAGCGTCACGATTTCGGGCGCTGATTTCGAACGTTTCCTCGCGACGCGGCCGAACGCCGTGCGATGGTTGAAGCTGTAGAGCCGGGCAGATCCGTGCGCGAGGTTCTTCTTTTTGACGAGAACCGGAAGCCGGCGGCCTGGCTGGAACTCATGCAGGCGGGTCAGTATGCGGTCTTTCTGTCCGACGCGGAGACTCACGCAGGAATGACGTCGGACGGCCGCTACTCCGGGCGCGGAGTGGCTGATACGTGTCTCATCTTCGATTCGCTCGATGAGGCGCTGGACTACTGTCGCTCGAGCATCCGGGAGGCGGCGCGCCTGCGATGCGAAGTGTTCGATCACCGCGGGAAGGCGGAGGCCCCGGCCGCCGTCTTCGTCAGTCCGGCTTTTGCAGGAACTCTTCCGAGTGAGAGCAAAGGACGGCGCCTGATGGGGGTGGGGCTGGCCCTCATCGCCCTTTCACCGCCGTTGTTCTGGCTCGACTCGCGGGCCGACTGGCACCTGATTCTGCCGACCATCCTCGGACTGAATTTGATCCTCGCTGGTGGGCGGTTCCTTCAGCTTGGATCGGCGACGAGAGAAGCGGCGCGCCGCGGCAGCCCGCCGAAGCGGAGCTGATGCCCGATCTACGCACGCTGCTTCTGCAAATCGTCGTCATCTGCGCGGCCGCTCGGGGTCTGGGCTGGTGCTTCGGGAAGTTGCGCCAGCCTCGCGTCGTCGGGGAAATCGTCGCCGGCATTCTGCTGGGGCCGTCGCTGCTCGGATGGTTGCTGCCCGGCGTATCTTCTTCGCTGTTCCCGCCCGCGAGCCTCGGGCTCCTCAGCGGGCTGAGCCAGATCGGCCTGGTCCTGTTCATGTTTCAAGTCGGCCTGACGCTCGACACGAGCCGGCTGCGCCAGGCCGGGCGTGCCGTGCTGTTCACCAGCCAGGTGAGCATCGTCGTCCCGCTGATCTCGGGTGCCGCGCTGGCCGTGTACCTCCACGATCGGCTGTCGAGCGACGCGGTTTCGCCGTTCACGTTTGCGCTGTTCATGGGGACCGCCATGAGCGTCACCGCATTCCCGGTGCTCGCCCGTCTCCTCGCGGAGCGCAACCTCCTGAACACGTCGATCGGAGTGATCGCGATTTCGGCCGCGGCGGTCGACGACGTCACCGCGTGGTGCCTGCTCGCGTTTCTGATCGCGACCGTCCGTGCCACGGGAGACGCAGGGCCGTTCTGGCTGCCGGTTGCGGGTCTTGCCGCTTACCTGCTGGTTGCGTTCTACGTCATCGCTCCGTTGCTCCGCCGAACCCGCCTGGCGGTTGCAACATCGGTCGGGCGCGAGGGCCTCGCGTGGCTCTTGTTGTTCATGATCCTGTCGAGCTGGACGACGGAGCGAATCGGCATTCATGCGCTCTTCGGCGCGTTCCTGGCGGGCGTCATTCTGCCGAAGAACGAATCGCTCGTCCGCTATGTCAGCGAGCGGCTTGACCCGCTCACCAGCGCGCTGCTGCTCCCGCTGTTCTTTGCATTCACGGGCTTGCGGACCAGTGTAGGAGTGCTGAACGGGGCCAGCGCCTGGGTGGACTGTGCCCTCATCGTCGCGGTAGCAGTGGCCGGGAAGCTCGCGGGCTGCGCCGTTACCCTGCGCCTTACGGGCGCGAGCTGGCGCGACGCGGTCGCTGTCGGTGTGCTCATGAACACCAGGGGCTTGATCGAGCTGGTGATCTTGAACGTCGGGCTCGACCTGGGCGTGATTTCGCCGACGATGTTTTCGATGCTCGTGATCATGGCGGTGGTGACGACTTTCATGGCGAGCCCCCTGCTGGAACTGTTGCTTCCCCGGCCCGCCGCCCAACCGTCGCGGGTCGCGTGATCTCATCCCTCTTTGGTCCGCGCTTGACAGCATCGGGTCTCCCGC
>JBKPLP010000220.1:0-2728 GCA_046731735.1 Acidobacteriota bacterium
GCGCGGCCGGCAACACCCGCCCGTCCCGTTCGTCCGACGCGATGGACGTAATCTTCCGCGACCAGCGGCAAATCGTAGTTCACCACCAGCGGAAGGTGTGCGATGTCGAGCCCGCGCGCGGCGATGTCGGTGGCCACGAGCACGCTCACACGGCCGCTCCTGAAATCCGCGAGCGTGCGGTTGCGGGCGCCTTGCCCTTTGTTGCCGTGGATGACCGCGGCACGGATGCCGGCGCCCATCAGATGCTCACCAACACGATCGGCGCCACGTTTGGTCTTGCAGAATACCAGCGCCCGACCCCCCGGCACCTCGGTCAGCACGTGCTGGAGCAAGGCCCGCTTGCGATCCGGATCGACAGGATGCATCCGATGCGTGATCGTCGGCGCCACCGGGTCGGCAGGCGATACGTCGATGCGCACCGGATCGCGGGTGAACTCGGCGGAGAGACGCACGACGGGGTCTGGCAGCGTCGCGGAAAAAAGCAGCGTCTGGCGGGATTGGGGCAGCGCCAGCAGCACGCGTCGCAGCGGCGGCAGAAAACCCATATCGAGCATGCGATCCGCCTCGTCGAGCGTGAGGATCTCGACCGAGGACAGCTTGATCGTGCGGCGCTGCAGGTGATCGATCAGCCGGCCCGGCGTGGCGACGACGACGTCCGTCCCGTGCCTCAATGCGTTGACCTGCGGCGCCATCGGTACGCCGCCAAATATGGCCGTGACCCGCAGACCTACCGATGCTCCGTATCCGGACAGCGCGCGGTGGACCTGGAGGGCCAGCTCACGCGTCGGCACCAGGACGAGCCCGCGCGGACTGCCGTGCGCGGGTCGCCGTCCTCTTACGAGGAGCCGTTCTATCATGGGCAGTCCAAAAGCGGCGGTCTTACCCGTTCCTGTTTGTGCCCGCGCCAGCACGTCGGCTCCACGCAAGACGGCCGGGATCGCTTCGGATTGCACCGGCGTGGGTGCGGCGTACCCCATCCTGGCGAGCGGCGTACACAGTGAGGGCGCGAGCCCGAACTTCGAAAATGGCATTTAAAAGAAATCTCCTGAAAAGTGAACACGGGTGGAGCCAAACGGCACCCGTGCGACGGAGCTCCCGCTCCGGGCGGATTTCGGTTCGTAGCTAAGGACGTGCGGAGGAGCGAGTCAGGAAAGGCCCGATACGCCTACAGACGGCAGAGCGCGTTTGAGATCCGACACATCATCATATCACGCTTCGCTGTTCTTCGGCAGTTCGCTGGTCGTTACAGGGCTTCGCCATCGCTGGAACGAAGACTCTACTTGGACGAGGTTTTCTGAACCTCGAGCTCGGCGAGGCGGGCCACGGCCTTTTCCCGAAGGGCGGCGGCGTCGCGGGCAATCGACGCCTCGCCCGCCTGCTCGACGCGGGGCAGCCGCCGATCGAGTGCGTCAATCAATTCCCGGAGCTCGCGCACGAGCTCGGTCTGACTCATCGCCACGAGCTGGCTCCGCTGCGCGAGCTGTCGCGCCGGGACATGTTCCACACCTCGCCGCACGCGGCACACCGCCAGTAGGCGTTGGCGTCCGGACTCTTCGCGGTCGTCGAAATCGACGACGAGCGGCAGTCAGGACACACGGAAGGCACGGTTGCGGCCGCGGGGGCCTCGGAGCGTCGGCCGAAGTCGTTGTTGTGCCTGAAAGGTCTCACAAGCCCTCCTGAGATTCGCTTTGGTGAGGGCCGGGGGCCGGATCGGCCGCAGGGCTCAGGAAAGCTGTACCTAGTACAGTATACGCCTGACCGCCGGTCGGAGCTGCCAACCCCGTGTTATAGTGTTTCGTCGCGTTGGTCCCGCCGCGTTTGTTCTGCCTGCGTCAAGTCTTGTTGCACGCTCCAGAAGTCACCAAGCACGCCGCTTCCAACCTTATTCACTGGAAAGTGCCATGAGAATTTACGTAGGAAATCTGTCATTCAACACCGCCGAGCAGCAGCTCGAAGAGCTCTTCACTCCGCTCGGCGATGTCGCGTCCGTTCGCTTGATTCGAGATCAGGCGACGGGCCGATCCCGGGGGTTTGGCTTCGTCGAGATGACGAATGACGAGCAGGGGCAGGCGGCGTGTTCCGCGCTCGATCAGCAGGAGCTCGACGGCCGCCGCTTGATCGTGAACGAGGCAAAACCGCAGCAGCAGCGCAGCGGCGGCGGCGGCGGGTTCGCGGCGCGCGGCGGCGGCAAGCAGCGCCGCGAGTCTCGCTGGTAAGCCACCCGCTCCTCCGGCCGGCTCAGCGCCGTCCGCGTCCAGCCCGGAGTCGGGCAGCAGCTGCCTGACTCCGCGCTCACTCCTTCAGACCTCAATCCCCGCGCGTTTGTCGCCCTTGACGATTCCGGCGTACGGATATAGTCTCCTGTCAGTAACTGACTGGAGGCGCCGTCCTGAGCAAACCGACCGATCTCGTTCAAGGCACGCTCGACCTGCTGATTCTGAGGATCCTCGCGCTGGAACCCATGCACGGCTGGGCGGTCGCGCAGCGGATCCGCCAGATGTCGAATGAGCAGCTCCGGGTCGGACAGAGCGCGCTCTACCCCGCGCTCCATAAGCTCGAGCAACAGGGCTGGGTTGCGGCGGAGTGGGCTCCCAGTGAGAACAACCGCCGCGCGAAGTACTACCGACTCACCGCCTCCGGTCGCAAGGCCTTGAAAGCGGAAACCGCACAGTGGGCGCGCCTGTCCGCCGCCATCTCACTGATCGTCAAGCCTGTTTGAGGATGTTTT
>JBKPLP010000221.1:0-10089 GCA_046731735.1 Acidobacteriota bacterium
GGCTGTAGCGGTAGGCCGCCATCTCTTCGAAGACGTCGGTCTTGGTGCGCCAGTCGCGGAAATTCGGGAGCGACACCCAGTCGGCCTCGCCGCCTTCGCGTTTCCCGGTCTCGAATAGCTGCACGAGACGATCCGGATGGCCGTAATCGAGCGGTTTAAGGACGACGGCGTGGACCAGGCTGAAGACCGCCGACGCGACGCCGATTCCGAGTGCCAGCGTCGCGACGATCGCGGCGGTCAGCAGTGGCGTTCGGGCGAGCAGCCGCAGCGCGAACCGCACGTCCTGCCGAAGATGATCCAGGAGCAACCAGCGACCCTGTTCGTAGTAGCGCTCCCGTGCGAGCGTGACGTTGCCGAAGGCGCGGCGTGCGGCGGCCTCGGCCTGGTCCGGGCTCATGCCGTCCTCGCGCAGCCTGTCTACCTCGAGCTCGAGGTGCGAACGGATCTCGTTGGCGAAATCATCCGGTCGGCGGCGGCGTCGGAACATGCGCTCACCCTCCTGCCGTTTCCGGCCCGAGTACGCGTCCGATTGCGGCGGCCATCCTTCGCCAGCGCGTGGTCTGGCGCGCGAGGTGCCGGCGGCCCGCGGGAGTCAGCTTGTAGAAGCGGGCCTTGCGGTTGTTGCTGGACGTTCCCCATTCCGCGACGATCCAGCCTTTCGCTTCTAGTCGCTGCAGTGCGGGGTAGAGGGCGCCGTGCTCGACCAGCAGCACGTCTTCGGAGGTCTGCTGAATCGCGCGGGCGATGCCTTGACCGTGCTCGTGACCAAAGACGAGGGTCCGGAGGATCAACAGGTCGAGAGTGCCCTGCATGAGGGGGTCGCGGTCGGCGCGGTCTCGGGTCGACATCTGACCTGAGTCTAGTGCCGCTCGGGTCAGACGTCAACCCGAGGCGAACACCCGAGGCGAATCCCGAAATTGCCAAGATTGCCAAAATTGCCAAAACTTCCTTCGCTGAATCCTCAGAAGTCAGGAAACGAAATTCTGGCAATTCTGGCAATTCTGGCAATTCTGGCAATTCCGGCGATTCTGGCAATTCTTCTTCGGTTGGTGTCAAATCAGCCATTGCGCGTGTCGGCGCCTGGGATGACGCTCGGGACCGCTGATTTTGTTGAGAAATCCGCCAACCAATGTGTGTCCAAATACGTCTCAACATCCAGCACATCTGCCGCTGTGCAGACGGTAGCGCCCCCGGTCCCCGGCCGACGAGCTGACGAATCAGCCGCTATCGATGGCGACACTATCCGCGAGTAAACAATGCCCCGAAAATACGCGCTGGCCGCCTTCGTCCTGGTCCTCATGGCGGGCGTCGGGATCGCGCTCATGGCGAGAGTCCGCGCCAACGGCTCGACCCCCGCAGGGGGCCCGCCCGTCGCCCAGGTCGCCCGGGGACCGTTCGTCCGGACGCTCCGGCTCACCGGGATCATCGAATCCGTCCGCTACCACAATGTCACCGCGCCCCGGCTGGTCGGCGTCACCGGCCCCACCAACACCCTGATCATCACCAAGCTCGCGCGCGGCGGTTCGCAGGTGGCGCCGGGCGCCCTTCTGGTCGAATTCGACCGGCAGACCCAGTTGAAGGCCGCGTTCGACCGGCGCGCGCAGTATCTCGACTTCGAGGAACAGATTCGCAAGAAGCGTGCGGAACAGGAGCAGGCGAAGGCCAAAGACGATGCCGAGCTGGCGGTCGCGGCGAATGCCGTCGAGACGGCGCGCCTCGAGATGAAGAAGAACGAGCTCGTGGCGAAGATCCTGGCTGAGAAGAACACGCTGCGACTGGAGCAGGTGCAGGCCGAACTCAAGCAGCTGCAGGAAACATTCGCGTTGAAGCGGCGCGCGGAAGAAGCGGAAGTCCGGATCCTCGAGATTCAGCGGGATCGCGCGCGCACGGCGATGCAGCAGGCCGAGCAGAACGCCAGCCGGATGGTCGTCAACTCTCCGCTTCCAGGCGTCGTCGTACTGCGAATGAACTGGCGTGGATCGCAGATGGTCGAGATCCAGGAAGGCGAGGAAGCGCGCCCCGGCATGCCCATCATGCTCGTCGTCGATCCCTCCGCCATGCTGGTGCGCGTCAAGGTGAATCAGGCGGACCTGCATGTGCTCCGGGCCGGTCAGCCCGCCCGCATCTCGCTCGACGCGTATCCCGGGCTGGAGTTTCCCGGGCGCGTCGAACAGGTCGCTCCTGTGGGAACCACCAGCCGGCTCACCGACCGGGTGCGCAACTTTGTCGCCATCGTCAGCATCCAGGGGAGCCATCCGAAGCTGATGCCCGATCTTTCCGCCGCCGTGGACGTGGAACTCGAGCGGAAGGATAACGCGATCGTCGTGCCGCGCGATGCCATCACGGCGGAGAAGAGCGGCGTTTCAGTGCGGGTGATGGACGGCGATCGGGTCCGCTCGCAGGCGGTCACCCTCGGTCCAATGAATGACCACGAGGTCGTCGTGGCTTCGGGCCTCGAGCCTGGCGTAACGGTGCAACGGCATGTGGCGCGCTAGCAAGCGAACGATCGTCGGCGTGATCGTCGTGATTGCGGCGGTGGCGACGATTGCCAGCGTGAGCGGCGCCTTCAGCCGCGGCGACGCCCCCGACGTGCCGACGACCGCGGTGACGAAGGGGGAATTCGTCGACTACATGCAGGTGCGCGGCGAAGTGAAGGCGGTGCGGTCGATCCCGTTGACCGCCCCGTCCTCGGCCGGCGACCTCCAGATTCTGGAGCTGAAGCCGAACGGGACCAACGTCAAAAAAGGTGACGTCGTCGTCCGTTTCGACCCGGTGCCGGTGGAGCGCACGCGCGCGGAGAAGGCCTCGGAATTGAAGCAGGCCGAGGAAGAGATCGCCAAGACAGAGGCCCAATACAAGATTCAGCAGGATCAGGCGAAGACCGATCTGGTCAAGGCGCGCTACGACGTCCAGCGTGCGGAACTGGACGCCGCGACGCAGGAATTCCTGCCGCGGCTCGAGGGCGAGCAGAAGCAGGTCGCGTTCGCCAGCGCGCGTGAGAGACTTCGCGAGGCTGAGCGCAAGCTGAAGGCCATGCACGACATCGCCAACGCGGAAATCGCCAGCAAGCGGCAGAAGCGCGACAAGGCCAAGCTCGACGTCGAGCAGGCGGAACGTCAGCTCGGGGCGCTGCAACTGGTGACGCCGGTCGACGGCGTCGTGACGATCATGCCGAATTGGCGTGCCTGCTGTCCCCCGCCGGAGTTCAAACCGGGCGACCGCGCCTGGCCCGGTCAGGTCATTGTCGACGTGCCCGATCTCGCGACCTTGCGCGTGACGGCGCGCCTCGAGGAAGCCGAGCGCGGCCGCATGCAGCCGGGGCAGGCGGTGGTGGTGCGCGCTGATGCGCTGCCCGATCGCGAGCTCACCGGCCGCATCGGCGACATCAGCACGCTCGCGCGGATCGACTTCTCGAACTGGCCGCCCCAGCGCAACTTCGATCTCATCGTGCAGCTGGATCAAACGGATCCGCGTCTTCGTCCGGGGATGAACACCACGGTCCGCGTTGCCGTGGATCGCATACCCAACGCCGTGTTGATTCCCGTGCGCGCGGTGTTCGAAAAAGAGGGACGCTCCGTTGCGTACGTCGCGAAGGCGCGCGGCGGCTGGGAGGAGCGCCCCGTGCAAATTGCCAAGCGCGGGCAGGAACAGCTCGTGGTCAGCGATGGCGTCAGACCGGATGAACGCGTGGCGCTGAAGGATCCGATCCCGGCGGTGAAGTGAGACGGTTACGGGCAGAGTCCCGGTGAATTATGACTAGAGGTACTCGAAAGCGTCTCGGCTGGTCCGTCGCCGGCATCGCCGGCGCAGCGCTCGTGATCGCCGTCTTGCAGGTCGTGCCGATGCATGGCGTGCAGACCGACGGGGAGGTCATCCCGACGGCGCGCGTCATGGAGGGCGAAGTGCCGGTGGTGGTCCACACGACCGGCGAGCTGCGCCCGGTCCGCTCGGTTGGCCTGGTCGCGCCGGCCATCGGCGGCCCGCTGCAAATCCTGCACATCATGGGCACCGGCACTCCTGTCAAGGAAGGTGAGGTGGTGGTCGAGTTCGACCTGAGCGAGCAGGAGGAGAAGCTGGCGCAGGCGGCGTCGGAACTGGCCCAGGCCGAGCAGGAGATCACGAAACTTCGTGCGGACATTATTGTGCAGCGCGCCCAGCAGCAGGTGACGCTCCTCACCGCGCGCTTCGACGTGCGGAGGGCCGAGTTGGATGCGCGCGCCAACGAGCTGGTCAGCTCCGTCGATGCCCAAAAGAACGTGCTGATGCTCGAAGAGGCGAAAGGCCGCATCGTTCAACTCGAGGGCGATCTCACGTCACGCGATACCACGGATCGCGCCTCGCTGGCGGTGCTCGAAGAAAAGCGGAACAAAGCCCGGCTGGCGATGGAAACCGCGCAGCGCAACATCGACCAGATGCGGATTCGGGCGCCGTTCGATGGGCTCGTGGCGGTGAAGGACAACGATACCAACGGCGCGGCATGGACCGGCATGGTCGTGCCTGAATACCGCGAGGGGGACACGGTTTGGCCTGGACGGCCGGTCGCCGACCTGCTCCACACCTCGGGCCTGGAGTTGATCGCGAAGGTGACCGAATACGATCGCGCTCACCTGAATGCCGGCCAGAAGGCGGACGTCGCGATTCATGCGGTCCAGGGTGCGACGCTGCCGGCAACGATCAAGACCGTCGCTGGAGCGAGCCGGCGCAGCGACTTCTTCGGCTGGGATTCAACCCGCATGTTCGACGTCAGCTTTCAGATCACCGGCGGCACCGCGGATCTGCGTCCCGGCCTGACGACGCAGGTGCGCGTGACCGCCGATTCGATCAAGGGCGCACGGTATCTTCCGCGTCAGGCGCTGTTCGAACAGGACGGCAAACCGGTCGTGTTCATTCGCCGCGGGCGCTCTTTCGAACCGCGGCCGGTGAAGATCACCGATCGCACCGAGACGCACATCGTCGTCGCCGATCTCCCGGTCGGCACCGAAGTCGCGCTGCGGAATCCGCTGGCGGAACGCAAGAAGAGCGGCCAGGGCAGCGGTCCCGTGCAGCCCGGACAGGGGTCGTGAATCGGTGAAAGCGCTGCTCCAGGATCCGAAGGGCGAGCTGGGAACGTGGCTGCAGGACCTGCAGCTCGGTCTCGACAATCTGCGCGTGCACAAGCTGCGCTCGCTGCTGACGATGCTGGGGATGATCTTCGGCGTGGCCGCGGTGGTGGCGATGCTGTCGATCGGCGCGGGCGCGCAGCAGCAGGTGATGGCGTTCATCGAGCAGCTGGGTGTGCGGAATGTCATCGTCGAGGCGCGCGAGACCATCGATCCACAGGCATTCCAGAAAGTCAGGGCGGCGTCACCAGGGCTGACGTTTCAGGATTTCCGCGTGATCCGCGCCACGCTGGAAGGGGTCAACGCCGCGACGCCGCGCAAGCGCTTCGCCCCGTCGAAGATGCTGCCGAAGCCGCAACGGGACATGCCGACCGTGTATGGCGTGACCCCGTCGTACATCCCGATTGGCAATCTGCGTGTCGCCGCCGGACGCTTTTTCGATGACGGGGAGAACGAGCGTGCCGCACCCGTGGCCGTCCTGGGCGAGGGGGCGAAGGCGGCGCTCTTCGGTCCAGACGAGGCCATAGGGCGGTACATCAAGGTCAACGAGCAGTGGCTGCGGGTGATTGGCGTCGCCGGTCCACAGCTGAGCGCTCACAGCGAAACCATCGGCGTACCGGAGCAGGATCGCAACAATCTGATTTACGTTCCGCTCTGGACGGCGATCCTCAGGCTCGAAGACAACTACAGCCGCTTCCGTGACGAGATCGACGGTATCTACCTGCAGCTCGAGCCGGGAATGGACAGCGTGAGCAGCGCCGAGGTGATTCGCGGCGTGCTGAATGCGTCGCATCGCAACACGCCGGACTTCAGCGTGATCGTGCCGGCCGAATTGCTCGCCGAGCAGCGCCGGACGCAGAGCGTCTTCGAAGTCGTGATGGTCGCCCTCGCCTCGATTTCGCTGCTCGTCGGCGGCATCGGGATCATGAACATCATGCTCGCCAGCATCCTGGAGCGGACGCGCGAAATTGGCGTCCGTCGCGCGCTCGGCGCGCGGCGGCGGGACATCGTCCGGCAGTTTCTCATCGAGACGGTGCTGATTTCTTTTGTCGGCGGCACGATCGGGGTCATCGCCGGCGTCGGGATCTCGCGGCTCATCGGGCTGTTTGCCGGGTGGTCGACGATCGTCACCGCGAGCTCGATCCTGCTGGCGTTCCTGGTGTCCGTGTCCATCGGACTCGTGTTCGGTCTCTACCCCGCCCGGCGCGCGGCGCGCCTCGACCCGATCGAAGCACTGCGTTACGAATAGTCGTTAGTCTTCCTTCCCGTAACCTGCATCTGTCTCCTCGAATCGACGCCCCGATGGGGCCGCCATGACCGCTGTCGGGCGGCGCTGGAAAAACGCAGAGGCCGCGAGTGTGTAACAGGCTGCAGGGTCGGGGTGAGGCGTACGCTTTGGGACGGCTACTTCGTGCTGGTCAGCCACGCCGTCAGGCGGCCTTCCATATACTCGAAGAACGGATTGCACGTCAGGCGCATCAGCGTGTCGGATGGCACCGAGAACACCGCGCGCTCACCGCGCGGGCTGAGCAGCCCGAGCCGAATGACCGCCGGCCCGCCCGCGGTCTCTTCCCGTCCATAGACCGGATCCGACAACGGAAACGGGATCGCGACGTGCGACAGCGAGAAGACGTCGCGTGGCCACGCGAGGCCGAGAGGGCGCTGATCGACGGTCGTTGCACCGGGCGCGATCGATTTGGCGAGGACCTCGAGCGAGGCTGGATCGACGTTGGTAATGAGTGTACGGCGGTAGCGTCGTGACGCGCGGTCGGTGAGGCGCGTGAGCAGCGTCGCGTCGTCGGGACGGATGAACGGTACGAGGCCGGACGAGCGGTTGATGTCGAAGAGCACAATCTCCGACCGCTCGTCGGCGATCACGTCGTACATCGCGTGTACGACGGCGGGTGTGCTCACGGTCGCGTCGACGATCGAGTGGAACGTCAGGATGGGCGGCAGTTTCGCGCCGAGCCCCGCGGCCGCCGCGCGCGCGATCTGCCGCTGCAGCGTCGTCGTCAATCGCCACGTCTGCAGTCCGGCGTTCGCCGCGAAGGAGTTGTACTTGAACGGGTTGTATTCGGGATAGACGTCGAGCCACCGCGCCTTTTCGAAGTACGGCACCGAGCCGAGCATGCTGATGACCCGCGCGAGCCACGCGAACGGGGCGACCCCGATCATCGGGGAAAGCAGCACGATGCGCGAGGCCTGCGGATCGCCGGAGCCTTCGAGAACATCGAGCGAGTACTTGACGACGAGCGCGCCCCCATTCGAGTAGCCGACCAGCACTAGCGGCTTGTGCGGACCGATGGCCATGCGCAGGTGACGCGCCCCGACGCGCACGGCCGCTAGCCAGTCCTCCCACGTAACATCCATCAAACCCGCCGGCACCGTTCCGTGTCCCGGTACCCGAAGAGCGAGCACCTGGTAGCCGCGCGCCCGGAGATCCTCGCCGATGGTGCGCAGGCTGTACGGCGAATCGGTAAGGCCGTGTACGAGCAGCGCGCCGCCGATAACGCCGCCGTCCGGCAGCAAAACCTGCGTGCGGTTCCAGTCGGTCCCGAGGCGCCCCGGCGAAGAACTGTCGTCCCGGTTGTAGCGATTCGCGGCCAGGCGCCACGCCGGGTCGAGGCGCTGCTCGATCTCATCGTGCACCGTCTTGAACGCGGCGTCCTCGACGGCCAAGTAATCCGCGAGCGTCGAGTGCGGTGAAAAATCCGTGGCGCGCGAGTCGCGCGGGACGATCCGATGCCACGGCTGGAGGTCGGGAAGCCGGCGCCGTGCGTCCAGCGCGCCGCCGATCACGATGGTGGCGAAGACAATCACGGCAGACCACGCGAGCCGCGAGATCCAGCGCCGGACCACTTCGCGGGCGCTCACTTCTTGTCCTTGCGGATCAAACCCTGCTTGGTCATCTGCTTGACGGTCTCGGTGACGATCTCCTTGATGACGCGATTGGCATCCTTCGGGTTCGTCGATTCTGTGACGGCGGCCCACAGCAGCGCGTTCTTCGGCACGCTGAAGACCAGCGACTCGACGACGGCGACCTGGTCGACGCTGGTCCGGCCCGGCTCGTACACATATAGCGACCCCCAACCGTAGCCGTAATAGCCCCACAGCGTGCTGTAAGTGGAGGAGCTCCACACCGACGGCGTCCAGGTCTTCCGTGTGTCGGCTTTGACGAGGCGCATGGCGACGACCCCCTCGACGGCGGAGCGCTCGTACCAGCCTCTTGCCTTCTCGGGATCGCGGAGCTCTTCGCGCGGGATGATCCGGTAGCTCGCGACGCCCTGCGTCAGCCCGATCGCCGCCAGCTCGCGCACGAGCGCCTCCTCGCCAGAGACGCGCAGTCCGTCGTCGTCGGTCATGATCAACGCCGCGACTTTCTTCCCCGCGAAGTGGACGCCTGAGGCCGCTGGCGTCTTCCACGTGCTGGTGAACTTGGTGTCCGAGGCCAGAACGACGGCGGACAGCGCCACCGCCGCGACGACGGTGTGTACCGTGGTACGTGTCATGGACGTTCCCTTCCTGAAATGGAGCAGCCCTGCTGATGGTTTGCCGATCGGGCACTCCGCGACGTCGCCGTGATCAGCACGTGACGTTCCAAGGTGCACGTCCCTTTTGGATTGACGGATAAGCGGCTCTGTCACCTGGGGTTCCGGCGATCACCATGCTGCCGGATGCCCATGGCCTCCCCAGCACGGCGCTCGCGCCGGAGGGAGCGGCTCCGGAATGCCAGAGGCCGACCGCTCGCCGCTATAATCGCGGCTCCGTGATCCTATTGTTCTCCCTCGACAGGCCGGCCGGGTTCAACGCGAGTTGAAGGCGTGCGGCGTTTGCGCGTCACGATCGTCTTCATCACGCTCGGCTGCGCGCTTGGCGTCACTGCCTGCGCGGGTCGCCGTCCGGCCCAAGAGCCCGCGCGACCGGCGGCCGTGCGGCCGTCGGTTCTCTCTGCTGAAGACGACGCGCTCCTCGAGGACCTGTCGAAGCGATCGTTTCTGTTCTTCTGGGAGCAGGCCGATCCGGCGACCGGCATCGTGCGCGATCGCTCGCGAACGAACGGCTCGCCGGTCGAAGGCGATGCGCGCAACATTGGCAGTATCGCCGCCGTTGGCTTCGGCTTGAGCGGCCTGTGCATCGCCGCCGAGCGCGGCTGGATGCCGCGCCCGCAGGCGGTCGAGCGCGCCCGTACCACGCTCCGCTTTTTCGCCAACCGTCAGGCGCAGGAGCACGGCTGGTTCTACCACTTCGTCGATCTCCGGACCGGAGCGCGCGAGTGGAACAGCGAACTGTCGTCGATCGACACGGCGCTGCTGCTGGCGGGCGTGCTGACGACGAGGCAGTGCTTCGCCGCCGATGCGGAGATCCGGAGGCTTGCTGACGCGATCTATCGCCGCGTCGATTTCCAGTGGATGCTCGCTGGCGATGCGCGGCTGCTCTCGCACGGCTGGAAGCCGGAGAGCGGATTCCTGTCGTCGCGGTGGGATCACTACTGCGAACTGATGATCCTGTATCTGCTGGCGATTGGATCGCCGACACATTCGATTCCCGCCTCCTCCTGGCAAGCCTGGCAGCGGCCCGTCATCACCTTCGAGCGCTATTCGTACATCGGCGGCCCGCCGCCGCTGTTCGTCCACCAGTACGCACATGCCTGGATCGATTTTCGCGGGTGGCGCGAGGCCGCCGAGCCCCGCACCGACTGGTTCGAGAACTCGGTCATTGCGACTCGCGCGCACAAGGCTTTCAGCCTGAGCCTGTCGAAAGAGTTTCCGGGCTACAGCGACACCATGTGGGGCATTACCGCCTCCGACAGCCGGCAGGGTTACGTCGCGTGGGGCGGTCCGCCGCGAACCAGGGAAATCGACGGCTCCGTTGTTCCCTGCGCTGCCGCTGGCTCGCTGATGTTCGTCCCCGAAATCACGATGCCGGTCGTTCGTGAAATGCGCCGCCGCTTCGGCGATCGCATTTACGGCCGTTACGGGTTCGCCGATGC
>JBKPLP010000222.1:0-4604 GCA_046731735.1 Acidobacteriota bacterium
CAACGCGGGAAACCCTCTCGGACCAGTGGCCGACACCCATCGACGTGCCCAGTCCGGTCAACAGCGCCTGCGACGACGGCTCGCCGTGGCTTTCGCGCGACGGGACAACGCTGTACTTCTTCTCAAACCGTGCAGACGTCGGATGTGGGACGAGAGACATCTGGTACACAACCAGAGAGAAGATTAAGCAGGAGATCGCGATTCAGGCGATGGCCGCCAGTTTCTGGAAGCGGACGCTTGCGCGGTTTTTGATTTCTTTTTGATGCGGCGCTGAAGCTCGACCGTCAAGCCGCGATATCTCTTGGCCTCGCGTCGAGGGCGGATCCCAACCGGCCAGCGAAGGAGGAGTGAGTCATGCCGGCGCTCCTGAGGAGACTGTGGATCGTTGGTCTGGTAATGGCGCCGGCGTGCGGGAACGGCGGCCCCGCGAAGGTCACCGCTCCGAGTCTCACGAACATCACGGTCAGCGGCAGCGATTTGCTCCTCATCGGCCAGAGCGAAACGTTTACGGCCGTCGGCAACGGCGGCACCTCAATCACGACAGCAACGTGGGGCACCGACGCGCCCGGTGTCGTCGCGGTGGAGAGCTACACCGGACGCATCACGGCCGTCGGAACCGGGACCGCCACCGTTTTCGCGGACCTCAACGGAGTCCGTGGGACGAAGTCCGTTCGCACACTTCCGAACTTCGCCGGATCGTGGTCGGGCCTTTACCAGGAAACCGCGTGCGAGGCGACCGGGGACTGGGCGAAATTCTGCGTGAACGACCCCTGGGAGCTCGGAACTGCTTATGTCTGGATGACGCTGACACAGGATCGCGACACCGTTTCGGGTCGCGCGAGTCTCGCTGCGGAGCCTGAGGCTGCGACCGGGTCCGGGAGCATATCGCTGGACGGCACGTTGACGTTTACGGGCATCGAGCGCAGTCATGGCCTGAGTATCGAGTTCACGAAGGTGAGCTTCCAGCAGCTTCAGAACGGCGGAATGACTGGCACCTTCGAGCTGCTTTATACGCGGCCCGACTACAAGGGCATGGATCGAGTGTCCGCCAAGATTCGCGAAATGTACCGCCACTAAGCCCGCACTTCGGATCGTACGCGCGATGCACGTGCCTCTCGCGTCCGGCAGCTGTCGAAGGTGGACAACGCATGGCCGTGGAACAGGTGTGCGCGGATGATGTCGCGCTCGAGTCGCTGAGAAACGCTGTCAGTGCTCTGGTGTCGCTGGACGCGGCGCCGTCGCGCGAGGATCTGGACGGGGCGGTGGAGCATGCCATCAACGTCCTCTGCCGCGCCATCGAAGCCTGTGAGGAGGCGGGGATCGACAGGCGCGAGATTCTTGCCCACCTCGGGACCGCACGAACCATTCACGCGCAATCGCCGTTCATCGCGCGCGCCCAGGACTGGCCGCGAGGGTATCCGGGGGACTACGAGACGATCGAGTACCTCTGCGATGCAGCCAATCGCGCGGCGCCCGGATCGCTGGGCCACGCGCTGGAAGCGCTGGCCTTCCGCAGCCCGGTTACCTGCCAGCACCGCAACAAGGTGGCGTTCCAGGCCGACGCGATGCTGTCTGCCTGCAAGCGCAAGCCGGATGGCGTTCGCATTCTGTCGATCGGGTGCGGCGGATGCCGGGACATCCGTTCGATCGCGCAGCCGCTGCTGGAGGCGAAGGCCGAGTTCGTGCTCTGCGACCTCGATTACGAAGCGCTCGACTTCGCCCTGCACGCACTCGGTCCGCTAGCGGAACGCTGCACCTACCTCAACGCCACGATCCCGCGTGTGCTGCGCAAGCTGGTGCCGTTCGGACCATTCGATCTGGCCATTGCGGGCGGTGTGTTCGACTATCTGCCCGACCGCTGGGTCACGCTCACCGCCCGGAACATCTGGCACACACTTCTCGCCCCGGAGGGCGAGCTCGTCTTCACGAACATCAAGCGAGACAACGTCTTCCGGGTGTGGCTCGAATATCTTGCGAATTGGTCTCTTAAGGAGCGTGACGAGACCGACATCCGCCGATGCTGTGCGGCAGCCGACATCCCTACGGCGGCGGTTCAGATCGATGCGGATGGAACCGGCCTCGCGCTGCTCGTCACCTGCCGGCGCGCTGATTGATGTGAGGTGCGAATCAAGTTCCGGCGCCCGCCGCGCTTCGAGAGTGGATGCCGCCGCGAAGCGCTCGATTTCCGGCCGAAGTCGATCTACGGCTACTTCGGATCGTAGCGAAGCGTCAGCTTCACCATCACCGGCTCGTCAGCCTTGCTGTTCGCGCGATAGAAGATTGTCTGCGGGCGGGGTTCGTCCTGCGTGAGACTCCGCTGCCGATCGGATCCCGCGCTCTTTTCGACCTTCGTCCAGGTTTGTCCGACGCCGGTGGGCATCTCCAGCCGTCCGACCGGTCCGCCCCACCATCGCTCCCAGGTTGCGAGCTGCGACGCGGGTACTCGCACGGGTTTGTCGCCGATGGTTAGCCCCTCGAGTGGTTTCGACGAGACGACGATGGTCAGCACCTCGGCCGTCTGATCGGGACGGCTGCGCCGCAGCCGGAAGTACGGCGGGGTGTCGTCCTGCGCCGGAATCTCCACGACCCGGCCGGCGGCGACGCGATTGTCGCCACCGCGTGTCGCGGTGGTCGGAAAGATCAGATACGGATCTCCCGACTTGCCGTCGCTGAACTGCTCGCGATCGATCACGTAAAGGTATCCGCCGCGGGCGGCCTCAATGCTCAGACGAACGCGATCGCCTTCCACCAGCCGCTTGTCGGCGGCGACGCGCGACGGGATCCACTCTTCGGCCTCGCCGCCCTGGTGCGCGAGAAGCCGCTCCCCGGTGTCGGCACGCGCGGGTTTGCGCAGCTGCCACACGGTGACGCCAACCACGCGATCGGGCTTGACCGACGCGACGGGGACCTGCGGCGTCACGATCTTGTAGGTCTTCTTCTCGATGAGCGCGGTGTCCCAGAGCAGGCGCGTCGTGTCGGTCTGCGCGGCGATGCCGTGCGCGACGAGCGACGCCGCAGACAGGACCGCCAGCGCGATCGACGAATGCCGCGTGAACGGCCTGATGACGATCATTGCCATTCTCCCTGGAGGATGAACGCGGCCCAATAATACGGAGCGCTCCATGATTTCCGGGCGCGCATCTCGAGCTGGGCGGACCGCAGCGCCGCGGCAGGACGATCACCGCGCTTCAGCATCGCCTGATAGAAACTGTGCATCAGATCGGCCGTTGCCTTGTCGCTGACGCTCCACAGGCTGACGCCAACGCGCGCGGCCCCGGCGTACATGAACGCGCGCGTCAACCCGACGAGGCCCTCGCCTTTGATCTCCTTGCCGAGTCCGGTGTCGCACGCGCTCAGCACCACGAGCTCCGCCGGCAGGCTGAGATTGTAGATTTCGTGCGCCCGCAGAAATCCGTCCTGCGGCTGGCCCTGCTGATTCACCATCGAGAAGACCAGCGCCGACAAATCCGGACGCTCGGCGTCGAGGTATCCGTGCGTCGCGAAGTGCACGTATCGGTAGGTGCCGAGACTCGGATCCATCGAGGTCGTACGGCTCGCCTGAAATCCGAGCGCGGTCGTATGACTCAAGCCGTCGGCGACCGATTCGATCTGCTTCGCTTCGTCTGCGGTGAACGGCAGCCGCGGGATCGTTCGGGTGGCGCTCCCCTCGGAGAAGTGTTCGAGGATGCGCGTCGCCGCGGCCGTCTCGGTCGCGCCGGCCGCATCGGCCGGGCTCGCCGCGGCCATCCTGACGCGTCCATCGCGGGTCGAGAACACCGGATCAGCGACGATCGCGATCCCGTTCGGCGCCGGCGTCCGTGCCGCGAGCGCCGATCGCTGAACGGCGACTGCCGACGCCGACGACGCGCTGACGATTTCCGCATCGGCGATGAGCGGCCGATAGCCGGCTGCCGCCTCGGACAACGTGAGCACGCCGAATGGCACGTACTGCAGCGCGCCGTCGGCGGCGACAACGATGCGCTTGCGGCCGAGGTCGGACTGCAGCGGCGCGACCACTAGGCGGCTCAACTCCCGGATCGCCGCCGGCGTCTGCCGGTCGGCTTCCGCGATGCGGTCCTGCCTGTGCCGCGCCGACTCGCTGGCCTTCGGCCTGCTCCGCGCGGTAATGAGACTGTAGGTCGTGCGCGCGGCGCGCTCGATTTCGCTGCGGGCGGGCAGGGTGTAGCCGCGCAGCGACGTCGGCGTTACCGTCCACGCGAAACTTCGTTCCCGTCCGAGCGCGTACTCGACCAGCACCGTATCGGCGTCGAGCAGTTGTTGAACGGCGCGCACGCCCAGCGGCTGCGGCTGGGCGAGTGCGGCAAATGCCGGGCTCTTCGTGCGGATCTCCGCCCGCACCTGCTCGTATTCGGCTTCGAGATCAGCGATGTCCTTCTTGAAGGTGATCGATCGCGCCTGTCCGGCCGCGCCGGCGGGCAGCTGCATCAGGCGCACCGCCTTGGCATCGATCGCCTGCGCCAGGCGCTTCTCACGATCCAGCAGCGCGGCGTCCACGCCGCGACGGATGTCGATCTGCGCCTCGGTCAGCATCTCGAGCAGGCTGCGCGCGCGCGCCCGCTCACTCGCCTCGAGCGCCGCGCCCG
>JBKPLP010000223.1:0-8948 GCA_046731735.1 Acidobacteriota bacterium
CTCGGGATCGTGGTCCTCGCCGATCTCACCGTCGGGGTCGGCTCCGGCGGCATTGAAGTAGCGCAGCGCCATCCAGCGCAATCCGTAGCTGTCGCCATACCAGCGCAGGATTTTCTCGACCATGAGCTTCGACTCGCCGTATGGATTCACCGGCGTCTGCGGATGAGTCTCGTCAATGGGCACGCGAACGGGATTGCCGTAGGTCGCGCAGGTCGAAGAGAACACGATCGTCACGACGCCAGCCTCACGCATCGCGTTCAGCAGGTTCAGCGATCCGACCGTATTGTTCTGGAAGTACTTCGCCGGATTGGTCATCGATTCGCCGACCAGCGCGTTCGCCGCAAAGTGCACGACCGCGTCTATCGTCCGGTCGGCGAAGACTTCGGCGAGACGATTCGGATCCGACAAGCTCCCTCGCTCCAGCGGCCCCCACTTCACGGCCCACTCGTGCCCCTGGCTCAGGTCGTCGAAGATCACGGGTTCGTGTCCCGCCGCGGCGAGCCACTTTGCTGTGTGGCTGCCGATATATCCCGCGCCGCCGGTTACAAGAATACGCATTGATTAGACCGGGGGGCTTCGCCCCGCCGGACCCCCCATCGCCGTCGCTCGCGGGGCCCCGACGCCCCGCTCCGCTCCGGCGGGCGCGCCTGCGGCGCGCTAGCCGTTATGTGGCCGACAAAAAACATTACGAATTCTAGTCGCGAGCCCCGTCGAGACGAATCGCCCCGATGCGGGCGGCGCCCGGGGATGTGCCTTCGAAGACGTACGCGTCACGGCCGGTGTCGCCGGCGTACTCGCGCGCGATGGCGCGGACCGTATCGCCGGCGGATGAATCAGCGAGAATCGCGACAGTGCCGCCGCTTCCGCCGCCGGTAATCTTCGCTCCGTAGATGCCTCGCGCCGGACCAGCCGCCCGCGCGAGCGACACGAGTCGATCCGTTCCGCCGGAGCCGAGACCACACGCGGAGTAGCTCGCGTGCGACTCGTACATGAGCGCACCGAGTCGCGCCGCATCGGCTGCAGCCGCGGCAGAGGGCGAGGCTGACAGCAGGGCCGCCCATTCCGTCACGCGCTCGTGCTCGTAGATCGGGTGCGCTGTCGGCGTCCGGATGGCGTAGCGGCGCGCAGGATCGACGCTGGTCACCAGATCGGTCGTGCCGCCGTAGCGCGCCAGGAACGCGTCACCATCGAGAGACTCGGGAATGTCCCGCTCGAATCGACGAAATGCCTCCCCGCCGACGTTGGCGAGATAGCCGCCCCAGCGCGGATCGTCGACCTGCACGTGACCTTCCCGTTGGCCGTGGGTCACGCGCAGACCGGCGAGCGCCGCAAGGATGCGGTAGCCCATGAACGCGCCGATGCGCACGGCCCCGTAGTCTGTGCCCGTCACCGCATGCCGGATGCCCGAATCGATCCCCCACACGCCCAATCCGTCCGGTAATCGCACACTGCCCTGGAACTCGGCGGGCTGACAGAGCAGCGCCATGAGGCTGCCCGGCTCTCCGCAGATAGACGCCATTTGATCCATCACCCCGCACGGTGCGCCGACGATCAGGTTCTCGACCTGCTGGCAGCGAACCGCCCGCATCCTCGGCTCGATCGACACGCGCCACGCTGCAACGACTGCCTCCATCGTCGCCGCCTCGATCGCCGCCGAAGAGCTGACCCCCTTCCCCTCCGGAACATCGGACTCGATCAGAATGGCGGCGCCGTTACCGAACTGCACACCCTCCTCGCGCGACAACACGTGGAAAACACCCGCGACGTAAGCCGCCCAGTGGCGCGCCGCGTCGCCGGCAAACCACGCACGCACGTCGGCGTAGGACCGTCGTGCATCGGCGATCACGTCCAGCGGGACGTCGCAATGACGCTCGACGCCGTGTCCAGCCGACGTGATCGAGAGACGGCGTTCGGGCCATGGCAGCACGGCAACGCGCGTGGCCTCGCGAATCGGCCACTGAAGAACGAGAGCGCCGGAGTAATCGGCGATGCCGCCCACGACGTCCAACCGCCCGGGCGCGCGGGCGACGAACACCGAATCGCCGCTGCGTGTGACGACGCTCCCCGGCCATGCCCCTGCGCTCAGCCGAGCCGCCACATCGGCGGCGAATCGTTCGAGGTCGGGAACGCCGTGAGGCACCGCTGACGGGGAACGAAGCGGGGGCGTCAATCGATCAATCCTCGCCGGGTCAGCGCTCGTCGCAGATGTGGCTCGACGAGTGCCTTGAGAGCGGCGTTCGCATAGCCGATCCAGCCGACGTCGGACGTCACGTCGAGTGGCGCGCCGAGCGGCAAGCCCTGCTCGTCGGTGACCAGGACGCCGAGCTCGCGCGCGATCAATTCCGTGCAGAGATCGTAGGGATGGCAGCAGAGCGCGGCCCCGCCGGCACGGCGGCGCTCGAAGAGCGGCCTGAGATCGGCGACGAAGCGATCGTGGCCCGCCATCAACTCGTAGAGCTGGCCGCCGCTCGAGATGTATTGGTCTTCGAACGACTGTGCCTTCCCCGGTTGTGGCGGTCCCGACACCGCTTCGATCACTTCATCGTCTATGGCAGCGAGCTCGGCTCGGCTGCCCGGAAAGAACCGCGAAATCATGGCAAAGCCGTGAGCGAGGGTCGTCGCGGTCGAAGGATGGAGCATCAGCGGAACGCTCTCGCCCGTGAGCCGGTTGACGCGCACGCCAGAAGCTCCCTGGCCTCGGACGGCCCAGAGTTCGTCCGACAGATGTTGCTTGACGAGAGGAATCTCGGTCTGCACCGCGAGTTCGATATCCGCCAGCGTGCGCGGGCCGGGACCGCGCGCAACCCCGGTCAGGACCCAGGCTGGACGTTTCTGGTACATCACGCCGCGCGTGCCGTCGATCGGGTCGACAATGATGACCCATCGCGCGGTCGTTCGATCGGCGCCTTCCGGCACGACGACTTGGCCGCCAGGCAGCCCCTCGGCCACCAGCAGGACCGGTTCCTCCCGTGTCGCGATCGTTCTGCCGATCTCTGCAGCGAGTTCATGTTCAGCAACGCGGTCGATCGCGTAGATCGTATCGCCCTCTCCTTCCATCGCAACGCGCGAGAGCGTTGCCAGCGCTGCCTCTTCGCAGGCGCGGACGACATCGTCTCGAATGCGTCGATGCAGGATCTGAATGGGCTCCAGCAGCGGGTGGAACGGCCGGCCGGTTGTCATGGGTTCGACTCAGGCCGGAGCGGAAAGATAGTGTGGGCCGCCGGCAGCGGCCAACTCGGCAGCCTTTTCCTCCGGCGACGTGTCGCTGAGGAAATTCCCACCGCCAATCTCAGGGCCGGCCAGGTATTTCAGCAGGTTCGGCCGGCGCAGCGGTGGATGGAATTCGATGTGAAAGTGGAATCCTCCAACGTCTTCCTTCAACGGCGCCTGGTGAAGCGCCATCACGTAGGGGAATGGCATCCGCCAGAGATTGTCGAACCGAATGACCACGTCGCGGAGCACCGTCGCGAGATCCCGCCGCTCCTCCTCATTCAATTCGGCGATGGTCGCCACGCTCCGCAGCGGCGCGACGTACGTTTCGTATGCGTAGCGTGCAAAGTACGGCACGAACGCGATGGCGCTTCCAAGCTGAGAGACGATCCGTCGGCCGTCCTGACGCTCGGCGGCCACGATGTCGTGGAACAGCGTTCGCCCGGTTTCCTCGAGATGCCGGCGGCACGCTCCGAGTTCCGCGTCGATGTACTTGAAGGTGAAGTTGGTTGCGTAGATTTGACAATGAGGATGCGGGTTGCTGACGCCGACGACCTCTCCCTTGTTCTCGAAGATCAGAACGAAGTTCACCTCGGGATGGGTCGCCAGTTCGCGCATCTGCAGCTGCCAGGTCTCGAGCAGCGCATCGACGCCGCCGACATCGAGCTCCGCCAGCGTGAGGTCGTGCCGCGGGCTGTAGCACACGACTCGCGCGATGCCGCTCGCCGGACGATTACGATAGATGCCGATCGGGGGCGTCAGATTGCCCGGCGCGTTGACGCCGACACATGGGTGATCGTTGTCGAACACGAATGTGCCCGTGTACGGCGGGTTGACAGCGCCACCGACTCTCGAGTTTCCAGGGCACAGGTAACACGTCGGGTCGTAGGCTGGAGGTTTCACCGCCTGACCGGCCACTTCGGCGCCCGACCACGGCCTCGATTGCCGGTGCGCCGCGACGATTACCCATTCCTCGCGCAGCGGGTGCCACCGCTCTTCCCACATCGGCCGGGCGTCAGCGCGTGCGCATCGTCAAGACAACGATGCCGTGCTTCGGGACGGTGTACGTGAAGCCCGACTTGACCCCCGTGACCGTCGACGTGAGCGGAACGACGCGCTCGGGGGTATCGATGGCGTTGGTGGCCTGGGCATCGGCCGACAGTGTCAGCGCCGTTGCAGTTGACGCGAGGGCGCCCGGTCCGGTCAGGGTGATCTGGACCGGCGCGTCGGCATCGGACGCGTTCACCAGCTTGGCGTAGATCGTGCCGGACTTGCTGTCACGCGTCACCGACGTCAGGACGTCGCTGTCGGTCACGGCCGTCTTCAGGATCTCGTCGCCGAGGTTCGTACTGAACATCTTGATGGCGTAGTAGCTCGGCGAGCCGTAGACGCGCAGCCCGTCGTAGCCGATCAGGTTCGGCCGCCATTGCCGCGCACCGGGGTTGACGTTGACGAACATCGGTGCGTAGCAGTTCATCACCACGATGTCGGAATTCTTCTCCATCTGGGTCATGAACGCCGCGTCGCCGATGGCCGCACGCATGTTCGGTGTTGGCGGCTCGCCGCGCGAGCGGGCGTTCCACGGCTCGAACGGCGTCTCGTAGGCGGCCCACTCGCCGACGAAGATCTCCGGTCCGCGGCGATCGTACTTCTCGTATTGCCCGCGCGCCATTTTCAGGAAAACGTCGACCGTCCGGTAGTAGTGCTCGTCGAGCACGTCCGGCTTGACGCTGTGAACGCGGAGGTTCTCCGGCTGCTCGAAACCGACGGTCGAGATCACTTTCAGCTGCGGATACCGCGCCTTGATGGCGGTGTTGAATTGCGCAAAGCGCTGATCGTAGGAACCCGACTTGTCGAACCAATCCTCGTTGCCCACCTCGACGTAGGTCAACTTGAACGGCGCCGGATGGCCGGCCTTCGCCCGCAGCGATCCCCATTTCGACGTGGCCGCACCCGTCACGTATTCGATCTCGTCGAGCGCGTCCTGAACGTACGGGTCGAGATCGGGCCCCGGATTCACATGCACTCCCTTGAGCGAGTACCCCGCGTACAGCGCCAGCAGGGGCTCGGCGTTCATGTCCTCGCACCAGAGCAGGAATTCATATAGCCCAAGCCCGTCGCTCGAGCGATAACCCCACGGCGCCATGTGGCCGGGGCGTTCCGACAGCGGCCCGATTGTCTTCTTCCACTCGAACCGGTCGGCGATCTGATCGCCCTCGAGGTAGTTGCCTCCGGGGAAACGCAGGAACTTCGGCTTCATGTCCACCATCATCTGCATGATGTCCGGACGGAATCCGTTCGGTTGATCCTTGAACGTCGGCGGGAACAGGGACGCCAGACTGAACCAGACCGTGCCGGGCCGATCGACTGTCAGGACGTACCGCGCCTTTGTAGTGGGGGTCGCCTTCTCGGTCTGTAACGTCAATTCGTAGCGTTTCCAAGCCGACGTAACCCCGGTAACGTTCTTCGATGCATAGGTCGTCGCGCCGTCATCGCTCTGAATCGAGACGGCGATTGGTCCAGTGAATCCGGGCGCGGCCTTGGCGTAGAACGACGCGCGGTAGCGCGTGTTGGGCTTCACGGGAACGCCCCAATAGCCTTCGTTGCTGATACCGGCCGCGTGACCGGTCGAAGCCTGCGTGACATTCAACCGCAGACTCGTCGGGATGGTCGTATTCAGCGGCTCCTTCGGATCGAGCGCCATCGTCGCGGTCGACCCGCCGGCTTGGACGAGCGACCAATGCGCAGGAGCGGCCGCATCGTCGAGGAACGCGCGGTTGCGGACGAGTTCGGCGTAGAGGCCGCCGTCGTACGCGTGGTTAATCTCCTCGGTCATCAATCCGTAGAAAAGCGGACTTACCTTGCCCGATGGGGATGCCGTGTCGATCGTGACGGTGGGACTCGCGGCGCGGGTTACGGTCAGACCGAACACGAGCAGGAACGGTAACGGCCATCTGGCGGTCATGGGCGACTCCACTACGACTTCTATTCAAGCGCGTGATTCACCGGCTCCAGGTCCTGGACTTTCGCGCCACATCATACAAGCAAGCGCTGCAAGCATACCGCGAGGGAACGCCGCCCATAGCCGGCCAGCGTGAAGACCAGGGCCGACACCAACCGGCAGGCGCGACCCGGATGATCCGTCAGAGGACGCAGCGGAGATGGGAGACAATGAACACCGTGCCAGCGCTGCGGACGGTCGGCGTTACGCGGTACGTCACGCCACTTCGCGAAGGCGGTTCGCTGCCCGCCATCGTCGAGGCAGATGACGACGGGTTGTACGTTGTGAAGTTTCGCGGCGCCGGGCACGGCCCGCTGGCGCTGGCGGCGGAGCTGATCTCGGGGGAGCTCGCGCGTGCGCTCGGCCTGCCCGTACCGGAGATCGTGATCGCCTCGCTCGATCCCGATCTCGCGCGCACCGAGCCCGATCCCGAAATCCACGCCCTGATCCACGACAGCGCCGGATTGAACGTCGCGCTCGATTACCTGCCTGGATCGGTGAATTACGATCCCGTCGTTCACGCCGTGCCGGCGGATCTGGCGTCGTGCATCGTCTGGTTCGACGCGCTCGTGAGCAACGTCGATCGCACCGCGCGAAACACCAACATGCTCATGTGGCACCGCGCCGTGTGGTTGATCGATCATGGATCCACGCTGTACTTTCATCACTCACCGGGCTGGGACCGGGGCGGCGCCCGTCCCCGCGCCCCATTCGAGGCGATTAAGGATCATGTTCTTCTGCGTGCCGCGACGAGGCTCGAGGAGGAGGACGAAAGGCTGGCGCACCTGCTGACGGCAGAGGTTATCGACGCGATCCTGGCGCTCGTGCCCGACTCGTGGATGAGCGAGACCGACGCGGCCGCGGCCCGTGCGGCGTATCGGCGATATCTCCTCGAGCGGTTGGCGCCGCCGAGGACGTTCGTCCAGGAGGCTCTCGGTGGCCGCTGAGCATACCTACGACTACTCGATCGTCCGCGTCGTCCCACGCGTGGATCGCGGGGAGCGGATTAACGTAGGGGTCATCCTGTCCTGCTCCGGGATGAATTTCCTCGATGCGCGGATCGAGCTCGACGAGGCGGCGCTGCGCGCGCTCGATCCTGCCGTCGATGTCGCCGCGATTCGGGCCAACCTGGACACGATCCCGGCGGTATGCCGTGGCGGTCCCGGGGCAGGGCCGATAGGCGAGCTGCCGGCGCGCGGACGCTTCCGCTGGCTGGTATCGCCCCGCAGCACTATCATTCAGCCCTCGGCGGTCCACACCGGCCGCACGTCGGATCCGGCAGCGAGCTTGGAACACCTGATGGATCGCGTGGTCCGGCGGCCACGTGCGGAGATCTGAGTGCCGAAATCAATGACCGTGCAGCGCGTGACGGTGATGGCATTCATCACCGTCCTGGCGTCGAGTGTCGGGTTCAGCCAGGTCAAGACGACGGTGCCGGAGGTCGTGCCGGGGGCGCGGCCGGCGACGGTCGAGCGCATCACGATTCACGGCAAGGCGCTCGAAGGCAACCTGGAGGGGGACGCCGTCGACCGCACCGTCCTCGTCTTTCTGCCGCCCAGTTACCCGCGGGAGCGGAACCGTCGCTATCCGGTCGTGTACGCGCTTCACGGCTACTCGATCGGCGCCGAGCAATGGTCTCAGGAGATCCACGTCCCGCAGACGATCGAAGGCGCGTTCGCCCGTGGTGCGAAAGAGATGATCGTCGTGCTGCCCGACTCGAAGACGATGCACAACGGTTCGATGTACTCGAGTTCGGCGACCACCGGCGACTTCGAGAACTTCATCGCCGGCGACGTCGTGTCCTACATCGACGCGCACTACCGGACGATTCCGAATCGCAACAGCCGCGGCCTCGTAGGCCACTCGATGGGCGGCTACGGCGCCAGCCGCATCGGCATGAAGCATCCGGATGTCTTCGGAAGCCTCTACATCATGAGCCCGTGCTGTCTTTCGGCACGGGGCGCGGGCCCCGCGAATCCAGCTAACGAGGAGGCGCTGGCTGCCGTCAAGACAGCCGAGGACTCCGCGAAGCTGCCCTTCGGGCTGCGCGCGCAGCTGGCGTCGGCGGCAGCGTGGTCGCCGAATCCGAACAACCCGCCGCTCTATCTCGATCTGCCGATCGGACCGAATCAGCAGTCGGTGCTTGCCCGCTGGGCGGCCAACGCGCCGCTCGCCTTCATCGATCAGTACGTTCAGAATCTGCGGCAGTACCGTGCGATCGCCATCGACGTCGGGGACCAGGACAATCTGAAGGTCGACAGTGGCAAGTTGCACGATGTGCTGACGAACTACGGGATCAAGCACGATTTCGAGATCTACTCCGGTACGCACACGAGCAATGTCGCGGTTCGCTTCCAAGAGAATGTGATGCCGTTTTTCAGCCGCACGTTGTCATTCGACACGGCGAAACGCTGACGCACGCGAGGCATTTTGGATTCGCAGCAACCGACGGAGGGCGCATGAATCTCGACCGCAGGAGCTTCGCGAAATCTCTGACCGGCGTCGTTGGCTCGCTGCTCGCTGGCCAGAAAGGAGTGACACCGCCCACGGCCATGCCGGCGTCCCTGGCGCGCGCGCAGGCCAGGCTTCCAGCCGCCAAGATCACCAAGATCCGCGTCTTCTACCCGTTGAACTACGACAGGAATGGGCCGCAGGCCTTTCCGCAAAGCAACATGGTCGTCCTCGTCGACACCGACGCCGGGATCACCGGCATCGGTCAGGGCGGATCGCCCGATAC
>JBKPLP010000224.1:0-5316 GCA_046731735.1 Acidobacteriota bacterium
CTTCGGCGAAGTGCTGATGTACGAGGTGGTTCAGTTCCCGCGCGCTGGTCAGGTCCGTCCCGAATGGCTTTTCGACGATGACGCGGCGCCACTGTGCCTCGGACGTTCCCTTCGAGAGACCCGTCGCGCCGAGCTGCTGAATGACTGTCTTGTACGCGCCGGGTGGAATCGCGAGATAGAACAAGACCCCGGCGGCGTCGATCTCTTCGAGTTTCGACGCGACGCGCTGGTAGATCGCGGGGTCGTTGAAATCGCCGCCCGTGAAGTAGAGGTGCGCGGCCAGCGAGTCGGCGACGGGGTCGGTGCCTTTCACGCCGGCGAATTCCTCGAGCGACTTGTGAAACGCTTCCCGAAAGCGCTCGTCCCCCTGGTCCTCGCGCGCGACGCCGATCACCGAGAACCGCGCGGGCAGCCGTTGGCCGCGCGAGAGATTGTAGAGCGCCGGCAGCAGCTTGCGCCGCGTCAGGTCACCCGTGGCGCCGAAAATAACGAGGGTAGTTGGACCGGGCGTCGGCTCGAGACGCAGGCCGTCCTGGAGAGGATTGGCTGGCACTCACCGAATCATACTGGAATCGTCGGGGTCCCCTACACCCCGACTAGCTCACTGCGTTCCGCTCGCGCTTCGTCGCTCGCTCCACTCCGTTCGCGTTTACTTGAATCGTCGGGGTCCCTGCACCCGGGTGGTTCACTCCGCTCGTGTCACTTCCGGGCGGCGAGATACGAAGCAATCGTATCGAGTTGCTCGGTCGTCAGGCGGTCGCCGAACGACGGCATATCGGCGTCCGGATCGACCTGCTCTGGATCTTCGATCCACTTCCGCAGCGTCGCCGCGTCGTGCTTCTTCCCCTCGTGCGTGAGGTCCGGTCCCTCGGTGCCGCCATCTCCCTCGACCTTGTGACACCCGATGCAGTGCCGCGCGAAGATGAGGGCGGCGGCCTCGGTGTGCGCGGGATAGCCGGGATACGGCTGCCGCGACGCGCGGCGCGCGTAGGCAACCATCGCTGCGGCTTCCCGCTCATGTACGATGGTGGCCGGCTCGCGCATGCCGGGCGCGATCATCTCGGGATCCGCGATGTGGCCGGCAATCCATTCGGGTCCACGAGTCGACGGCAGTCCTTCGAGCGAATCCGCCATGCCCGTGTCGGAATGACAGCGCGCGCAGTTGTGCTTCTGCGCGAAGATGCGTCCGCCGATTTCGCGGAGACTCCAGCGGTCGGCTGACGCGGCCGACGCCGGGCGATCGCGCCAGCCGAGCGCGGTGAGCGTTACCACGCCGACCAGCCCGACCCCCAGTGCGGACAAAATGAACCGCCGGTTGCGCGGCTGGCGGTCGGGCGCGCGATCGATCCAGGGCAGCAGCGCAAGGAACAGGGCGGCGAGACCGGGCACGCCCATCGCGCCGACCACTTCCCACTTTCCGGGGAAATACTTCAACAGCTGAAACAGGCCGAGGAAATACCATTCGGGACGCGGGATATAGCCCGCGTCGGTGGGGTCGGCGGGGCCCTCGAGCGGCGGCGGCCCGTGCCACGCGAATGCGACGAGCGCCGCGAGCACGATGAACACCACGGTGGCGTCGCGCGCGGCCTGAAATGGGTAAAACGCTGCCGGCGTGCCTTCGCGCGGGCGCACCGGTCCGGAAATCCCCTGCCGCCGCATCAGGACGAGATGACCGACGATCAGGAGCACGAGCGCGGCCGGCAGGAAGATCACGTGGACGCCGTACCAGCGCGTCAGCGTCAGCGCACCGATCGTGGCCCCGCCGCGCATCACGCCGGCGACAATTTCACCAGCGAGCGGCGTCAGCCTGGAGATGTTGATGGTGACGACCGTCGCCCAGTACGCGCGCTGATCCCACGGCAGCAGGTAACCCGTCAGCGAGAACGCGAGGATCAGGCCGAGCAGCGCCAGCCCGGACAGCCACGTCATCTCGCGCGGTGGTTTGTACGAACCAAACGCGACGACACGCATCAGGTGTGCGACCGCGGCGATGATGGTGAAACTGGCACCGTAGTGATGGATGCCGCGGACGATCCGTCCGGTTGAAAAACTCGTGATGAAGCTCACGCTGTCGTAGGCATGATCTGGTGTGGCGGCGTAATAGAGCGTGAGGAACGCGCCGCTCAACAGCTGGAACGAGAGCAAGGCGAGCAGTACGCTGCCGAGCGTGAAGAACCACCCGGTTCCTGGCGGCAGCGGCTCATCGAGGACGACGTGCGCGGCGTCGCGGTACCCCGTGCGCGCGTGGATCCACTCGAGCAACCGTTTCACAGGCGCACCAGCACCGACGTGTCGGCCGGATCGATCCGTACCTCGATCGCTTCGAGCGGACGCGGCGGAGGGCCTTCGAGGACGGAGCCGTCAGCGGCATACACGCCGCCGTGGCACGGGCAGCGGAACTTCTTCCCCTTTTTGTCCCACTGCACCTGACACCCGAGATGCGTGCACGTGGCCGACATCGCGCGGATCTGCTTGTCGCCGTCCCAGACCAGGAAGACGGTTTCACGTGCGCGTTCGCGATACCAGCCATCGACCCGGGAGACAGCCAGCACTCTCGCGACCGGTTCATCGGGTTTCAGATCGTCGGTCGTACCCGCGCGCACCCATCGGCCCGCCGTGGCCGCGCCTGGCGGGCGCAGCGCGAACGCGCCGAGCAGCGCGGTGAGACCGCCGCCGAGGAGGGCAAGTGTCGTGTTGACGAAGACAATCAGTGCGCGGCGCCGGCCGTGCGGGGCGGTATCAGGGTTCGCGGGTGAGGACATGGCTCCGGACGCATGATTGCGAACCGGAGGCCAATTGTCGAGTCCCTTGAAATCACCGGCATTCAGCCACTTGGCAGAGTGCCGGCTTCACGGGGCAGTTCGGGATTCGTAAGCGCTTTCCAATTACCGGTGCGCTTCGAGGTAAGCGCGGGCCTTCGGCGTCCCGAGCAGGCGCAACCGCGAAATCGCCTCGTCGCGGATAGCGCTGTCGCGCTCGCGCTCCGCGATGCGGATCAACTCGTCCTCCGCTTTCGCATTGAACAGCCCGATCACAATCGCGCGTTTCGCGTCCGCCGGCGCGGTCGAATACAGCGTGAACAGCTGCGTGCGCCCCCCGGCATCGCCGAGCGTGACGATGGCGACGTCGCGGAGCCGCGGGTCTTTCTCCGATTCCGCGATGCGGAGCAGCGCGGGCGCCGCGTCGCGCCTCGCCAAGGACGTCACCACCTGATACTTCACCCGCTCGTTGCCGCTCGAATACACCTGGAGCAGATCGTTTGCCACCGTCGGCCCGCTGATCCGCCCAAGCTCGCGCACGGCAGCGATTCGCACCGGCTCGGGTCCGGTCTTGGCGACCTCGACGACGGTCGATCTCGCGTCAGCGCGACCCGATTGGGCGAGCACGAACAACGCGCGCCGCGCTTCCCCGGCGTCGTCTGCATCGAGCGCAATCGTGCGCAGGATGGGGATGACTCGCGGCGCATCGGTCCCCATCAGGCTCGACAGCGCCTGAATGCGCAGATCCGTATCTGGGAAGTATCCTTGCGGCACCCATACCGGCGGCGGCGGCGGAAACTCCGGCGAGTGTGCCGGCGGCCGTGGAGTTGACGCCACGGCTGCTGGCGTGACCGCGTGCGGCGGTGCGGGCGTCGGCGCGGGCGTCGGCGGCGCCGCCGGAGGTGGCGGCGTGGACGCGCGGGGCGCCACGACGGGAGCTGGCGGAGGCGGGGGTGGGGCTGCCGTATACCACCAGAGGACGTCGCTGCGCTGCAGCCGCTGCGCGATCTCGATGCGCAGCGAACGCGCCGGCTTCACCCATCGACTCCTTGGAAACTCGTGCTCCAGGCGGCTGATCGTCTCGATGGCCTCCATGTCGTCGCGCGCCTGGTTCTCGCTGTGCGCGAGCCAGAACAGCGCTTCGTCCTTGTTCGGTTCCCGCGGATCCAATGCGGCGGCCTTGAGCTCGTCGATTGCGCGCGCCCACTGTTCGTCGGCGATGAGATCCTTGGCGCGTTCCATGCGCTTCGAGTCGGCCACTCTGGCCATCGCGGCCTGCGGAACGAGAAGCGCGGCGAGCACGAACACTATGCTGAGTCGTTTCGTCATATTCCCTTTGTTCTCATCGCGCGGTCGACCGTTGGAACGGCCACCGCGTCCATTTTCTCGAGCAGATCGCGCTTCTGGATCACCCGCTGCAGCTGGCGAAGCGCGGCCGGATCTTTCTCGTCGGTCAGCGACGTTTCGAGCAGGACGAGCTCGAGGTCCCGCATCACATCCGCGATATTCGCGAGTCCGCGATCTTCCGCCGCCAGCCGATACATGCGTGTGTCGTTCAGCAGCGATGAGGCGAGCTCGCGTTCATAGGCCCAGTCGGAGGCATGACGATCCTCGGGATCCTTCGTCGCCAGCCCGAGCACCACGAGCTTCGACCGCTCGAAATGTTCCTCGCTGAGCGCGGCGAAGTCTGCGGCCTGGGCTTCGGTCGCTGCGTTGTTGGTCATCTCAGGTCGGCCCGATCCAACCCCCCTTGGAGACAGGCGGACCGTGCCGCCGGCTGTGGTACCCATGGTCTGCATCGATTGTGCGTGACGCGATCGCAGTGCCATGGTGACGCCGATGGTCACGAGCGTCAGAACCGCCGCCATCGCCAGATACGCCACGAGCCTGCGCGCCGGACGGGGAAGGAAGACCACCACGCGTCGCGCGTTCTGTTCTGCGCCGATCGCCGTATCGAGGCGGCTCATGAACCCTGACCAATCGCCTGATGCCGGAGCGGAAACGTCCGGCCGCCCCGCGAGCGCGTCCCGGATCACGCGCAGTTCCTCGAGCGCGTCGGCGCATTCCGCGCAACCGCGCAGGTGGGTTTCAACCCTGACGCATTCGGCCGCCTCCAACTCGTCGTAAAAGTACAGCTCAATCGCGCCGGATGCCTGGACATCGCATCGCGTCATGCCCGTTCTCCCGTGGCGACGTTCGCCTGGCTCAGCGCCTGGCGCAGCCGGTGCACGGCAGCATGCAGCTGGCGCTTCACCGTCCCTTCAGCGAGCCCCAGGGCCTCGGCAATCTCGCACAGCTTCATACCCTGATGATGGCGCATCACGAACACGATACGCTGCCCTTTGGGCAATCGCTGTACCTCGAACTCCAGGAGTTGTCCGAGCTCACCCGCGTACGCACGTTCTTCCGGCCCCGGCGCTTCTTCCGCCGTGTTCAACATCTTGTGTTCCGCCTCTTCCCCGAATGGCGCCGCGCCCGCCGGCTGGTGCCGCCGACGATGATCAATGCATGCGTTCATGACGATGCGATACATCCATGAGCTCAATTGCGCGTCCTG